>NZ_CP136862.1:3396237-3708485 GCF_045689225.1 Methylocapsa polymorpha | reverse complement strand
ATAGCACAATTGACGTCGAGGCCCTTCACGCCGCATTCCCCCACAATTTGCTAAATAAGATATGTGAGGAGCAGGATCGTCGGATAATTCCGACGAACGTATGTCGAGCGCGGCCATTACCGACATTCCTGATCTCATTCAATCGTGGCCCCCTTCTTGAGAAAGCGATCGCCGCGATAAAACAGCTAGACGACCCAACTGACATCGTGGTCCACGACAATGGAAGCACTGATGCAGCCACACTTGCAATTCTCGACAAGCTTGAGAGCAGCGGAACGCACATTGCACGACGAGAAGCGCTCAACTCTCCAGATGATCTCGACAACGTAAACGACACAGTACGAGACTTTTTTTCAGATTGGGCGGAGCCGTCCCGTTATATCGTAAGCGACTGCGACGTCGACATGACGATTACGGCTCCAGAGGCTCTGACTGTGTATGATGAGCTACTCAATTCATTTCGGCAAGTTGAAAGCGTAGGTCCTATGCTTCGGATTCGCGATATTCCAACGTCGTATCCGCTTTTCAATCACGTGATGAACCGGCATATTGAGCAATTTTGGCATAGGCAACCAGAATGGACGCCAATATCATTTGGTAGAGTCGCCTATATCGAGGCGATGATTGATACAACGCTTGCCTTGCATAGAGCCGGAGAGCGGTTTCGCCGTCTAAAGCGGTCGTTGCGGGTATATGAACCATACGAGGCGCAGCATTTAGATTGGTATATTAGCGATGTAGTAGACGATGTATATGGAAAGACATCAAATCCGACGATTTCTCATTGGAACAATGCGATCGAGCGGGATCTTCATATAACTGCGCAGTTGGAGTACGACCACTATTATGCCGTCCGCAAAAATGAGTTCGGCGACCTCGAAGTCTATGAGGAGCACATACCTGCACAGAGCGCCAACGCTAAGCGTTGCGAGCTATCTGGGGCCATTTTGCCTTTTGTCGAAGCGGATGAATCTCAGAGGAAAGATAGAATCTCGCGGACAGAGATTTTACGCCATGAGCGCCGCACCGATACGGAGCGATGGCGAAGCGTCGCATCGCACTATGAGTCCTGGCGGCAGCGAAGCAAACTACTCGCAAGTTATGTGCGTCCAGGAGAGCGTGTTTTTGAATTCGGAGCAGGCAATTCAGTTTTGGCCGGCGCGCTCCCTGCTGGCTGTGGCTATGTCGGCAGTGATGTGGCGCCGTTAGCGCGCAACATCGTGATCTTTGATCTCAATGCGCCAACGCTTCCGCAACTGCGCGGTCACGACGTCGCCGTGTTTAGCGGCGTCCTGGAATACGTGCATGATGTGTTAAGGCTGTCCGCCTTTCTTTCGCAGAATTTTGCCAGCGTCATATGTTCATATGCAGCGTGTGTTAGTTCTTCAGTCGAGGAAATCGAGCGACGCAGATATTCTGGATGGTTTAATGATTTTAGCGAAGTTGAATTTTTAGAAATATTTCGAGGAGCAGGATTTAGTCTAAGCAAAGCGGGTAAGTGGGAGAAGCAAATGTTATTTCGCTGGGATCGGCCGTGATCGACGATAAAAAAGGCAAGCATTCGGGCGTACCGGCGGCTAGGTAAGCATGCTGCGCCTAACAAGGTGAGAGCGTTGGCTTGTTGCGGATAACATCAATCAGACTGTGTGGAGAGTCCAGCGGCGGGAACTCCTCTACCGCCGCCAATATGGTAGAATAAGGAATAACGCACCTTTCTCGTAATGAGCGCTTGCACATATTTTGGCGCCGGGTGCGTGAGCGTCGGCCGTGAGGCTTAATGGGATGCCAAATCTTTGCGTTTACAGAAACCGCATTGGGTCATATCAATGCGGAGGTCGTCTGGCTCGAGCCGCTAAACGCCGCAGCTTGCGCAATTTCCCGCGTAGCTTCGCGCCCAACCTTGCCTTCGGAGCAGGGGAGGGGGCCGGCGGATGAAGCGCCAGCGCATAGGTGCGCGCCATCAAAATATCGGCCAAGGCTTGGCGGTCCTTGATATGGGCTATGTCCTCAAACGCAATTGGAGCCCCAATCGCCACCGGCAGGCTCGTGCCGATCCGCGTCTTAACTTCGCGAAAAATCAACGAAATCCGCAGTGTCTGGCTGACATGGCTGGCGATCTGGAAAAGCCGGCTGTTCTGGCCGCCGAACCAGATCGGCGCAACAGTCGCCTTCGATCGTTGAATGAGCTGGGCGACGAAGGGCTGCCAGCGTGAATCGATTGCCGGCCGGCGGCCCAGCTGATCGGGCGCGGTCGACACCGCGCCGGCCGGAAACACAATGACGGCGCCGCCCTTATCCAATTGGGTCCGGGCCGCCGCGCGTGACTTGAGGTTGGTCTCAAGCGCCTCAGGCGAGTCGGTAAAGTCGATCGGCAGAATGAAGTCCCGCACTTCCTCCGCGCGCGTCAGAACCGCATGCGTGAGCACAACGAAATCCGGCCGCACCTTCTGCACAAGCCATGAGATCACGATCCCATCGAGCACGCCATAGGGATGATTGGCGACGAAGACGACCGGCCCCGTGCGGGGCAGCCGCGCCAGAGCTTTCTCGTCGTAAAGAACGTCGAGCGCCAAGGACCGAACGGCCGCAGCCCAAAAGCTTTCGCTTGGGCGCGGATGGCGCCGGTTGGCCAAGTAAAGCCGCTTCAACGCGGGTTGGCCCGTCGCCTTCTCCACAAATCGAATCAGCTGGCGCTTGACGGGAGGATCGCTTGGCGCGGCATAGCTGAACAGATAATCGTCCATCGGAATCCGATATTACGGGCGTATGACTGACTTATGACGATGGCGATGAGCGGCAGGCGCTTAAGGCAGGCGCATCAGCTTCTGTCCAACGCGAATGATGGTTCCCTCTCGCACATTTTCGCATAGCTTGAAGCCCTCTGGCGCGAAGACGATGATGGTCGATCCATGTTGAAACCAGCCCATTTCCTCGCCCTTGCGAAATGACGCGTCGCAGGAAAAGACATGAGTCCCTCTCCGTTCAAGAGTGCGCAGGGCGTCAAGGAAACGCAGCCGGATGCTGGCGACCAGGATCGCCGCCACGGGCGCCAATGTGATGATGTGGCCAGTCTCCAGCCTGGTCCGTAGCAGCGCGCGCTCGTTCTTGCAGAAGAGCTTCTCGACCCGCTTGAGCGCAATCGGATTAACGTTCCAGACATCCCCTGAGATATAGGTCACCTGCTCCACGCGACAGTCGTAAGGGGCGTGGAAATGATGGTACATGCTGGATGTCAACCGCAGCGTGACATAGCGCCCGTTTCGATAGAGTTCGACGAGCGCGGGATCGACAAGAAAGTCTTGCAGCGTGTAGGAAAATCCCTTGATCTGCATAAGCTCGACGCCCTCGATCGAGCCGCACGCGCCGACGATTGCGTCGCACGGGCTGACAAGCGCCGTCGGATCTGCGTCGATGGGCCGGGCTCCTTCCTTGAGCTCCCTGATGAAACAGTCGTGCATGCTTGTGAACTGAGTCTTCTTGGCTTCGCTCAGGTCCAAATCCGCGAAAAGGCGCCAAATGCCGATTGAGGCGTCGCGCACGAGCGGCTGCTCAATTTGACTGAACCAGCCCATGAACTGCGTCGCCAGGCGCCGGGGAATCCGATTGGTCAGCAGAAAATTGAGGTCCTCTTGCTGGGTGACTTGTGCGATAAGAGATCGAATTGTCATGATGCGGTAATTTCGCCTCGATAGGCCTCGGAACGATGGAATCCCAATATACACTTATTGCGCTATATGCGCTTGGCGCGGCTGCGTTGACGACGTCGGCTGTGAAACTGAAGACGCGGCTGGAGCTCTCGAAGGCGAAGCACAGATCGTTGACCGGCCATGCCCGCATGGCGCGGCGAATCGCCTCGCTTGTGCCGTTCTACGAATATGACGAGGAGCATTTCTTCGCTTGCGACAATCCGCCGGCGGAGATCGCCGCGCGCCGGCGCGCCGGATTTATGCGCCTTTCGAAACTGAGCCAAGAGCGGTTTGCAAAGACGATCCGGTTTACGGAGGAGGTCAAGGACGGCGTTTCCGACCTTCAATTTACGGACGTCTATCGGGCGCCGTTTCAATTCAGCCGATATGTGCGCGAACATATCAAATCCGGCGCCTTCTTCCAGGCGTCGTCCGGAGTGACCCTTACCGATCTTGACGGCAACCGCTTCTATGATCTGACCGGATCCTATGGCGTGAATGTCTTCGGCTATGATTTCTACAAAGACTGCATTGAGCGCGGCAGCCAACGCGTGCGGGACCTTGGCCCCGTCCTCGGCGGTTATCATCCGGCGATCGCCTACAATGTCAAACGGCTGAAGGAGATTTCCGGGCTCGACGAAGTCTCGTTTCACATGTCGGGAACCGAGGCGGTAATGCAGGCCGTGCGCCTTGCGCGCTACCACACGCGTCGATCTCATCTGGTGCGCTTTTGCGGCGCCTATCACGGCTGGTGGGGAGACGTCCAACCGGGCGTCGGCAACCCGGCGACGGCGCATGAAACCTACACGTTGAACGATATGTCCGAGGATTCGCTGCGCGTATTGCGCAATCGCCGCGACATTGCCTGCGTCCTTATCAATCCGCTGCAGGCGTTGCATCCAAATGCCGGCGCGCCTGCCGACTCCTCGCTGGTCGATAGCGCGCGAAGCGCGCATTTCGACAAGGAGGCATACGCCGATTGGCTGAAGCGCCTGCGCGCGCTCTGCACCGAGCGCAAGATCGTGCTGATCTTCGACGAAGTTTTCGTCGGCTTCCGCCTTGCGCTTGGCGGAGCCCAAGAATATTTCGGCGTTCAAGCCGACATTGTCACCTACGGCAAGACGCTTGGAGGCGGCCTTCCAGTCGGCGCGGTCTGCGGCCGCAAAGACCTGATGAAACGCTACCGCGACGATCGCCCAGTGGATATCTGCTTTGCGCGGGGAACTTTTAATTCCCATCCCTATGTGATGGGAGCGATGCACGAGTTCCTGGAGCGCCTCGACCGACCGGAAATTCGCGACCTGTATCGAGATCTCGACGCGGTGTGGAATCATCGGGCGGACCGGCTCAACCAACGTTTGCGCGATGAGAATCTACCGGTCCAGGTCGCCAACATGTCCTCTATCTGGACCATCTACTACACACGGCCGTCGCGCTACAACTGGATGTTTCAATACTACCTTCGCGCCGAGGGGCTGGCGTTGAGTTGGATCGGAACGGGCCGCATCATCTTCAGTTTGAATTACACCGACGTGGACTTCGAGACGGTCGTAGACCGCTTCATCGCCGCCGCCAAAACGATGCAGCAGGACGGCTGGTGGTGGTCGGACCCCTTGGCGACGAATAAATCGATAAAGCGGCGCATATTGCGGGAAATCCTCGCGCGCCGCTTCAGCCCGGGATAGACGCTCCGCCGCTCGGTCCGCGCCGAAACGGCGGAGCTGGTTTTATACGTGTTGTTCTTCGGGCGTCGCGTAATCGAACAACTCTCCGCGCAGCAGGTAAAGCGGCGCCATGTGGTAGAGTTTGATGTCGTGATAGGGATCCGTCAGGATTTTCGTCAGCCAAACCAAGCCGGTCCGCACGTCCCTGATAAAGAACAGATGAACAGTGCGGAAAATCAGTCCGCCGGCGGCGATGAATAGCCAGATCTGCGCCAGCTCCCGCACGAATTCGGCGGTATTGGCTGGGGCCGGATAGATACCGAACAGAGTGGGATTGAAATAGAGCACCAGCGGCGAAGCCGCCCAAATCGCCATCAGAACGACTTTCCTCTTCAGGTTGTAGCCGACCTTGACCGCTTCCTTGTACTCGTGAGTCGCGTGGTTCGCCTCATCGTAGCCTTTTGGCTCGAAGAAGAAATGTCCAATTTGGCGGGTCATCATCGCCGCCAGCCATCCGGCCAGAGCGGCCGCGACCGGGTTTGTGAACACGAGCACATAGGTCCACAGAAAGCTCACCGCGCTGAACAAATGCAGCGACTGGTTGATCCGGCTGTGATGGTAGTAGCGATGATCATCCCACCGCTGTGATCTGAGATCCTGAAGAAAACCGTTCATCTCCTCCCCACTCCATAGCTTATGGTCCACGTGAATTGTTTACGCACCAAATGTGACAGTTCGGGCACAAACACCTTACAAGTCGTCCTATTTGTGGGACTTACCGCACGGCGCTCTCAAACGACTGGAGCGCCGTCAGGCACAGTTCCCGCGGCGCAGCGGTTTCGGTGCGCCCTGGGATGCGCGGTCAGCCGGCGGCTTGGGCCTCCAACCGATCCGGCTGCGCAACAGCCGCCTTGGTTTTCGCGAATCGAATGAGCGAGAAATGGCCGAAGGGGGGCATTGCTCGACGTTCGACCACGCGCACGCTGCCTGACCGCTCAACCCAGCGCTCATAGCGCCCCCAGGGGAACTCCAGCCGCCAACCGAGGAACCGCGTGATCGGCGTAAGCCATTGCTCAACCACGCGGCGCGGACCTTTGTCCGCCCCGACGCGGCTGACCAGAACGATCTCGCCGCCTGGTTTCAGCACGCGCACGAATTCGTCGAGCGTCGCCTCGGGGTCTGGAACCGTGGTGACCACGAGTTGCGCGACGATGACGTCGAATGAGCTGTCGGGGAAAGCCATGCGCTCGGCGTCCATGACCGAGAGGCCTTCAACATTGGTCAGATGCAGATCCCTGATTTTCTCCTGCGCCTTGCGCAGCATCGGCTCCGAAAGATCGACGCCGACGACGCGGGTGACGCGCCCGTAATCAGGTAGCGATATGCCGGTGCCGACTCCGACTTCGAGGACCCGTCCCCCGACTCGGTTCACCGCCTCGGCGGCAGCGCGTCGGGCGCGCTCGAAGAGCGCGCCGAAAACGAGATCATAGATCGGAGCCCATCGCGCATAGGCTTTCTCGATCGTATCGTTGTTGAACTCCGTCCCCATTATCCCTCCACAGTTCCCTTGCGCCGGGAACAAAGCCATATGCGCAATTCGCCTGACCGCTCGGCCTCTATACAGCCCGCGGCTTGCGCGTATTGCCGATCGCCACTTGATTGATGTGCCTGATGAACTGGCGCGCGCTATTCTCCCACGAGCGGGTCAACGCGAAGGCGCGGCAAGCCTCGCGGGAAATGCGAAGCGCGCCGATGCAGGCCGCGCGCAGATCGTCGCTGAGCACGCCGATCGGATTGTTTCCAATAACATCCCGCGGACCGGTGACCGGAAACGCCGCAATCGGAACGCCGCTTGCCAGCGCTTCCAACTGCACGATGCCGAACGTGTCGGTCCGGCTCGGAAATACGAAGGCGTCCGCGGCGGCCAGATGCGCGGCCAGTTGCCTGTTCTCCATCAGCCCGAGAAATTTCGCCTCGGGAAACCGGCGCCGCAACTCGGCCTCTTGCGGCCCCTCGCCGATGACGACCTTCGTGCCGGGAAGGTCCAGCGAAAGAAAGGCTTCAAGATTCTTCTCAACTGCGATTCGTCCGACGCTCACGAAGATCGGGCGCGGGAAACCCAAATCGATCGCATGTTCCGGCTTGAAGGCCTCGGTGTCGACGCCGCGCGTCCACATGCCGAGGTTCTTGAATTTCCGCTGGGAGAGCTCGGCCATCAGGGAAGGGGTCGACACCATTGTGACTGTCGCGGCGGAATGGAAGTGCCGCAGCACCGCGTAGCTCCAATCGTCAGGGATCGGAAGACGCGCCGAAATATACTCGGGAAAGCGCGTGGTGTAGCTCGTCGTGAACGGCAAGCCATTTTTCACGCAATAGGCGCGCACCACATGGCCTATAGGCCCCTCCGTCGCGATATGAATCGCATCCGGCTGCGCCTTTTCGATGCGCTGCGCGATCTCGCGCCGGCCTGGCAAGGCCAAGCGCAGATTTGGGTCCGTGGGCAGGGGAATGGAAGGAAATCCCTCGGGCGAGAGAAAATCGATCGTGACGCCCAAATTGCGCGCGCTTCGCGCGAGGGACGTCAAGGTCCGCACCACGCCATTGACCTGGGGATGCCAAGCATCCGTTGCGATAAGGACTCTCATCAGTTGGCGCGCGCCTTATCCACGATGTCCCCCAAGAAGTAGATTGCGTCGGGATAGTGACAGTGAGAGAGTCACCAGCTCGGGCACTGCGACACGCTTGGGAGCCGACGGGGTCAACTGAAACTGCGAGGCGTTGACCTCGAGCCCGCGGTTGCCGACCGTCTCCCAGATCTCGTTGCCGAATGGCAAGCGACACTAATTGCAACTTCATATTTCAACTGTATGACGATACCGCGCATCACTGGCGCGTGGTCGAAGTCGAATTTGAGGGGATATTTCTCCTAGCAGGCGGAAAGACCAAGGCCTCGCACAAGAACCATGATCGCCGTCTAAAGCGCTTCAGACCCTGGGCGGCGCTCCGGGATTGTGCTGATGATTGTTCAATCTCCTCGATTAAAGCGGCGCCCGCTTTAACGTTGGAGCCTCAAGCTTGAGCGGAGGCTGAAAAAATCAAACGGCCCGGGCCGCGCATGCCCCAAATTCGTAATTTTAACCCGATTCTCAAAAAGCCGACGTATGGCTAAAGTGACTTCATCGGGTTGAGGGCGGTCCTCGATTCGGACCGCGTCGGAGGCGTGGATGGGATGGCGTCGGCGCCGGTGGGATGCGAGGATTCGAGAGCGATCGCCTCTGGGACGAGCGCTTTTGGCGCTGGCGAATCTTGTGCTGTCGTCTTGCGCGCGGCTGGGGTCCGGCCCAAGCGTTTCAGTTATCTCCTATTTTCTCGTCTTGTTCGCGCCCTTCTGGCCGACCCCGGTCCTCGCGGGAGCAAACGCGGCCGGTGGTTTGCTCTTGAACCGGGACGCCGCGGCCGTTTTGCTGATCGCGGGCCTGGTTCTTTTTTCGACACTGACGGCGTTGCTTTACTTGACCGGCCGCAAACGGTGGATGCGCCGCGAAACCTCGCTCAATCTCGAACTCGCCGCGTTGCGCGCGAGGCTCGACCGCGCCGAGCTTTTTTTAGCCGCCGAAACGCAGATCGTCATGGCTTGGGCCGGCTCCGGCGTCGAACCTGACATTGAAGGCGATTGCTCACTTGTCGGAGATCCCTCCAGCCCGCGCCGCGCGCTGGCCTTCGGGTCCTGGCTGCCGCCGGACACCGCGCAAAGTCTCGATGGCTGCGTCGCCAAACTGCGCAGTCGCGGCGAAGCCTTCAGCTTCGCCGTCACCAGCTTGAACGGACGCCATCTCGAAATAGGAGGCCGCCCGGTCAACGGCCTCGCCGTCATGCGCATAAGGGATGTTTCGGGCGAGCGACAGGAAATCATGCGCCTGCACGAGGCGCAGACGCGCACCGTTGGGGAGCTTCAGGCTCTATGGACTTTGCTCGACGCGGTTCCCAATCCAGCCTGGGTGCGCGATGGCGAAGGCCGATTGAGCTGGGTCAATACGGCTTATGCCCGCGCGGTCGAAGCTAGAGATCCGGCCGCCGCAGTCGCCCGCGGCGTCGAGCTGCTCGAACGCCCAGCGCGCGATGCGAGCGCTGAAGCGCGGCGGGGGCGCCGTCTGGCGCGGGCGGGCTCCGGCGGTCGTCGTCGGCGAACGGCGAATGCTCGACATCGTCGACGCGCCGGCGGGCGACGCCTCCGTCGGCATGGCCGTGGACATCTCCGAAATCGAATCGATGCGCGACGCTCTCGATCGCGAGACGCAGGCGCATTCGCGCACGCTCGATCAGCTTTCGACCGCCGTCGTGATTTTCGACCGCTCGAAGCGCCTGGTCTTTCACAACGCCGCCTATCGCCAGCTGTGGGCGCTCGACCAGGCGTGGCTCGAGCAGCGGCCAACCGATTCGGAGATCCTCGACCGTCTGCGGGCGGCGCGGCTTTTGCCTGAACAGGCCGATTTTCGGGCTTGGAAGGCGGCCCTGCTCGCCGCCTATCAATCGCTCGAAACGGAGGAGCAGGCCTGGTATCTGCCCGACGGGCGCACCTTGCGCATCGTGATCAATCCCAATCCGCAAGGCGGCGTCACCTATCTTTTCGACGACGTCACCGAACGCTTCCAGCTCGAATCGCAATTCAACGCCTTGATTCGGGTGCAGGGCGAGACTCTCGACGCGCTGAAGGAAGGCGTCGCCGTCTTCGGCAGCGACGGACGCCTGAAGCTGCATAATCCGGCCTTCGCGCGGATGTGGACGCTCGATCCCGAACAGCTTGGCGATCGGCCGCACATCGATCGCGTCGCGCGGATTTGCGCGCCGCTCTTTTCCGACGAAGAGGCCTGGGTCGAGTTGCGCGCCGTGGTCGCCGGGCTGCAGGATCAGCGCATGGGGTTCGAGCGCCGCCAGCCGCGACGCGACGGGTCCGTGCTCGATTGCGCCGCCGCGCCGCTGCCCGATGGCGCGACGCTGCTCACCTTCATCGACGCCACGGCGGGCGTCAATGTCGAGCGGGCTTTGACCGAGCGCAATCAGGCCCTGATCGACGCCGAAAGGCTGCGCAACGATTTCGTCCATCACGTCTCCTATGAGCTGCGTTCGCCACTGACCAATATTATCGGCTTCATTCAGCTTCTGGGCGATCCCGCAGTCGGGCCGCTCAACAAGAGGCAGCTCGAATATGCCGGCTATGTGATGAAATCTTCGTCGGCTCTGCTCGCCATCATCAACGACATTCTCGATCTCGCCTCGATTGACGCCGATGCGATGGAATTGTCGCTCGAGGAGGTCGACATTGCGCAGACGATGCAGGCGGCGGCCGAAGGCGTGCAGGATCGGCTTGATGAATCCAAGCTCACGCTCCGAGTCGCCGTGTCGGAGGGCGTCGGCTCCTTCATCGCCGACAGCAAGCGCGTAAGGCAGATTCTCTTCAACCTTCTTTCCAACGCGATCGGCTTTTCCTCGCCTGGTCAGATGGTGGAGCTCGCCGCCTTGCGGCGCGGCGACGAGATCGTCTTCAAAGTCAGCGACCGCGGGCGCGGCATCCCGCCCGAAATCGTCGAGCATGTCTTCGATCGCTTCAAGACGCATACGACCGGCTCCCGCCACCGCGGCGTCGGGCTGGGCCTGTCGATCGTCCGCTCCTTCGTCGAGCTCCATGGCGGCCGTATCCTGATCGAGTCGGCGCCTGGGGAGGGGACAACTGTCGCTTGCATCTTTCCGGCGGAGGGTGTGAAGCTGGCGCTGGTTCAATCGGCGCAGGGAGCATGAACGTAATGGCCGTTGAGGCGCCGCGGCACGCCGCGTCGGAATCGAACTGGGCGCGAGAGCTCGAAGACGAAGCGAGCGTCCTTGCGCTCGCCGGCGATGTCGCCGAGATGGTCGGGCCGGGCGATCTCGTGACCCTGTCCGGCGATCTCGGCTCCGGCAAGACGACTTTCGCGCGCGCGCTCATTCGCTTGCTCACGGGCGAGGCCGATCTCGAGGTTCCGAGCCCGACTTTCGTCCTGATGCAGGCCTATGAGGGCGAAAGCTATCCGATCGTGCACGCCGATTTCTTCCGGATCAAAAAGCCCGAGGAGCTCATCGAGCTCGGCTGGGAAGAGGCTTGCGACGGAGCTCTCGTCCTCGTCGAATGGCCCGAGCGGGCCGAAAGCTATCTCGGACCCGACAGGCTCGACATAAGGTTCAGGCTCGACCGGGATCGCGGCGAGTCATTCCGCGCGGCGACCTTGACTGGGGAAGGGGCTTTCGCCGCGCGGCTCGCCAAAGCAAAGGCGATCCACGAAATCCTCGCCCAAAGCGGCTGGAGCCGAGCCCTGCGCCAATTCATGCAAGGCGACGCCTCGACGCGCGCCTATGAGCGCTTGATCAAGGCCGATGGACAAAGCGCGGTCTTGATGATCTCGCCGCCGCGGCCGGATGGGCCGCCGCTCCGCTATGGCAAGCCCTATAGCGCGATCGCGCGGCTCGCCGAGGATATTCGGCCCTTTGTCGCGATCGACCACGGACTGCGGCGGCAGGGCTTCTCCGCGCCCGAAATCATCGCCTGCGATCTTTCCGCCGGTCTCGCCATCCTGGAGGATCTCGGCGACGAGCCGATCGTCGGCGACGAGGGTATTAATCAGGAGCGTTACGCCTGGGCGGCGACGGCGCTGGCCGCCTTGCACCGCGCGAGCCTGCCCGACGCCTTGCCGATAAACGCTGAAGAGACCTATCGCATTCCTAACTATGACATTGACGCGCTTTCGATCGAGGTCGAGCTCCTGCTCGACTGGTACGCCCCGCATATCGCCCGCGCGCAGCTCGCCTCCGGCGTCAAGGCGAGTTTCGTCAATCTTTGGCGGCGGGCGCTCCAGGATGTCGTCGCCGCGCGCTCGACCTGGACCCTGCGCGACTATCATTCCCCCAATCTCATGTGGCTGGCGGATCGCGAGGGCGTCGCCAAGGTCGGCTTGCTCGATTTCCAGGATTGCGTCCTCGGCCATGCGGCCTATGACGTCGTCTCGCTGCTTCAGGACGCCCGCGTCGACGTGCCGGATCTCGTCGAGCTGAAATTGCTCAGCCATTACGCCCGCTTGCGGCGCGAGGGCGAGCCTGAGTTCGACATGGCCGAATTCGCGCGCGCCTACGCCATTTTGGGGGCGCAGCGGGCGACCAAGATCCTCGGGATCTTCACCCGCCTCGACAGGCGCGACCATAAGCCGGATTATCTCCGGCATTTGCCGCGCGTTGAAAAATATCTGGCGAAAGATCTCAACCATCCGGTTTTGGCCGATCTCAAGATCTGGTATGAGACCAATCTGCCGCGGATCTTCGATCCTGCGTCCTGACCATCGGGCAACTGGCTTCGCCATGTCTTCTTTCATGCCCGCCAAAGCCATGGTCTTCGCCGCGGGCCTCGGCACGCGCATGCGGCCGCTGACCGATCATATCCCGAAGCCGCTCATCAAGGTGGCCGGCAAGCCGATGATCGACCATATGCTCGACCGTTTCGAGGCCGCCGGCGTCGAGACGGCGAT
Organism: Methylocapsa polymorpha; assembly: GCF_045689225.1. Taxonomy (GTDB): domain Bacteria; phylum Pseudomonadota; class Alphaproteobacteria; order Rhizobiales; family Beijerinckiaceae; genus Methylocapsa; species Methylocapsa polymorpha. The sequence continues at coordinate 3,695,588 of NZ_CP136862.1, read as the reverse complement.
CGTCAACGTGCATTATCTGGCCGATCAGATCGAAACCCATCTCGCCGCCCGCGCCGCCCCGAAAATCGTTATTTCGGATGAACGAGGGAAACTTCTCGATCAAGGCGGCGGGATCGGCAAGGCGCTGCCCTTGCTCGCGGATGAGCCTTTTTTTGTCTCCAACACGGACGCCTTCTGGGTTGAAGGCCCGAGGGACAATCTGCGCCGCCTCGCCGCAGGCTGGGACCCGGACCGGATGGACATTCTGCTTCTCGTCGCCGCGACGACGGCGAGCATAGGGGTCGACTGGCCGGGCGATTTCCTGATGAGCGCCGACGGCCGCCTGACGCGGCGCCCCGAGCGCGACGTCGCCCCTTTTGTCTATACCGGCGTCGGAATCCTCAAGCCCGAGCTTTTCGAGAGCGAGACGCGCGACGTCTATCGCCTCGCGCCTTTCTTTTTCGAAGCGGCCGAAAAAGGCAGGCTCTTCGGCCAAAGGCTCGATGGACTCTGGCTCCATGTCGGCGTTCCGCAGGTTATCGAAGAGGCGGAGCGGACAATTTTAAGGAGCGTGCTGTGAGGGGGGAATCGCTGGAGCGCCTTCGCCCCGACTCGGATCAGGGCGAATCCGTTGCTCGCGACGCGGCCTGTAAAAGCACTTTGATACACGCCATGAGATCATTTTTCGTTCTCTAGTTGTTCTTGCGAACGGACGGCGTCTCGGTTAAGCTTGGCTCGGCTGGAAAACGGGGCCAGCCAAGGGGGCGTCATGGTCGTCAGGGTCGCGACGGTCGCATTCGAGGGCATCGAGGCGCGGCCGGTCGACGTGCAGGTGCAGATCGCCAATGGCAATGTTGTTTTCACGGTCGTCGGCCTCGGCGACAAGGCCGTGGCGGAGTCGCGCGAAAGGGTCCGCGCGGCGCTGAACGCCTCCGGGCTGGCCTTGCCGGCCAAGCGCATCACAGTCAATCTGGCGCCGGCCGATTTGCCGAAAGAGGGCAGCCATTATGATCTGCCGATCGCCCTGGGCATCATGGCGGCGATCGGCGCCATTCCTGCGGATGCCCTGCTGAATTACACGGTGCTGGGCGAACTCGCCCTTGACGGCACGATCACGGCAGTCGCCGGCGTCCTGCCCGCCGCCATGACCGCCAATGCGCGGGGCCATGGGCTCATCTGTCCGCGTGACAGCGGCCCGGAAGCCGCCTGGGCTGGCCAGGAGATTGACGTGCTCGCGCCGATTTCCCTGATCCAGCTCGTCAATCACTTCAAGGGGACGCAGGTCATGGCGCGGCCGCGACCGGCGATGCGCGGGGAGGCGGGCGCGCAGCCCGATCTGCGCGACGTCAAGGGTCAGGAAAGCGCCAAGCGCGCGCTCGAGATCGCCGCGGCCGGCGGCCATAATCTGCTCTTGAACGGCCCGCCCGGAGCGGGCAAATCCATGCTCGCGGCGCGGCTGCCCTCGATCCTGCCGCTGCTCTCCCCACGCGAGCTTCTCGAAGTTTCGCTCATCCATTCGGTCGCAGGCGATCTCGCCGGCGGCGCCCTGACCGATCGAAGGCCTTTTCGCGCGCCGCATCATTCGGCCTCGATGGCGGCTCTGGTCGGCGGCGGGACGCGCGCCCGGCCAGGCGAAATTTCCCTCGCCCATCATGGCGTCCTTTTTCTCGACGAGTTGCCGGAATTCCAGCCGCAGGTCCTGGACAGCTTGCGGCAGCCGTTGGAGACGGGCGAGGTCGCAATCGCGCGGGCCAATCACCGAATTGTCTATCCAGCCAGGTTTCAACTCGTCGCCGCGATGAATCCTTGCCGTTGCGGGCATGCGACGGAGCCGGGCTTCGCCTGCAACCGGCAGCCGAACGCGCGTTGCATCGCGCAATATCTGGCCCGCCTGTCGGGTCCCTTGCTCGACCGCATCGATCTCCATGTCGAAGCGCCGGCGGTCGCCGCCGCCGACCTGATGTTGCCGCCGCCGGCGGAAGGCTCGAAGGAGGTCGCCGCGCGGGTGGCGGCCGCCCGGGAGATCCAGGTTCGCCGATACGCCGAGCTTGGGCTGCCCGGAATCGGCTCGAACGCCGCCGCGCCTTCGGCCGTAATCGAGGCGGCGGCGCAGCCGGATTCGAGCGGCCTCGCCCTGGTCAGAGAGGCGTCCGATCGGCTGCATCTCTCGGCGCGAGGATTTCACCGCATATTGAAGCTCGCCCGCACTATCGCCGATCTCGACAGCGCCGACAAAGTCGGAAGCCTCCATCTCGCCGAAGCGCTTTCCTACCGGATCGACTCGACGCGGCAAGCGCGCGCCGCCTAAGCTGTCCGAGCCGCGGAGCTATATAAATCAGCCTTCCTTTTGAATTCGGGGCGGTCTGCGCGAGGTGCGTGCTTCCGTCGCAACGGGATCTGCTTTAGTGAAGTGCTCGCGGACATGCGCTGCCGGATAATTCTTGGAGAAGAGTCTATAGCAAGCGATGCAAGACCATCGGCAGGCGCCGACGAATTGGGCCGCGCGTGCGCTCTCAGCGGGCTTTTGCGCGATTGGCTGACGTCAAAAGCGCTTCCGCTTTGGTCGACGGTCGGCTTCGACCGCCGACGCGGGCATTTTCAGGAGCGCCTGGATTGGAACGGCGAACCGGTCGTCGCCGTTGCGCGGCGCGCCATGGTCCAAGCCCGGCAGATCTATGTTTTTGCCCATGCCGCGCATCTCGGCTGGTTTCCGGAAGGAGCAGCGTTCGCGGAGACCGCCATGCGGTCCCTCTTGCGCGATTTTCGTGATCCATCCAGCCGCTCAGGCGGTTTTGCCTTTTCTGTGGATAGCGAGGGCGCCGTCGTCTCAGAGATTCGCGACGCTTATGCGCACGCCTTCATTCTCTTTGCGATAGCCTGGCTGCATCGCTTGAACGGCGACCCAAATCTTATCGCGGTCGCAGACGATACGATCGCTTTCATAGACGCGAGCCTCGAAGATCCCGTTCATTGCGGCCTCTTTGACAGTTTTCCGGTCGTCGATCGCGGCAAGCGGCAAAATCCGCATATGCATCTTCTGGAGGCCTATCTCGCTCTTGAGGTTTCGGCGCCCGGAAGAGGCTATCTCGATCGCGCGAAAAAGCTCGTTGAGATCTTTCAAAGCCGCCTGTTCCGCGCGGAGCAGGGGGTTCTCCTCGAATATTTCGCCGAGGATTGGAGTGATCATCCAGACCCGACGACGCGGCGGACTTTCGAGCCGGGCCATCATTTCGAGTGGGTCTGGCTGCTCCGCGAATTCGAAAATCTGTCCGGCGAGGACATGGGTCCATGGGCCGATCGCTTGATGCTCAGCGCGAGCGAAAATGGCGTCGGCGAAAATGGGCTCGTCTTCGACGAACTCGCAACAGATATGAGCGTGCTGAAGCAATCACATCGGATCTGGCCGCATGCCGAAGGCGCCAAAGCGGCGGTTGCGAGCCGTCTGTTGTTTCGCGAGGGCGCCGCGCCCCGCTTCGCCTCGACGATGATTTCGGCCCTGCTCGATCATTTTCTCGACAAGCCCTTTGCAGGAGGCTGGATCGATCACATTGGCGCGGACGGCAAGCCTCTCGTCGACTATGTCCCGGCCAGCTCCCTCTATCATGTCTTCTTTGCGGCCGCGGAGCTGACGCGCGCCTTTCCGCCATATCAAAAGGCGTCGACTTAGTTTTTGGTCCGTCGCATTTCGCGAAGGCGAATCTGGATCTACTAGGGTTGAAAATCCTCCAGGCCGACAATCAAGGAAGTTTGAACAGTGGGGGCGCGCCTTACTCAAGAACTCCAACAGCGCTGTCCGTATAGGTTATGTAACTGTCAAACTGGAGCCAACAATTGGGCGTTTTGTATAGATCGCCATTTAAGGCTAAGATAAAATTCGTCGCGGCTCGAATTATCATCGGCTATCGTCCGCCCATCGCATAACTCAACGGTTTTACCTATAATGCCTTCAGCTCACGAATCGGATCTTGGAATGCTCAATTTTCTCGATCGTTTCGCGAAATGTCGGGCGGCTGTCATCGGCGATCTGATCGTCGATTGCTATCTCCAAGGCGACGTCAGCAGAATCTCGCCGGAGGCGCCGGTGCCCGTCGTTCGCTCGCTGTCGGAAAAATCGGTTCCCGGCGGCGCCGCCAATGTCGTGGCGAATCTCGCGACGCTCGGCGTGTTCGTCAATGTCGTCGGCTTGACCGGAATGGACGAGGCCCGCGACCATTTGATCGAAAGCCTGCATGGCCATGGCCGCATCGACGTATCCGGCGTGATCGGGGTCGCGCGGCGGCCGACGACCCGGAAGCTCCGGGTTCTCGGAGCGCATCAGCAGATCATTCGCATTGATCATGAAGATACGTCTCCTTTTGACCAAGCGATCGAAGATCGCGTAATCGAGGCGGCTTTCAGCGCCATCGAGCCCGCCGACGTCGTCATTCTTTCCGACTATGGCAAGGGCGTCCTTTCCGACCGGGTTTTACGCGCCATCATTGGCCGGTGCGAGGCGGCCAGCAAGCAGGTGCTGGTCGATCCAAAGAGAACCGATTTGTCCGTCTATCGGGGAGCCCGCATTCTGACCCCGAACCGGAAGGAATTGACCGCCGCGACGAGATTGCCCTGCGAGACGGACGAGGAGGCGACAGCGGCCGCCTCCCGCGCGCGTGAGATTTCGGGCGCCAATATTCTTCTGACGCGTTCGGAAAAAGGCATGTCCTTCTTTCCGGCCGAGGGCGCTCCGATTCATCTCGCCACCGTGGCGCAGGACGTTTTCGACGTGTCCGGCGCTGGCGATACGGTCATCGCGGTCTTGGCTGCGTCGCTGGCGGCGGAACTGCCGATTCTGGACGCCATGAAAATGGCGAATCACGCCGCGGGCATCGTCGTCGCGAAAGTCGGCACCGCCGTCGTGACGCCGGACGAATTATACGCCTCGCTGGCGTCAGAGATGGCCTCGCCCTCCGTGAACGACGGGCGGCATGTCAATACCGCCGGGGCGGTCGCCTTGCGTTGGGCCTGGGCGAAGGAAAAACTGACGGTCGGCGTCGCCAATGGTTGCTTCGATCTCTTGCATCCGGGCCATATCTCCCTGATCCGCCAAGCGGCGGAAACTTGCGATCGACTCATCATGGCGCTCAATTCGGACGCGTCGGTCCGCCGCTTGAAGGGGCCTTCGCGACCGATTCAAGATGAAAACGCCCGGGCGGCGGTCATTGGAGCGATCAAGGGCGTGTCGGCGGTCGTCCTTTTCGATGAAGATACGCCGCTCGAGCTTCTAAGGGCCTTGCAGCCCGACATCCTCGTGAAGGGCGCCGATTATACGGAGGATAAGGTCGTCGGCGCGGATATAGTGCGGGCGCGCGGCGGCAGAGTCGTCTTGGCGAATCTTTCCGCGGGCCATTCCACGACAAATCTGATCAAAACGGCCGAAAAGCCGTTTCCCCTCGGATCGAGCCTTCCGGCTGGATCGAAAAAAGAAGGATCGCCGGCCGACACCGATGCGGGCGCGCGGCAAGATCGAATGCCGACGCCATGATTTCCTTGGCCAGGACCAAGAGCTCCCTGCCGACGACATCATTGACGGCGAGACGCGCGCGTTCGGTCTCAGTGGTTTGATCCGGATCAACGCGCGAGCTTTGCTCCTGAAATAGGAAGCGAAGACGAGGCCCCAAGGCGGTTATTTTGGAGTTGGTCATGTCCTATGCCAGTTTGATGGTCCATGTCGATCTGGACTATCGCAATGATGCGAGGCTCAAGGTCGCCGGCGATCTCGCCGAACGGTTCAAGGCCCGCATCATAGGCATAGCCGCTCAGGCTGAAGTCACGCCGGTCTATTATGCCGACAGCTATAGTTCGGCCTTTATCGCCGAACGCGATCTGGCCGATATCAAGCAGCGGATGCAGCAGGCGGAGGAGCGCTTTCGCACAGCGCTCTCCGGGCGGGTCAAGGACATCGAATGGCGCACCGCGATCGAACGGCCCGCGCCTTTTATCGCCGAGCAATCCCGCGCGGCCGACCTCATCATCGCCGGGAAGACCGCGAGCGACGATAAGCTAGATCTCAGCGACCAATTCGATCCAAGCGATTTGCTTGGGCGCGCCGGCCGGCCCTTGCTCCTGGTCCCGCATGATGTCGACGCCCTTAAGGCCGAGCGGATCCTCATCGCCTGGAAAGATGCGAGCGAAGCGCGGCGCGCGGTTTTTGACGCCTTGCCGCTCCTTCAGCTGTCGCAAAAGGCGATCGTCGTGGCGATCGACGAGGACAATGATCCCCAGTTGGCGAATCGCAATGTGGCGGATGTCGTCGCGTGGCTCGGCCATCATGGCGTGAACGCCGCCGGCCGGGTGGAGCGCTTGCACGGACATGCAGCCGAGCAGCTCGACAAGGTCGCGGCCGAAGAGGACGCGGATCTCCTCGTCGCCGGAGCCTATGGCCATAGCAAGCTGCGCGAATGGATTCTGGGCGGCGTGACGCATGATCTTCTCAAGCAAACATCGCGCTGCCATCTGCTGTCGCATTGAAGCGTCGGGCCGGGCCTCGCGGCCGTCAAAGAGTCCATCATGCGCGCCATGGTTTTGAAGAGGATCGGAGCGCCTCTGGTTTTCGAGGAAATGCCCGACCCGATCCCGGGCCAGGGCGAGCTGCGGGTGCGGGTGGAAGCTTGCGGCGTCTGCCGGACTGACCTTCACGTCGTCGATGGCGAACTGCCGAACCCAAAGGTTCCGATCATTCCAGGGCACGAGATCGTCGGGCGCATCGATGCGCTCGGGGCTGACGTCACTGGCTTTCAGATCGGCATGAGAGTCGGCATCCCCTGGCTAGGGCATACCTGCGGGATCTGTCCTTATTGCGTGGGCGGTCGAGAAAATCTTTGCGATCGGCCTTTGTTCACGGGCTATACCAGAAACGGGGGCTATGCGACCCATGTGGTCGCCGACGCGCGTTTCGCCTTTCCTTTGCAAGAGACAGGCGCCGCGGCCGCCCTTGCGCCATTGCTCTGCGCCGGCCTCATCGGCTGGCGCTCGCTGGGATTCGCTGGTCCTGGAAAAAATCTTGGCCTCTATGGATTTGGCGCCGCGGCCCATATCGTCGCGCAAGCGGCGCGTAAGCAGGGCCGAACGATCTACGCCTTCACGCGTCCAGGAGACGCAAAGGCGCAGGCATTCGCTTTGCGGCTGGGCGCGGCCTGGGCCGGCGGTTCGGACGAAAAACCGCCGCAGCCGCTCGATGCAGCGATCATTTACGCACCTGTCGGCGCGCTCGTGCCCACGGCGCTCGAAAGCGTCCGAAAGGGCGGCGTCGTTGTCTGCGCCGGCATCCACATGAGCGACATCCCGAGCTTTCCCTATAGTTTGCTTTGGGAAGAGCGTCAGATTCGCTCGGTCGCCAATCTGACCCGCCAGGACGGGATAGAGTTTCTCCGATTCGCTTCAGAGGCAGGGATCGAGACTTCGACCAAGACCTATCCGCTCGAACGCGCGAATGACGCTTTGGAGGACTTGCGGGCGGGCCGGCTCGAGGGCGCTGCGGTGCTGCTGCCTCCTGATGCTTGAGAACCGGTTCGCATTAGGGATCAGCCTTGGATCGCGGCAAGAGCCTGATCGACAAGAGTCTCGAGCGGACCGGAAGCGTCGAGTCGTCGCCATTCGACGACGCCAAGGGGCTCCTTCGCCTGAGCCGCAACGATCGCCGGCGTCGCATCCGACGCATCATGGCCTCGTTTTGCGACCCGCTCGCTGAGCACGGCCGTCGGCGCATCGAGCCAAAGACCGGTGAAACGCGCGCCGCTGCGGCTGGCGAGTTCAGTCACGGCGAAGCGCTCTTCCTCTTTGAGATGCGCGGCGTCGATCAGCACGCTTTGACCCGCGGCAAGCGCGATCGCCGCCAATCGGCGCAAATGGGCATAGGTCATCGCCGAGACTTCGGGCTGATACGCCGCGTCCGGCAGGCGATCGAACTCGGCAAGCTTAAAGAGGCGCTTGCGTTCAACGTCGCTCCGCAGATGGAGCGCGCCGGGCGCGCGTCCAATCGACGCGGCCAGCGCGCGCGCGAGCGAACTCTTGCCGGTTCCGGAGAGACCTCCGATCGCGACCAGCTCGAGTCGGCCAGGCTCAAGGAAAGCAGAAGCCGCGGCGAAATTATGCTGAGCGAGCGCGATAGCGGCCTCGCTCTTCTGAGGCTCGAGATTCGCCACCTTGGCGCGAATAGCGGCGCGCAAGGCAAGAAAAAGGGGGAGGGCGGCAAGGCCTTCGATCTCTTTGTCCGGCTCGTCGCAGATCGAAAAATATCGGTTGAGCAGCAGATTGGCGTGGAGACGCAGGCCGCGCGTCCAAAGATCCATCAGGAGAAACGCGAGATCGTAGAGAATGTCGCAGATCGCGAGCGATTCGTCGAATTCGATGGCGTCGAATAGGACCGGCGTCCCTTTGATCATCACGATGTTGCGCAGGTGAAGATCACCATGGCATCGGCGCGCCTGTCCTTGCGCTTCACGCGCTGACAGGAGTGGCGCGGCGCGCTCGAACGCGGCGGTCATACGCCGCCGAAGCTCCGAAACAGCCAGCGCCGCGAAGACATCGGGCGAAGCGGCAAGCGAGTCCAAGGTTTCTTCGATCTGGCGCTCGATCGACAGGGTCGATCGCTTGCCGACGACCACAGGGGCGCGCCGGTGCGAGGCGACGACGACGTCTGCAAGCTTGGCGATGATTTCGAGATCGAGCTCGCCGCGTTCGGCGAGGCGATCGAGGGTGCGATTTTCATCGAAGCGGCGCAGATGAACCGCCCATTCCACGATTGTGCCGCCATTGCCAAATTTCAGGCCGGCGGCGTCTCTCGAAATCGGAACGACGCCGAGATAGAGATCCGGCGCATTGGCCTTATTGACGGCAAGCTCGCTTTCGCAGGCGAGACGGCGCTTTTCGAGCGTCGAGAAATCCATGAAAGGAAATTGGACCGCCCGCTTGACCTTGTAGACGTCCGAGCCGGCCAGGAACACAGCGGCCCCATGCGTATCGATGCGGGTCACCGGCTCCGCGAGCTTGTGCGTCGCCGGGTCGCCCAGGAAGGCGAATATGTCGCTTTGGTCCTGAACGACATGAGGTCCCATGACCAATCCACGGTCTCGGCAGGCGGGCTAAAATCCTCGCCCAATAATGCAAAGAGAGCTGACCTATATCAGCGCGGCGCTGCTTCGCGTCGGACATAGTCCAAAATTAAACGGCGTCATTCTGAGCCAAGATGCAAGAGCAGGCGTGTTGATGCAGGCTACAGTTTTTTCGCCCTCGCAATCCGAGACAGCGAAAGTCATCCTTGTCGACGACGACCTCCCTGTCTTGGGATCGCTCCGCTTCCTGCTGGAGGCGGAAGGGTTCGAAGTCGACGCGTTTGAAAGCGGCGCGGCGCTTCTTTTGCTGCCCGCTCTTCCGGAGAAAGGCTGTTTCGTCATTGACTATCACATGCCCGAAATGAACGGATTGACGCTTCTGGCGCGGCTGCGCGATCGGCGTTCCTCGCTCCCCGCCATTCTCATCACAGGGGACCCAGATCCCGCGATCGAGCAAAAGGCGGCCCACGCCGGAGTTGTGCTGGTTTTGCGTAAGCCGCATCTCGGCGATGGTCTGCTCGAAGGCATTCGGAAGGCGCTTGGGGATCATTAGCGCGTTTTCAGGCGACGCTGGAAAACGCGCTGGCGCGGATCAAGGCTGAAGCACGTATGTTCCGGGCGCATCGCCGAGAGATGTCTCGTCGGAAAACCGCGGCGGGTTTTGCTCTCCCGTCGACGCGGCGGCGAGCCATTTGGCCCATTCGGGCCACCAGGAGCCGTCATGATATTCAGCCTGTTGAAGCCACCGATCCGGGTCGAGATAATGGTCATGCTCCGTTTTGCGATGAACCCTGAAATGTCGCCTCTTGTGGCCCGGCTCCGAGACGACCCCGGCATTATGCCCGCCGGAGGTCAGCAAGAATGTGACATCTGTGTCCGTTAGAAGGTGAATCTTGAAAGCCGAATGCCAGGGCGCCACATGATCGCCCTCCGTCCCTACGGCGAAGATCGGCGCGCGGATGTCGTTCAGCGCGATAGGGCGTCCCTCCGTCTCGAAACGGCCCTCCGCAAGATCATTGTCAAGAAACAAGCGGCGCAGATACTCCGAATGCATGCGATAGGGCAGACGGGTCTCATCGGCGTTCCACGCCATCAAGTCGATCATTGGCTCACGTTCGCCCATCAAATATTCATGGACGGCCTTTGACCAGATCAGGTCATTCGAGCGCAAAAGATGGAAGGCTCCGGCCATTTGGCCGCCTTGAAGAAACCCTTCGCTGCGCATGAGCTCCTCAAGAAAGTTGACTTGGCTTTCATTGATGAACAGCGTGATCTCGCCGGCCTCGGTGAAGTCGAGCTGAGCCGCGAAGAGCGATATGCTTTTCAGCCTTTCATCGCCATCACGCGCCATGGTCGCCGCCGCGATAGAGAGAAGCGTGCCGCCGAGGCAATAGCCCACCGCATGGATCTTACGTCCGGGGAGAATGGCGCTGATCTGATCAATCGCCGCCATGACGCCGAGCTTACGATAATCCTCCATCGAAAGATCGCGATCGGATTCGTCCGGATTGCGCCAGGAGATCATGAACACCGTAAAGCCCTGCCCGACGAGGTAACGCACAAGGGAATTCTGCTGCGAAAGATCGAGAATGTAATATTTCATGATCCAGGCCGGCACGAAAAGTATCGGCTCGGTCCTGACGCTGTCCGTTTGCGGGGCATATTGGATCAATTCGATCAAACGGTTGCGGTAGATCACTTTGCCTGGCGTCGCCGCGACGGCGCGTCCAGGCTTGAAAGCCTCCGGGCCAGCCGGCTTGGCGTTGCCTTGAAGCCTGATCCAGTCGTCAATCAGATTGGCGAAGCCATTCATCAGATTTGCGCCGGCGGTTTCAAAAGTGCGGCGCAAAACGACAGGATTGGTTAAGATGAAATTGGAGGGTGACTGCATGTCGAGCAGCTGGCGCATGGTGAAGGCGACGACGTCTTCATGCTGCTTGGTGACGCCGCCAATCCCGGTCGTCGCATTGTGCCACCATTGCTGCTGAAGCAGGAATCCTTGCGACAGCAAATAATAGGGCCAAATGCTCCAGTCCTCGGCGACAAAGCGCCGGTCCTGGGGCAGGGGGGCGATGCCAAGCGACGACCGGCGGCTTGGGAATGAGGTCGCCGCGATCGCGCCGAAGCGAGCTGACTTGCGCGCCGCCTTGCCAATAAGCTGCATCTGCTTTCCCGGCGAGAGGGCGAGATGCACCGCCCAATCGGCGAAAGCCTTGCCAAGCGCCATAGGCGAGAGGCCGTTCGTCACTTTGGCGAGCATTCCGTGAAAGGCGTGGTCGACGAGGCTTGCAGCTGCATCCAGCGGATCGATCTCATGCTTCTCCGCGCTCTCAATCACAGGCGAGGGGGCGCGTGGAGCTATAGGCGCGATAGCCTTGGCAAGGGCAGGTTCGCGCGCCGCCAAGCCGCGATGATCGGGCTCGGAGTCAGTTTGGAGCGCAAGGTCCTCCGGCATTCGATCCTCCTGCTAATTTGAAATTGAAACTCGGTTCCGCGTCGCTCGGCATGATCGCTGCCGCTCGCGCGCGCTCACGGCCCGACGTGAAAATGGCCGTTCTCAAGCCGTATCGCTGACGCCCTCGACGAGGATAAGGTTGCGAGCGAGAGCTTGGTCCCGCGCCTCGAGCGCTAACGCATACTCGGGTGAGCGATACCAAGCGCGCGCTTGCTCGATATTCGGGAATTCGACGATGACAATCGTTTGCGCTCCCCAGCTTCCTTCCAGCGACTCGATCGCGCCGCCGCGCGCCAGATATCGAACACCATAGAGCGCTATCGAAGCGGCGGCTCCCGTTCGATAGCGCTGGTAGGCCTCCGCGTCGCGAACGGACAGATCGGAAATCAAATATGCCGGCATGATGATGTCTCCGAACGGCCGGCCCGGGACTTGAGCGCTTATCCAGATGAAGCCTTAATCGAAAGCAGTGGAATAAAATATAGTAAAGGTATGACATTTGGAATATGGACGCCGGTCCAGCTCGCGACAGAAGATCGTGGCGTAAGCGCCCTCGATCAGCGCTATTTCATCATTTCAAATTTGCCTGCGTCATCTGCGCGGCGCGACCGGGCGCTTTCAGCTTGCGGCGGCTCACTTCGCTTGTTACTCGAAGCCGGTTGGCCTGGCGAAGCCTTGCTCACACCCCACGCTGCCGGAGTGAATATATAGACATGGCCCAGCCGCGCCGATCCCTCGCCTCCGCCGAAGCAAGCGTCAAGGGCGCGCGTTTCCTCATTGTCGAGGCGCGTTTCTATGACACTATCGGCGCCATGCTCCTCGAAGGCGCGCAACAAGCCCTGACCAAGGCCGACGCCGCTTATGATCTCGTGAACGTGCCGGGGGCGCTTGAAGCTCCGATCGCCTTGGCGATCGCGCTTGATCATGCGCAGGAGCGAAATCAACCCTTTGCCGGGGCGATCGCGCTCGGCTGCGTAATTCGCGGTGAAACTTATCATTTCGAGATTGTCGCCAGTGAGAGCGCGCGCGCCCTGATGGAGCTCGCCGTCGCCCGCAAGCTCGCGCTGGGAAATGGAATTCTCACTGTCGAGAACGAGGCGCAGGCGCTGGAACGCGCCAGTCCTAATCAGGGCGACAAAGGCGGCGACGCCGCGCGCGCCGCGCTCTCTCTCTATCGCCTGAAGCTCGAGATCGGGGCGCACTGATGGCCAATGCCGATGGACGCTCCGCCGCTCGCCTCGCCGCCGTTCAGGCGCTCTATCAAATGGAGGTGACGGAAAAAGGCTTGAATGAGATATTCGCCGAATTCGAATCCTTCTGGATCGGCTGCGAGATCGAAGGCGAACAATATAAGGCGGCGGAAGTCGCTTTTTTCCGCGACATTCTTACCGGCGTGCTCGCCGACCAAGGGCCGATCGACAGGCTCATCGACAAGACATTGGCTGAAGGCTGGCCTTTGGCGCGAGTCGATGCGGTGATGCGCGCCATTCTGCGCGCGGGCGCCTATGAATTGAAAAAGCGCGCCGATATTCCAGCGCGCGTCGCGATCAAGGAATATGTCGATGTCGCAGGCGCGTTTTTCGGCCGCGAAGAGGCCGGAATGATCAATGCCGTGCTGGACGGCCTCGCGCGACGCCTGCGCGCCGATGAATTCGAGCCGCGTGGGTGAGTGGGCAGGGCCTGATCGAATTTGCGCTTGCGACCGATACTTTTGCAAGACTCAAATTTCGTCGTTGATCACAACGCCAGAGGCCCGAGGCCGGCTCCAAGAAAAATGCGCTGGGGATTCAGCAGAGAGACGCGTTTTACAACGTGCGGCCTTCATATAGATTGGACACAGCGATCATGCGGCAAACGGCCTTCGCGCGCAAAGTCAGGATTTTCGTCCCCGCTCATTTTCCGACTTTTTTACAATATCGACTCGTAGCAGACAGTCCGCTCAAGGCAGTCAGCTTGACTACCCGTTGTTCTATACGCCGTCGCTTCATCGTTTAAACGCTTTTGCAGAGCTTACTCGTCCGAACGTTGACGGCGCCCTATTATCACAAAGGGCTTAGGAGCCCTCGTTTTCAAAATCGCAATTTTTAGGGGTTCATCATGATAGCAATAGCGACAAGACGCTTTCTGTCTTCCTGGTCCGTGCATGAACGACGTCTCGCGCGGACCGCTTTTTTCGCGCTGGCGGTGCTGGTTTTCTCGTTCATGGGGGACGCCCGCGCTCAAAATCTTGCATGGGCCCCGCAACAGCATATCAACGGAGTCGGCTCTTCCAACGGACCTTCGGTGACTGTGTTTGAAAACCGCCTCTTCGCCGCCTGGAAGGGCGTTCACGACGATCAGGGCATTTACTGGTCCAGTTTCAACGGAAGCGCCTGGGCGCCGCAACAGAAAATAAACGGCGTCGGAACCTCGTTTGGCCCGTCGCTTGCCGTGTTTGAAGGCCGCCTTTTCGCCGCGTGGAAGGGTGTGCATGACGATCAGGGGATCTACTGGTCGAGCTTCGACGGACAGGCTTGGGCCCCGCAGCAGCGGATCAACGGCGTCGGCTCGTCGCAAGGCCCCTCCCTTGCAGTGTTTGAAGGCCGGCTTTTCGCCGCGTGGAAGGGGGTCAATGACGATCAGGGAATTTATTGGTCGAGCTTCGACGGTCACGCTTGGTCGCCCCAGCAGAAAATTGGTGGCGTCGGCTCTTCCAACGGTCCGCAATTGACCGTGTTTGAAAATCGGCTCTTCGCCGCTTGGAAGGGCGTTCACGACGACCAAGGAATCTACTGGTCCAGCTTCAATGGAAACAGCTGGGCGCCGCAACAGAAAATAGGCGGCGTCGGAACCTCGTTTGGCCCGTCGCTTGCCGCGTTTGAAGGCCGCCTTTTCGCCGCGTGGAAGGGCGTTCACGACGATCAGGGGATCTACTGGTCCAGCTTCAATGGAAACAGCTGGGCGGGCCAAGAAAGAATCAACGGCGTCGGCACGTCGCAAGGCCCCTCCCTTGCGGTGTTTGAAGGCCGGCTTTTCGCCGCTTGGAAGGGCGTTCACGACGATCAAGGTATTTACTGGTCGTCCGCGGTGCATGCGGCGCCTCCGCCACAGATTTGCGCCCATTGCAACGACGGAAGCTGTCAATGCGGGCAGGGATCCGGCGATCAGCTCTGCTCGGGGCACGGCGGCAACGATCCGTCGATTGGATGCGTACAACAACCCTGATGATTTGGCGCTCGCGGCCTACCGCAGCGACATGTGGGCGTTGATGACGAGAAGCGTCCGCCGGACGCTTCTCGATTAAGTGGCGGCCTGCCGCTGCGCAGCTTCATCGCCAGTACGGCAAGCCGCGCTTCAGAAGCCGCGCCGAAGCCGAGGCGTGGGGATAGATGCCGCCCATTTTTAAACGGCTGCTGCGACGCACTGGCGACATTCCTGCGGCTTGAGCGAAGACCGCACCCATCGCTAACATTCGATCTGGGATACAACCGTTAAGCGAGACGTCTTTGACGCGCCCGTCAGAAGATGAACTGATCGCCCATTTTTTCGCGCCGCTCGCCGGGCCTGGCGCCTTTGGGCTGCGCGACGACGCGGCGATCCTCGCGCCGCCGCCGGGCTGCGACATCGTCCTGACCAAGGATGTCCTCATTGGCGGCGTGCATTTCTTTCCGAATGACCCGCCCGATTGCATTGCGCGTAAAAGCTTGCGGGTGAACCTGTCCGATCTCGCCGCCAAGGCGGCTGAGCCGCGCGGCTTTCTTCTTGGCCTCGCGTTGCCGGAGGATTGGACGGCGGATTGGCTCGCGGATTTCGCGCGAGGACTAGGCGAGGATGCGGCAGCCTACGCCTGTCCGCTTTTGGGCGGGGACACCGTGAAGACGCCGGGCCCGCTCGCTATATCTGTGACCGCCATCGGCGCCGTCCCCAGCGGGCGAATGGTTCAGCGCGCCGGAGCGGCGGCGGGCGATCTGATCTATGCGACGGGGACGATCGGCGATGCGGCGCTCGGCCTGAGGCTGCGTCTCGCCGCGGCGGACGACCGCCATTGGACGAGCGCCTTGAGCCCCAAAGCCGCAGCCTATCTCGCCGACCGCTACCTTTTGCCGCAGCCCCGCCTCGCTTTGCGCGAAGCGCTTCGCGCTTATGCGCATGCGGCCATGGACATATCGGATGGGCTCGCGGGCGATCTCGTCAAAATGTTGCGTCTTGCTGGAATGACAGCCGAGATTGCCGCCGCCGCGGCTCCACTATCTGAGGCTGCGCGGGAGGCCCTCGAGGCGGAGCCGACGCTGATAGAGACGATCCTTACAGGCGGCGACGACTATGAGATTCTTTGCGCTGTTCCACCCGACCGAAGCTTGGGATTCGAAGCCGCCGCCGCCTCTGCAGGGCTCACGGTCAGCGCGATCGGCACAGCCCTGCAGGGCGCAGCCCCGCCTTTGTTCAAGGATGCAGAAGGACAAGCCTTGGTCTTCGCCAAGGCGTCATATCAGCATTTCTAACAGCTCGACCATCCCACGCCGCTTGCGATTGCCTATGTGGGCGCTTTCTGCAAAGCTCACCGATCGGGCGCGAGCGGACGGGCTTCGAAGCGCCTCCTTGCCAGCCGACGATGGAAAATACCGCAAGACAAAAGGTTGCGGCGCTTTCATGATCCCGAAGATCATTGAAGGGCTGGAAAGCCAAGAACAACACTGCAGGGTAGGAACCGATGCTTTCGATCTGGCTCATAATTCTCGCTGGACTTTTATCAATCGTCTATGGCGTCGTGACGTCGGCGAAACTGCTGGCTGCCGACCCCGGCTCGGCCCGGATGCAGGAAATCGCCGGCGCAATCGCTGAGGGCGCGCAAGCCTATTTGAAGCGTCAATATTTGACCATCGCTGGCGTCGGCGTCGCGATCTTCGTCGCATTCGGCCTGTTTCTCTCTTGGACGATCGCGGCCGGGTTCCTGATCGGCGCCGTTCTCTCAGGCGCCGCGGGCTTCATCGGCATGAATGTGTCGGTGCGCGCCAATGTGCGAACCGCGCAAGCGGCCTCGCGATCACTCGCCGCCGGACTTGATATTTCCTTCAAGGCGGGCGCGGTCACGGGGCTGCTCGTGGCGGGCCTCGCGCTGCTCGGCGTCGCTGTCTATTTTTACATTCTCACCGGGCCGCTCGGGCATGCTGAAAACAGCCGTGAGACGATCGACGCGCTGATCGCTCTCGGTTTCGGCGCCTCCTTGATCTCGATCTTCGCCCGTCTCGGCGGCGGCATTTTCACCAAAGGAGCTGATGTCGGCGCCGATCTCGTCGGCAAGGTCGAGGCGGGGATTCCGGAAGACGACCCGCGCAATCCCGCGACGATCGCTGACAATGTCGGCGACAATGTCGGCGATTGCGCCGGCATGGCGGCCGATCTCTTCGAAACCTATGCGGTGACCGTCGTCGCCACCATGGTCCTCGCCTCGATCTTCTTCACCGGCCAGGCAGTTCTGGCCTCCGCCATGCTCTATCCGCTGGCGATCTGCGCGACCTGCATCGTCACCTCGATCGCCGGCACCTATTTCGTCAAGCTCGGCGCGAATCAATCGATCATGGGCGCATTGTACAAAGGCTTGATCGCGGCCGGCCTCTTGTCCATCATCGGCCTCGCGATCGCAACCCAGCTCACCGTCGGCTGGGGCGACATCGGCTCCGCCAACGGCGTCGTAATCAAGGGCTCGCATCTTTTCGTCAGCGGGCTCATCGGGCTTCTCGTGACCGGCCTCATCGTGGTCATCACCGAATATTACACCGGTACCGGAAAGCGACCCGTCCTTTCGATCGCACAGGCCTCGGTGACTGGACACGGCACCAATGTCATCCAAGGCCTCGCCATTTCGCTCGAATCAACGGCGTTGCCGGCGCTTGTCATCATCGGCGGCATCATTGCGACAAGCCAGCTTGCCGGGCTTTTCGGCACGGCGATCGCCGTCACCACCATGCTGGGCCTCGCTGGCATGATCGTCGCGCTCGACGCTTTCGGCCCGGTGACCGACAACGCCGGCGGCATCGCGGAGATGGCGGGTCTGCCCAAAGAGGTCCGGCGCGTGACCGACGCGCTTGACGCGGTCGGCAATACGACGAAGGCCGTGACCAAGGGCTATGCGATCGGTTCGGCGGGGCTCGGCGCGCTTGTGCTTTTCAACGCCTATAGCCACGATCTCGAATATTTCATCGCGAACCCGGTGCAATTTCCTTATTTCAAGGGAATTGGCGCGGTCTCTTTCGACATATCCAATCCTTATGTCGTGGCCGGCCTGATCTTCGGCGGCATGATCCCATACCTTTTTGGGGGCATCGCGATGACGGCGGTGGGCCGGGCTGCGGGGTCCGTCGTCGAGGAAGTGCGGCGGCAGTTCCGCGAAAAGCCTGGAATCATGCAAGGGACCGAGCGGCCCGATTACGGCCGCGCAGTCGACATGCTGACCAAGGCTGCGATCAGGGAAATGATCGTGCCCTCCTTGCTGCCAGTGCTCGCCCCGCTCGTCGTCTATTTTGGCGTCCTTCTGATCTCCGGCTCGAAGGCGTCGGCCTTTGCGGCGCTCGGCGCTTCGCTGCTCGGCGTCATCGTCAACGGGCTTTTCGTGGCTGTCGCCATGACGTCGGGCGGCGGCGCTTGGGACAACGCCAAGAAGAGCTTCGAGGACGGTTTTATCGACAAGGACGGCGTCCAGCATTTCAAAGGCGGCGACGCGCACAAGGCTTCCGTCACCGGCGACACCGTCGGCGATCCTTATAAGGATACGGCCGGACCCGCCGTGAACCCGGCAATCAAGATCACCAACATCGTCGCGCTCTTGCTGCTCGCGATCCTCGCGCATTGAGTGGGACGTGATCCACGAAGGGTCGAAAGACTTCGCGGCGGGCCTGGAGCATGATAGATCACGCTCCAGGTCCGTCTCCTGCGCAATTTGGCCGGACTTGGCTTTTAGCTGAATTTCAGCAGGTTGAGGAACATGCCTTTCAGGAAGGTCGATTCGGCTCCGGCCGTCGGCGTCGTGCGGGACACGAAATCGAAAAGCTTGCCGTCTTCCATGCCGTAATTGGCGACCCGGTCGACCTTTTTCGCCTTGGTGAAATAGACCGCGAAGACGCGCTGGTCGATGACCTTCGGCTGCATGAATTGAAGGCTGCGATCGGTGACCTGGGTAATATAATACCAGGCGTCGCCGCCGACGGTGGACGTCGTCGTGGGCGTGCCGAGGAGAACCAGGATCTGCTCCGCCGAAGCGCCAGGCTTGACTTGATCGATCGTCTTCGCGTCGAGCTGATAGCCATGGACGACTTGGCCATTATAACCGAGGCAGCCGCCAAGCCCCAAAGCGAGCGCCGCCGCCAAAGCGAATCTCAAGCGGACTGATCCCCAACCCGACGCGCAGGTCTTCATATCGCGAGCTGCGGGCGCTCTATCGAACCACATTCTTCAAGCCTCCGGCGTGACGCGCGATCGCTTTCAATCGAGACGATTGCGCTCCTGTCTCTTTGCCTTGTCGCATGATCCGATCCGAAAGCCTGCGACTTCTCGTGGCATACTAATGGCGCGATCCTAACTTTTGGTATTCGAGCGGGAGGTCCAAACCTGGCAGGCGCCCGCGCCTCCGCCCAAAGATTTGGCCCGACCTGCGCGAATTGCGGTTGCGCCGAAGCCGCGCGATGCCTAACTCCGAGCCACGTGAAATGCAAGCTAGCGAAGGAGCGAGCTTCCGAGCAGGGCGGCGCTTAGGCGCCAGTTTGGCTTGAAAAGTCGCTCGTAGATCGTCAGATTTATAAATTGAAGTTGCGCAGCATGATTTTCCCGTTCTTCCGCCGCGCCGCCAATCGAAGATTGATCGAGCGCCTTCACGGCCAGATCGTGGCGGCGGCCCGTAATCGCATCCTGTTCACGGAATATGCGATCGAAGACACGTTCGAGGGCCGGTTTGAGGCCGTTACGCTGCATGCGGCTCTCGTTTTACGGCGGCTCAATGCGATGGCGCCGCCAGCGCCTGAAATGGCGCAGGACCTGGTGGACGCCTTGTTCCGCCATTTCGAGATGGCTTTGCGGGAAATGGGCGTCGGCGACATCGCAGTGCCAAAACGCATGAAAAGTTTTGCCGAGGCCTTCGTCGGACGCGGCGCAGCCTATGACCTCGCCCTGAGCAAGGGCGAGACCGCGCTCGCCGCGGCGCTTGCGCGAAACGTCTATGCCGATCGCGCGAATCCGGACCGCCTTGCGCGCTATGTCGGGGCGGCGGACCGCGCGTTGGCCAAGGCGCCGATCGAGGCGTTCACCATGGGCCCGGTCCCGTTTCCTGAGCCTTCGGCCATTCTTTGAATTCGCTGCGGGCCAACCAACTGTTGACGGCAGATGCGCATTATCCCACGGCGAAGTGAGCCTCTCGAATTGGATCGACCGTAAGTCAGATCGAGCGAAATTGCGGAAATTTCGCTATCATTTTGCAAAGAGGCGGAACTTCGCGAAGGAAGAACGGGTCGAAGCGCGTCGGCATTTTCCGCTGCGGGCATAAGGAGGCGGTTGCGATGAAATCCAGGAGCGATCCCAGTCCAAGATCCCGCAAGGGAGACGCCGGCAACGCGGAGCCGAGGCGCCAAACGGCGAATTTCTCTCGGCTCCTCAAGGTCGAAGACGTCCCGGAGACCGGGATTGAAGTTTCGCTTCGCGCCGACGAGGCCGAGTGCGCTGCGATCGCGCGAAGCGACGGCTTGGTCGCCGTCGCCAAGCTCGAGGCCGATCTCGACGTGACGAGGCAGGCCGGGATGAGATTCAACGTCTCCGGAGTTTTGCGCGCGCAGGTTGTGCAGACCTGCGTCGTCAGCCTCGATCCTTTCGAGACGAAGATCCGCGCCGATATCGACGTCGATTTTGCGTCGGCCGTAGAAGCGGCGAAACTGTCGGGCGTGGTCGGAACGGAAATCGACGCCGGCGATGGGTGGGCGGACTCTTTCGGCGTGAAGCGCGACCCGCCCGATCCCATCATTGACGGACGGATAGATCTCGGCGCCCTGGTCGAGGAGTTTCTTGTCTTGAGCCTTGACCCTTATCCGAGGAAGCCTGGCGCGAGCTTCGACGAGACCGGTTTTTCCAACAATCCGCTCGAAAAGGTCTCGCCTTTCGCGGTCTTGAAAAAGCTTAAGGAGGGCTCTTAGAGCGGCGCAAATTGGGGGCGTTCACCGTCATTCCGGCCGCGACCTAAATCTACGGCGAGCTCTTCCTTTGTCCCCCGGCGGGAACGTCCATTGGTGGGTAACGCGATTGATGGAGCCGCGCCAAGCTTGCGGCGAATAAGGAAAAAAATGCTCGGAAACGCACCGTTCGGCGGCAAGGGTTGAAAAAAGAGCTTGAACAAAGGGGATTTCCCAGTGTTTACCCATTGTCGAAACGATAAAATTGCTAAACGTCGCTCCAACGACGCGTTCGGTTCTTGCCGCCATGGCATGGAGTCGCCGGCTCCATATTGAGGGAATAACGCTTGGGCAGACCGACCGCGTTCCGAAATGCAAAGATCGGCCGACGACCATTGGCGAGCAGTTTTTTCCGTTTCGGTCCTACAACTTCGCCTCGGGTTGCGACAGGGAGTCGGACATCCATTCCGCATCCGGCGGCGCGTCGGGTCAACCTAGGCGGGGCAGCGAGCCCGAACATTGTGGCCGCGTTGGGCCAGGGCGTGCGCCAAAGCGAGCGAAGGTCGAGTATAGTCGCAGGCGCCGTTGGCCATAATCGAGATGCGTATGCTTCGAGCTCTATTACCGCCAGTAATCTCCGCCCTACATTCGAGCGTTGCGGACGGCAGAACAGAAAATGACCCAACCGCCGCCGCGAGGCGAAGATCCGCGCCAAATCCGCGCGACGCTTCCCTCAAGTCTCCGAACCCAGGCTTAGGGCGCAGCCTAATGGCTCGCCCGACATTCTTCCTCCGCCCAAATTGGGCGAGTCGTCCATTTTTGTCGTTCCTGATGGTTTCGCTTGCCGCCAATCGCGCAGCTCGCGGCGAGCCGGAGTTCCGGATTTTATGATAAAGCCAGTTCGAATTGCGCTTGACGCCATGGGCGGAGACCACGGACCCGACATGATCGTTCCGGGCGCCGCCCGCGCGCTCGAGCGACGCCCGGACATGGAATTCATCTTTTTCGGCGACGAAGCGCTGATCCGGCCGCATCTCGACGCTTGTCCGCCACTCGCGGCCGTGTCGGCCGTGCGCCATACGACCGTCGCGGTCCGGATGGACGACAAACCGAGCCAGGCCTTGCGCGCCGGGCGTCGGGCGTCGTCAATGTGGCTGGCGATCGAGGCGGTGAAAAAAAATCAAGCCGATGTCGCGGTTTCGGCCGGCAACACCGGGGCATTGATGGCCATGGCGAAGACTTGCCTGCGCACAATGCCCAATATTGACCGGCCGGCGATCGCGGCCATATGGCCGACCATCCGGGGCCGCACGATCGTCCTCGATGTCGGCGCGTCCATCGGCGCCGACGCCCAGCATCTCGTCGATCTCGCGATCATGGGCTGCGCCATGGCGCGAATTGTCCTCGGCGTCGAACGTCCGTCCGTCGGCTTGCTGAATATAGGCGTCGAGGAAATCAAAGGAATCGAAGAGGTCAAGACGGCGTCGCGCCTCTTGCGTCAGGCTGCTTTGCCCAACCTCGACTATTTCGGCTTCGTCGAGGGCGGCGACATCGGCAAGGGAACCGTGGACGTCGTCGTCACCGAGGGCTTTGCCGGCAATATCGCCTTGAAGACGGCGGAAGGCACGGCCAATCAGATGGCGCAATATCTCCGTGAAGAACTCGGCCGCGACCTGATGTCCAAGATCGGCTATCTCTTCGCGCGACGCGCCTTCGCGGCGCTGAAGGCGAAGATGGATCCGCGCAACGTCAACGGCGGCGTGCTTCTGGGTCTCGAAGGCGTGGTGATCAAGAGCCATGGCGGCTCAGACATTCTCGGAACCGCGGTCGCGATCGAAATCGGCTATACGATCGCTCGCCACGAACTTTTGGGCCGGATACGCGCCACGCTCGCGCTCTCGCACGAAGGACAATCCCAGCCGTCGAAGGCCCCGGCGGCCGGCGAGACGGAAGCGGCGCGGTCGAGTTCGTAAGGGGCTTCGATTTTCCATGGATCATTCATCGTGACAGATGCAGCGCCAGGCAAGCTTCGCTCCGTCGTCTTGGGGCTCGGCTCTTATCTTCCCAAGCGCATCGTCAGCAACTTCGACCTCGAAAAGGTTCTGGAGACGACTGACGAATGGATCGTCCAACGGACCGGCATTAGGCAGCGTCATGTCGCCGCCGAGGACGAACCGACTTCGCAGCTTGGCCTTTACGCCGCGAGAGCGGCTCTCGCCGACGCCGGCTTGACTGCGGCCGACCTCGATCTCGTGATCGTCGCGACGTCGACGCCTGATTATACTTTTCCATCCGTCGCGACCCAGGTTCAGGCGGCGCTCGGAATGACCCATGGCGCGGCCTTCGACCTTCAGGCTGTCTGCTCAGGTTTCGTCTACGCCCTGGCGACGGCGGACAAGTTCTTGCTGTCCGGATCGCACAAGCGGGCCTTGGTCATCGGCGCGGAGACCTTCTCGCGTCTCGTCGATTGGACCGACCGCACGACATGCGTTCTCTTCGGCGATGGGGCTGGCGCCGTCGTGCTCGAAGCGCAGCATGGAGAGGGAACCGCGCGCGATCGCGGCGTCTTGACCTCGCATCTTCGCTCCGACGGACGGCATCGCGACAAACTCTATGTCGACGGAGGGCCGTCCACGACGAGGACGGTCGGACATTTGCGCATGGCCGGCCGGGAAGTCTTTCGCCATGCAGTTGGAATGGTCGCAGACGTCGTCACCGAAGCCTTCCGCGCGACTGGGACGACCGCAGCGGATCTTGATTGGTTCGTGCCCCATCAGGCGAACCGGCGCATCATCGACGCATCCGCCGAAAAGCTTGGCATCGCGCCGGGCAAGGTCGTCATCACTGTCGATCTGCATGGCAACACATCCGCGGCTTCGATCCCACTCGCCTTGGCGGTCGCGCGCGACGACGGGCGGATCAAGCAGGGCGATCTCGTGATGATCGAAGCGATGGGCGGCGGTTTCACCTGGGCGTCCGCGCTCATTCGTTGGTGAGCGTCCAAGCGCCTTGATTTGATGTGAAATTTGTTTCAGACTTGGATGGTTCGCGCACAGGACGCAAGAACGATCCAAGAGATATTGCGCGCGAACCGACCTATTCTGGCCGACGGCTCCGATATGTCTTAAATGCAAATGGATTTTGCACTATCAACAAGAGTCGGCTGTGTCCCGTCCTCTGGATGGGAGCCATCCAATTGGGTTGGTCGGTCGGCTTTCCTGCGCTGCGCTTAGTTCGTTCCATTAGGAATGAACGGACCGATTATTGAGATCGAACAATGATAAAGTTCGCAGCCACGTCCGCTGCTGGGGAGACTGGCGCGCCCTGCGCCGAGCCGATCGCCGATTCCTTGGCGCAGTTGGACTCTCGCACGATCACCCGAGTCGATTTGGCGGAAGCGGTCTACCGTTGCGTGGGACTCTCTCGCAAGGAATCGGCGGTCCTGGTGCAAATGGTTCTTAATGAGCTGGCCGAGACTTTGACCAGTGGCGAGACAGTCAAATTATCGTCCTTTGGGTCATTCGTCGTGCGCGCGAAATCGGAGCGTATCGGACGCAATCCAAAGACCGGGATCGAAGTGCCGATCACGCAGCGCCGCGTCATGGTGTTCAAGCCGTCGAGCGTGCTGAAGTCGCGGATCAATGGACATGCTGCCGAGGATGAAAGTGACTAGGGCGTCGGCTCGGGAGTAGGGGCGGATCGCTTGCGAGGGATCAGCTCGGCGCTGGCGCACGAGGTCAAGAGGAACAATCGGGAGCCGTAGGCGAGATGGAGAAAAACGCCGACGCATTTCGGACGATCAGCGAGGTCGCCGAAGATCTCGATCTTCCGCAGCATGTTCTTCGATTTTGGGAGACGCGGTTTTCCCAGATCAAACCGCTGAAGCGCGCCGGCGGCCGACGCTTCTATCGCCCGCATGACATCGAAGTTCTGCGTGCGATCAAGCGCCTCCTTTACGGCGAAGGCTATACGATCAAGGGCGTGCAGCGACTTCTGAAGGAGCAGGGGGTCCGCGCCATCGCCGCCACGAGCTATGCGGCGCACAATGAAGGTTCGGATTCTCGCCCCGATGCGGGAGGAGACCTGCCTTTTGCGCAAGGCGAGGCGGCCTGGACAAAAGACGAAGCCCGCCACGTCTCCGATGAATTTGCAGCGTCGCGGCGAACGGAACTCCCAACCGAGCCTTCCGGTTTGTCTGGCGCGGAAGGCGAAGGCGGGAGCCTCTCCGGACGGGAGGCGATCTGGCCTAGCTCTTTGTTGGTCGAGGACGCCTTGAGGCTGCGGGCGGCTGTGGCCGAATTGGAGGAATGCGAGCGCATCCTCGGAGCCGCCCGCCGCGTTTGACCTTCGCGCTTTTTAAACTGCGACCGTTCTGCGTCGTGGGCGCGCGGAGCGTTGCGCGCCGGAACGGCTTTCTCTATAAGTGCCGGCGTCGGAGTGTAG
Source organism: Methylocapsa polymorpha (assembly GCF_045689225.1). Lineage (GTDB taxonomy): Bacteria > Pseudomonadota > Alphaproteobacteria > Rhizobiales > Beijerinckiaceae > Methylocapsa > Methylocapsa polymorpha. Next base: position 3,670,494 of record NZ_CP136862.1, on the reverse strand, counting down.
CGCAGCCCGGTTAGCGCACTAGTCTGGGGGACTAGGGGTCGTGGGTTCGAATCCCGCCACTCCGACCATCATTTCGATCCATTGGCTCATTGGCTCCTACGCCGGGAACTCGCCGCCTGTTCCCTCCGCGAAGCCCTCGGCTTACGGCGGCTCGTCAGTAGGGCGAGGCATGGCGCATTCGCGGCCAATGCGCGCGCTGTTCATGCCGGCAGGATCATGGATCTCCCTCGCCCGCGTTCACGTCATCGAAATAGGGACCAATGACGAAAGGGCCAAGCCAAGGCATGATATTCCCTCTCGTGTCATGCGTAGACCAATAAACTTGGTCCACGAGGTCTTGGCGATTCAGCGACGGCTCATAAGGCGGCTGATAAGGATCTGAAAGCGGGTAGCCTTTCGGGGGAAGCCTCTTCGGTCCCCATTGTGGTCCCGACGGCATCTTTGGATGCCCTCCCGGTCCCGCCAATGGAGACACGACCGGGACCATGCCGCGATAGGAGTACCGCAGGACAGACGAAAGCCCGCTGCGCGACGGCAATTGCTCCACCTTGACGGTTGGCGTTTCTTCGCAGGGGTTTCGAGGGTCGGGGACGCCGCGCGTCTGAAATGACGGGCCTGCGGCTCCCTTTCGCAATTGGCAGCCTCGAAGCATCGGCTTTGGGGACGACGCAGCCCCATCTGCTGCGGAGGCGGAGATGACTGCGCCTACGCTGATGCAGCCGCCATAGCCGGATGTGAGCGTCAGCAAACATGCCATAAGCTGAGCAGCTAGCGTTTGCACCATATGATCGCCAGAGCGTTTCATGGCAATGACATATAGGCCCCGGATCAGGCCGTCACAGAGCGCCGGTGCGCAGGCTTCAATATTTTTATTGAAATTTGCGTGTGGGTCTATGACTCGGCGAGAGGCGCAGCGGCGGCGTAGGCTGAGGGAAAGAGTTTTCTCTTTCGAGCCTTTGGGTTTAGATTTGGAACTGGCCATCGCACTTTTTGGGTCGGGCCGTCATTTTGATCCTGGCCGAGGCCCCCATGCGGAATCTGAAAAAGCAGCTCGACTGCTATGACTCGCTTCCCCCTTCGCTCAGAAAGACCCTGGCCAACGCCGCTTTCGATTGGGATGCGACCTTGGTCCTGGGAGCCTTGGAGCTCGGCGCGGCCATTGAGGGCGTGATCGCGCGGATTCTGGAAGACGAGCAGAGGCGTCTGCCGATCGATGCTTATGTCATGTACGGACCGGATCATCCGCGCGCGGCGCGCAATGTCCAGGCGAACTGGCTAAGATACTACCATTACCCGGCCAAGACAGGCTATTGGTGGCGCCGCTGACGCTTGGTCGTTTTCCATTGAAGTATGTTCCTGTCGGGATTTCTCATGCCTGTGATCGCGGTCCGATCGGCCGTGGACGCGGCATTCGCGCCAAGTCTGCGGCTTCCCTTTGGCTGGACAACGGCCGGGGCTAAGGCGAAGCTGGTTGGCGCAGCGTCGGCTAGTCGCGCGCCTGCGCAATCCCGCGCAACGAAGCGGCGCCCTTTTTGCTCTCGGGTCAATGCGCAGAATCTCGTGGAGGCCGGCCGAACCGGCTTGAGACCGCGCAGGGGAAAATACCGAGACTCTAGCGCAGTGTCCGGTCGGATGACGTCATTTGATCGACAAGGACTTGCGCCAGATCGATCAAGTTGGACCTCCGAAGGCGTGAAAATAGGAAACTGAAAATGTTCGAAGGATGGCTAATTCAGGTGACTTCGGGGAACCCCGCGGAGGGCGACCAGGAAGTGGAGCTCTATGCGTCTTGGGTTCCCAAGGAGGATGACGCGGTCTTGAATGTCATCAAGACATTCAACCTCACCGACGACCATATTGTCTCCATGGTCATCGATCTGCCGAAAGAGACCTTCGAGAAGCTCGGCCTGAAGCCGGGCGAGGCCGGTCCCTATAAAGAAGTCGAATAGATTAAATTCTTTCGGCCTGCCTCTTCCAGCGCGCCTTGACGGGCGAGACCAGGCCGCTTCGGCGGCGGCTTTGAGATCATCGTCGCGTCGGGCGGGTTTTGCCTGGGAACGCTCCCTGCAGTCTCGCGTGACGCGGCGCAGGTCCGTTCGCCTCTCGAAACTGGCGCAGTTCGTATCGAGTCAGGATCCTTGCCGCCGTATGCTTGTCGCCGAAGGCGGCGCGACCACGCGTTCAGGCAAATCCTAGAAAAGTCGATCCGCCTGTTCAAATCCGCGCGCCGCGAGCCGCCACTTTCGCTTGGCCCCGGCGATCGGCTCGCTGCGCCGGATCGTGATTGGCGCTAACCGTTGATAGTCTTGAATTCGGACACGGCGAAATCGAAGAATTTTGAAATGTCGTAAACCGCGCCCTTTTCTTTGAACTTCTGGTTCTGCACCGTATAGCTGGCGAGATTTTTCTGCGTCGCCTTGTCGATGAACATGACCTCGTAGCTGCCATTGCTCAAATCATCAAGGGTAAACGCCTCGATTTCCTTGCCGCCAATCTGGAATTCTATTTTAGGTAAAGCCACGTCTTGTCTCCACGCGCCGAATTAAAAGCAAGCGCCACATACACCAGAGCGAAGTTCTGCGCCAGAGCGTCTCTCGGAAAATATCGAGCCGCTTTATTGTTTTCGGGCATGCCTCGCATGATTAATCTTGCCGAGTTTCGTCTCGACCGGATTGATCAATCCGCGCGAGGGCCAACGCCCGCCAACGGAGAAGAAGGGCGCAGCCGCCAACCTATTCGTTCGCCGCGGCCTTGATATCCAGCTTTTTCAGAAGCGCCCCCGGCGCCTGTATCGATGTCAAATCCGACAAGCCAAGGCCGTCCGGAGCGACCACGACGAGATGGAGGGATCTGGGCTGGACGACGAATTTTGCGACCGCCGAGCCGATGGCTTTCGCCTCTGGCCCGTTGTCGAGCAGAGCAGGCAGGAAAGCGATCGCCGCCCTTGCATAGGTTTGGCGCAGCGCGCCAGCCGACTTATTTTGGCGCTCCGCTTGCGCCGCGATCGCCCTCTCGAAAAAGCCAGTGTTTTCAATACGCACATCGATCTTTTTCAGGAGCGCTCCCAAGGCGGCGACGGTTGCGACCTCCCGATTGGGCGATAGAATATCCTTTGTGATATTGCTGAAAAGACCCGAGATTTGAATCGCGCCCATATCGGCGCCTTCGAGCGACATCGTCCCTATCGCAAGTTCCTGCTTCGCCTCGTCCCAGGTCATCGCGATCCGGCTCGAGAGATCGAGCTGCGAATAGCCCATATCGCTCAGATCCTTGAACGCGCCGCCGTCGTCCTGGTCGAGGGCGCGCGTAAAATGCTCAAGCTTGGCGTCCATCTGAATTGGCGCGCCGTCCTTTTGGCTCGATTCCCGGATTTCCAAACGACCGGCGCTGAAGACGCCGCGGGCGCCTTCGCGGCCTGTTTTCGTCTCGACGAAATCAACGTCGAGCTTGGTCAAAACCATTTCCTCTACGGCTGGCATCGCCGCGCCAACATTCGCGCTCCGCGCAGCGTCTTCATCGCTCGCCGAGGCCTTAGCGAGCGCCTCCCGCAACCTTCCTAAATCGAGCTTGCGAAGCGAAAAGCCTTCGATCCCGATCTTCGCGCTCTCGCTCGCGAGCGCGAAATTTTGCAGGGCGAATCCACCAATCTCCATCCCGGAGAATTGCGTCATCGACACATGGTCAATCGAAAGGCTTACAGGCTCCTGGGCGCCATGCACGACAAGCCTGACGTCGCTTGCGTCCATTCCGTCGATCGCGATCGACTCCAAGACATCGGCGTAGAGAAGCGCGATGCGTTTCTTGCGTTCGCGCGAGGTCTGATCGTCTTCCGGCGCCCCGGCCAAAGCCATGCGCAAAGGCCGCCCCTTTACGCCGCGTCCCGACATGGCTTTGACCCCGAGGTCGAAATGCGCCGTCGCATTTGAAAGATGAAATCCTTCGACCGAGAAACTGTCATAGAGCGCCGTCTTCGGCTCGGCGGGATCATCTTGCGTTCCGCTCATGATCCGGGCGGCAAGGACGAGATCGACTGCTTTCGCGGTCAAATGGCCGTAAGCGCCCTCCGTGTCGCCGGCTTCGGGATCCGACACGGAAAAGCTCGCGCCCTCGGCGCTTGCGGCGGCGGCTTTGCCCTTGACGACTCCCGTGAGCGAAATATTCCGATAAACGACCTTCTGGGCCAGGGACCCAAGTTTCGTTTCGGTGATCAATTCGGGGATCGTAATCGCCGCCGCGGAAATCTTGGCGATCCTGTCGCCAATAGTCATTGCGCTTTTGGCATCGAGGATTTGCGCGAGCTCGACCGCCGACAAAAACGTTCCAGCAAGATCGATTCGGCTGATCTTCACGGTCGCAAGCGCCGTCTTGACCGTCACGTCCTCGGCGCTCGCCGCAGCAGCTTGCGCAAGCGCCGCCGCAGAGACGGAAAAAGCCACGGGCTCGGCGGCAAGCCGGAGCGCGCCGATATGAACGGAAACGCCCGCTTCATCCCAGCTTAGGCCGGCGACTCTGATTTCGCCGCGCGAAGGGTCGGCGACGATTCGGTCCGCCTTTAGAGCTTGCGCATGGGCTGCGATCGCATCAAAAGCCTGCCGCGCGGCGCGATCGGCGATGAAATCGGTCGCTCCGCCAAGGAACGCGGCGAAAGCCGACAGACAGACGCCGGCGAGGCAAACAGCTTTCCAAAGCATCCAAACCTCATTAGCCAGAATGAAATGATCCCATGCCCTAGCTTTACGCGACCTCTTCGCGAAACCAGCTCTCGCTTTCGCTGCTCTGGCCTTCAACGTTGCGCGGATAATGGGCCTCTGCCGGCTAGGCTTCAGGTCGGCCGTGATACGACCTGACGACAGTCAACATTCCTTGGGCGGATGCGCAAGCCGTTTAAATGCACGGGTAAGGTCGGTTTTCCGACGCGACCAGATTTGCGCGACATGGGCGCGCCATACAACCGCCTATCAAATAGTTGATTGGAGCATTGGGTGAGGCCATGGGCCTGTCGGCGGACTCTGGCGGCTCGCGGCGATTGTGCGAGCCTCTTGGGGTCTCGCTCGCTCGGCCAAGGAAATAGCCCGAGCTGGCTAGTGTGGTCCTCGACGCGACGCAAGCCGCGACAAAATATGCCGTTAGGCCAAAGCGCTACGCAGGCCGGCCACTTCGAGGCGAAGGACAGCGCTCCTCTGGACGAGAGGCCGTCGCGCCATGGCCCCGCCTCGCCCTACAAGGGCATGAAATCTATGCTATTTCGGTCCTAAACCGCGAAGCTGGAGCCGCAGCCGCAAGAGGCGGTGGCCGCTGGGTTGCTGATCTTGAACATACGGCCCATGAGGTCATCGATAAAATCGATGCGACAGCCGCGCAGATACTCCAGCGAAATCTGATCGACGAGCACGGTCGCGCCGTCGCGCTCCAAGACGAGATCATCCTCGGACCGTTCAGTCGTGACATTATAAGTATAGGTGAAGCCCGAGCATCCGCCGCCATCGACGCCAACCCGCAAAACCGAGCCGGCGGGTTCGGTCTTCAAGATCTCGGCCACGCGCCGCGCGGCGGCTTCAGTCAATTCGACAGGGGCTTCGAGTGCGACTTCGGTCATTTTGAAAACCTCGGGTGGAAAACCTCGCCAAAACCGCAAGCAATAAACGTGCTATAGCGGCGCGCTTGCTTCGCTTTGGAATAGGGAACATATGTCGCGAGCCCAGCAACTGCAATAAGTCGCGCCGGGGAACTGGACTTTCATGCAAGCTTTTGCTTTTCCGCCCGCGCGCGCGCCCTACGCCGCGGATGGGTCGCGGAGTCGCGGCCGCCTCATTGCGGAGCCCGTCTCTCCTTCGCGGACGGAGTTTCAGCGCGACCGCGACAGAATCATTCATTCGACGGCTTTCCGAAGGCTCGCCCACAAGACCCAGGTCTTCGTGCCGCATGAGGGCGATCATTTCCGCACGAGGCTCACCCATTCCCTCGAGGTCGGCCAGATTGCGCGGGCGCTCGCGCGGGCGCTTGGCCTCGACGACGACCTCGCCGAGGCGCTCGCCCTCGCGCATGATCTTGGCCACACGCCTTTCGGACATACCGGCGAGGATGCGCTCGACGAACTGATGCGCCCTTACGGCGGGTTCGACCATAATGCGCAGGCGCTGCGGATCGTGACCAAGCTCGAACGGCGCTACGCCGCCTTCGACGGCCTCAACCTGACATGGGAGACGCTCGAAGGTCTCGTCAAGCATAATGGACCGCTCTTGCAGCCGGACGGCGCGCCGGTCGGTCGCAACGCCAAGCGCGGGCTTCCGGCAGCGATCGTCGAATTTGATGCGGTTCAGAATCTCGAGCTCGCCCAATATGCGAGCGCGGAGGCCCAGGCCGCGGGGCTCGCCGACGACATCGCCTATAATGCGCATGACATCGATGACGGCTTGCGCGCTGGGCTCATCGATTTTTCGCAGATCGCCGAGGTCGATTTCCTGCGCGACATCGGCAGCGAAATCGAGTCGCTCTATCCTGGCCTCGAGCCTGCGCGGGTCATCCATGAGCTTGTCCGTCGCGTCATCACTCATTTCATCGAGGACGCGATCGAGGAAAGCCAGCGTCGGATCGCGGCGAGCGGGGTCGCGAGCGTCGAGGAGGTGCGCAGGCAAAGCCTGCCATTGATCGGCTTTTCTCAGGCGACGACCAGCGTTGACCGGCTGATCAAGAGCTTTCTGTTTCAAAACATGTATCGGCATCAGCGCCTGACCCGCGTTCGCGATCAGGCCGCCGAGATTATTCGAAATCTCTTTCCGCGATTTTTCGAGTCGCCGGAGTTGATGCCCGAGGAATGGGCCGAGGCGGCGGCCAGGATCGGCTCCGATGAAGCGCGGCGCGCCCGGCTCGTGTGCGATTATATCGCCGGGATGACTGATCGTTATGCGGTCGCCGAACATCACAGGCTTTTTGACGAGGCTCCGGATTTACGCTAGAGCGCTTGCCTCATTCGGGCCTAGTTGACCTTCGCTATCCTTTTGTTTTGTTGCGTTTTCTCGGCCCGAACCGCCAGCCGCTCCGGCGAAAGATCTTTGGCGTGGCGGGACCAATTGCGGGTCAGGGCGCCGAGCATTTCCCGTGTTGAAGCAAAGTTGGACTGAATGAACCTGTTTGCCGAGTTTCACGACCATATCGCAGCGATCCTGCGGAGGATCGTCGCGAGCGGACGCTTGCCGGACGATCTCGATCTCGGCCGTTTTGTCGTCGAGCCCCCGCGCGATCCCTCGCATGGCGATCTCGCCGCCAATGCGGCCATGGTTTACGCCAAGGAGGCGAAAGCCGCCTTCGCCAATCCGCGCCAGCTCGCCGTCGAGATCGCCGTAGCGCTCGCCGAACTCCCCGATGTCGCCGAAGCCGAAGTGGCCGGCCCCGGCTTCATCAATATTCGCGTCAGACCGCATGTCTTCGCGCGAATTCTGCGCGCCGCGCTGGAGCAGGGGCCGGACTTCGGCCGGCCAGCCGCAAAAAGCGCGGGCCTCAAGATCAATGTCGAATATGTTTCCGCGAACCCGACCGGTCCGATGCACGTCGGCCATGGGCGCGGCGCAGTGTTCGGCGACGCTCTTGCAAATCTGCTGGAGTTCGCCGGACATTCGGTGACGCGCGAATATTATATCAACGACGCAGGCGCGCAGGTCGACGTTCTCGCCCGCTCCGCGCATTTGCGCTACCGGGAGGCCCTAGGCGAGGCAATCGGCGAAATTCCCGAAGGCTTCTATCCGGGCGAATATCTAAAGGGCGTCGGCGCAGCCCTTGCGCAAGACCATGGCGACCGGCTCACCGCTCTGCCGGAAAGCGAATGGCTGGAACGGGTCCGCGCTGCTGCGATCGACGGCATGATGGCGATGATCCGCGACGATCTCGCCGCCCTCAATATCGAGCATGAGGTGTTTTTCTCGGAGCGCTCACTGACCCACGGCAGCGAGGGCGACCAGGTGGCGGCGGCGATCGCCGAATTGCGCCGGCGCGGCCTCGTTTATGAAGGACGGCTGGCGCCGCCCAAAGGCCAGCAGATCGAGGATTGGGAGGATCGTGAGCAGGTCTTGTTCAGATCAACCGCATTCGGGGACGACGTCGATCGGCCTTTGCTGAAATCGGACGGGTCCTACACCTATTTCGCGTCCGACATCGCCTATCACAAAGTAAAGATCGATCGCGGCTACGCTGTTTTGATCGATGTCTGGGGCGCTGATCATGGCGGCTATGTCAAACGCATGCGGGCGGCGGTCGAGGCTTTGTCCGAGGGCAGGGCCAGTCTCGACGTCAAGCTCTGTCAGCTTGTCAAACTGATGCGCGCCGGCGAGCCGGTGAAAATGTCGAAGCGGTCCGGCGACTTCGTGACCCTCCGCGAGGTGGTCGATGAGGTCGGCGTCGACGCGGTGCGCTTCATGATGCTTTTTCGCAAGAATGACACGCCTTTAGAGTTCGATCTGGCTAAAGTAATTGAACAATCGAAGGATAATCCTGTCTTCTACGTCCAATACGCCCACGCGCGGGCGAAATCAGCGCTACGTCAGGCGCTTGTGACAATTTCCGGTATTAACACATCAACCGAGGCGCTCGCGGCGGCGGATCTAGGCCTGCTCGATGACGAAGGGGAGCTGGAGCTCGTCAAGCTCATCGCGCAGTTTCCGCGTATTGTCGAAGCAGCCGCCTCGGCGCATGAGCCGCATAGAGTCGCATTTTACCTGCATGAACTGGCGTCAAGCTTGCACTCGCATTGGACTCGCGGCAAAGATCAGCCACAATTACGATTTCTTAATGAAGAACAGCCAGATTTAACCCTTGCGAGGCTGGCTTTGGTAAGGGCATTGGCGTCGGTGCTCGCGTCCGGACTTAGCGTTTTGGGGGTCAGCGCTCCCGATGAAATGCGGTAGGGACTCAACCGCCCAATCGCTGGCTGAGAGCATCAGCCGTGCGCCGGCGCGCCGAGTCGAGGCGCAGTTTTGCCGAAGGCTTTGTCGGCGCGTGAATTTGTCGGCAAAGGAGCAGCGTCCGCGACGCATGACGCCCCAGAGGGCGTCGTCTGAAGCGGGCTCCACAATCGCGGCGACGTCTATGGAGCCGAAATAGCCCATGGCGTGCGCGCGGCAGGAGGTAGAGGACATGCGCGAGCCTGTTGCGAAACGGCGCCCATTGATCGATTTGGAGGAGTTCGAAAGGCGTTTGCGCCAGCCGGATTCCAGGAACCGGAGGGACGACGATCCGCTCGTCGAACTTGCTCGTCTTCACGGTGAGCAAGCAGACCCATACAGAACCGTATTCGAGCCGCCAGTCCACCATTCGGCTGAGATATGGGACGAGGGCGAGCACATCGGGCGCGACGAGCGGGAGCGTCTTGAAGCGCAAGAAAATCTCGTCGGCGGCGATTTCGCCGCGATCGAGGCTGGGCTACTCGGCGCAAATCGGCAAGGGTCGGCGTCGACGCTGGCCGGCGTCGACGACTTGAGCGCCTTCATGGAGGCTGACGGCGGATCGGATCATTGGCGCTATGAAGACGACGCCGCATTGTCTCAGCCCAGCGACGGCGGCGACGACGAAATAAGGTCAAAGCGCCCGCTTTATCTCATGGCGGGGATCATCGTTATTGGAATCGCCGGCATAGGCGCAAGTTTCGCCTTCAAAGGGAGCGTTTCCGGTCCTCGCGAAATCGCAACAATCAGGGCGGCGGACGGACCCGCCAAGATACAACCCGAAACAACCGCCAGCGCGGAGGTTCCGAGCGAGGACGCCTCGATCCTGAACAGATCGCCGCAACCGACCCCTGTGGCGCTCGTCAACAACGCCGAACAACCCGTCGACTTGTCGCAAGCCGCCGAGAAGGCGCCGCGCGGGATCGCCTATGGCGGCGCCAGGCAGCGTTCCGACAATGGCCTCGGCGGCGGCGCCGCGAGCGTTCCGGTGCCGCCTCCGCCGGAGCCAGCCCAGCCGCAGCCTCGCGCGCAGACCCAGAGCGAGCCGCTCAGCATTGCGGCTTTGATCGAGCCGAAAAAAGTGAAAACGGTATCGGTCCGGCCGGATGGCACGGTGCTTCCAAACGACAAGCCGCCGCAGATGCCCGCCCAGGGTACGGCACAGTCCGCTCAGCACATGGCCGCCGATGCGTCCAAAGCGTCGACTCCGAAGACGACCGCGCGGGTCGCGACGACGCCTAAGCTCCCGCCCGCGGCAGGGGCCGATGCCGGCCAGCCCGCGCAGCAGGGAGCAACTGCCGCCAAAGCCAAGCCCATTCAAGTCGCCGAGGCCACGCCAGGAACGGCGAAGACGAGCGAAGCAGGCGGCGGGGCTTTCTCTGTCCAGCTCGCGGCGCCCGAATCGGAACAGGAGGCGCGCGACATCCAGGTGAGGCTCATGAAGAAGCTCAGCAATGAATTGTCGGGCTTTCATCCTGCGATCCGCAAGGCGTCGATCGGCGAAAAGACCGTCTATCGCGTGCGCGTCCCGAATCTGTCGCATGATGAGGCCACCGCATTATGTCAAAAGGTTCAAAGCGGCGGAGGCGCTTGTTTCGTCGCCAAGAACTGAAGCATGCGTTTGGGCTGTCTCACCTGCGCGAGATCGGCCCAATGCGCGCCCTGGAGCGCACCAAAGGAACGCATGCTTCGGTTGAGAACTTTGTGGAAACCTTCAACCTGTGTGAAACCCTTGTTGCGGGGTAGGTTTGAACGCGTCAAGGTTCGGCGTTGAGGCGGACGCCTCGGCCAGGGAGCGCTGTTCGTTGGATTTGGGTTTCGAGCAAGATACGGTCGAGGTTAAAGGCGAAACCTCATTCGTGGTCGATGTCGAGGGTTTCGAGGGTCCGCTCGATCTCTTGCTTGATCTCGCGCGCCGGCAAAAAGTGGATCTACACAAGATTTCGGTTTTGGCGCTGGCCGAGCAATATCTCGAATTTGTCGAGGCGGCCCGCAGCCTGCGTCTCGAACTGGCGGCCGACTATCTCGTCATGGCGGCCTGGCTCGCCTATTTAAAGTCTCGGCTTCTCCTTCCACGAGCGGAAAAAGGCGAAGAGCCCGCGGCTGAGGAACTCGCCGAGGCGCTGCAATTGCGGCTGCGTCGTCTCGAGGCGATCCGCGCCGCCGCTGAAGCGCTCGTCAATCGGCCCCGCTTGGGGCGAGATGTTTTCGCGCGAGGCCAGCCGGAGCGGGTTGACGCATCCGGCGCGCCACAGTGGCGGGCGAGCCTTTACGACCTTCTCTCCGCCTATGCGCAGCGGCGCCAGAAGCACGCGCTCACGCGAGTCACGGTGAAGCAGCGTTTCGTCTGGTCGCTGGCTCAGGCGCGCGGCGAGCTGGAGAAACTCGCTGGGCGGGCGCTCGATTGGACGGTGCTCGATTCTTTCCTCGCGGCCTATTGTGCGACGCCTGAAAGCCGCCGAACAATCCGGGCCTCGGCGCTGTCGGCCTCACTCGAAATGGCGCGCGAGGGCGTGATCCTTCTCCGGCAGGATGAGGCTTTCGCGCCGCTCTGGATCAAACGCAAGACTCCGGCCGTGGCGCTCGCTCCGCATCAGGCCGAATCCTAAGGCGAAAAAAGGGGGCTCGCGTGGCGGAAATCGCCAGACTCTTTCGGGAAGACGACAATGACGGCGCTCCACAGGATGGGCTGGGCGAGATTAGCTCCGCCTTGGCTGAGGGCATGCGGATCGCCGAGGCGCTCCTCTTCGCCGCGGCCGAACCGCTCTCTGAGCAGGACATCGAAAAGCGCATGCCGCGCGGCGTCACGGCCGCGATGGTTCTGGAGACGCTGAAGGCGGATTACAGCTCACGCGGCGTCAATCTGGTGCGGGCGGGCGGCGCGTGGATGTTCCGAACAGCGGCGGATCTCGCCTGGCTATTGGCCACGGGCGAGGGCGAGCCGAAGCGGCTTTCCCGCGCGGCGCTCGAAACGCTCGCGATCATCGCTTATCATCAGCCGGTGACGCGCGCTGAAATCGAGGACATTCGCGGCGTCGCAATTTCCAAGGGCACGCTCGACGTTTTGCTGGAGACCGGCTGGGTCCGGCTGCGCGGCAGAAGGCGCGCGCCCGGCCGCCCAATCACCTATGGGACCACGCAAGCTTTCCTCATTCAGTTTGGTCTTGAGGCAATCACGGATCTTCCCGGCCTCGAAGAACTGAAGGGCGCCGGTCTTTTCGATGGCCGCCTTCCGCCGGGCTTCGGCATCCCTCAGCCGTCGGACGCGGCGGACCTCGCCGCCGACGAAGACCCGCTCACCGATGAACCGGTCGAGCCTCCCGCACCTGAAATCTCGGAGCGAGACCTGGAAGGCCAGACGCCCGCGCAGGACGATTCAATGCTGGATGAACCCTTGGAGAGGGAAACGTAGGACCTCTCGGGCTGATCAAATGAAATCCGGCTTGATCGAAGGCTTGCGCTCCGTCCAGGCCGGAACCGGGAGATTTTTCGAGCGCAAGAATTCGGGATTGAAGAGCTTCGATTGATAGCGCGCCCCGGAATCGGCGAGGATCGTCACGATCGTATGGCCGGGCCCAAGATCCTTTGCGAGGCGGATTGCTCCGGCGACATTGATCCCTGACGAGCCGCCGAGCAGAAGGCCCTCGTGTTCGGCGAGATCGAACACGATCGGCAGCGCTTCCTCATCGCTGATTTGATAGGCGAGATCGATCGGCGCATCCTGAAGATTGGCGGTGATCCGGCCTTGGCCTATCCCCTCCGTGATCGAGGAGCCCGCCGATTTCAATTCGCCGCTCGTATAATAGGAATAAAGAGCCGCTCCCAAAGGATCGGAAATCGCGATCTTGATATTGGCGTTCTTCGCCTTCAGAGCCAGGGCGACGCCGGCGAGCGTTCCGCCCGTGCCGACGGCGCAGGTGAAGCCGTCGATCTTGCCCTCCGTCCCCGTCCAGATTTCGGGTCCGGTCGTGTCCAGATGGCCTTGGCGATTGGCGACATTGTCAAATTGATTGGCCCAGATCGCCCCGGCCGGGTGCTCCTTGGCGAGTCGTTCTGCCAGCCGGCCGGAAAGCTTCACGTAATTGTTGGGGTCGGAATAGGGGACTGCCGGCACCTCGATCAATTCAGCGCCTTGCAACCGCAGCAGGTCTTTCTTTTCCTGGCTCTGCGTGTCCGGAATGACGATCACGGTTTTGTAGCCGAGCGCATTAGCGACGAGAGCGAGGCCGATCCCTGTATTTCCCGCAGTGCCCTCGACGATCACGCCGCCGGGTTTCAAGGCGCCGCGCCCAACTGCGTCCTGAATAATGGCGAGGGCGGCGCGATCCTTCACCGATCCGCCCGGATTCATGAACTCCGCTTTGCCGAGAATCGTGCAGCCCGTCGTTTCCGAGGCGTGCCTTAGCCTGATGAGAGGCGTCTTCCCGATCGCCTCGATCACGTTTGCTGCTGAGTTCATGAAGTGAAGTCCTGCAATTTTGTCGAAAAACTATAGAGCGCGCGCAAGCGCCGTGTCGAGCGTTCAAGCCCTATGCCAATTGATTTTCGCTGTGTTGACGAGCCCGAATGGGGCTGAGGCGGCAGCCTCAGCCGGCCAAGGCTTTAAGGCGCGAGCTGAAAGGAGGGCGCGAGAGACCAACGCAGTCCAGTCGGCACCGAAAGACTTGGACCCGCCAGTCTGCCCTCGTAGCCGATAGAGTTGTTAAATCAAAAGGTTCAGGTCAACCTCTAATGCGGCTCCCGATAGAGGAGGCGGCCAACCAAGCCGGCGATCACGGCGCCGCCGATCGGCGCGGCCCAGAAGAACCAAAGCTGTTTGACATATTCCGCTCCAGCGAAAAGTGCGGGCCCCGTGCTTCGCGCCGGGTTAACGGACGTGTTGGTGATCGGGATCGAGATGAGGTGAATCAGCGTCAAGGCAAGGCCGATCGCAAGCCCTGCAAATCCAGCGGGCGCGCTCGGCGAGGTGGCCCCCATGATGACGAACAAAAAGAAGAACGCCAGGATCGGTTCGATGATCGCGGCGGACAAGAGCGTGTAGTGTCCAGGGCTCAAATCGCCATAGCCGTTCGAAGCGAAACGGCCAAGAACGAAATCCGGCTGGCCTTCCGCCACAATTTTGAGGATAGCCGCCGCGGCCACCGCGCCGAGCACCTGCACGACGATATAGGGCAGCACATAGAGGGTTGAAAACCGGCCTCCCACCCATAGGCCGACAGTCACCGCAGGATTGAAATGGCCGCCGGAAATATTCCCGACCGCATAGACGCCAGTCAGAACTGTGAGCCCAAAAGCAAAGGCCACACCTATGAAGCCGATCCCCAGCTGCGGATAGGCGGCGGAGATGACCGCTGCGCCGCAGCCTCCGAAAGTGAGCCAGAAGGTGCCGAGAAATTCTGCGAGGACGCGCCGGATGAATGTCATAGTTTCCGCCCCTTTTAGGTTAAAAATTATATACAAGTATTTGTAAAATCAGCTCCTTTCGATTAATCAGAACGACCGTCGCGTCGAATTACTCATGAGCGAACACGCGCAGAAAGCGACAGGTCTAAAAATATACGTTAATTCAATAGCTTGCGTCCGCTTCAATGGCGCCGCACGCTGCAATTCTATTTTTAATGCTAAAGCTGGGCTCGGAGTTCCAAAGCGTCGGCCTCAAATATCTCACGCTGTGGTCGTCAGGCGATTACCGAGCGCCCGGCAAGCGGATGATCCGGCAGGGATCGCCCGCCTTGCCCGCTGGCGCATAGGGCGCGCGGATCACGAGGCATTGCGCCTGCGCGAGCACCTTGAGAAGCGAAGAGTCCTGCGCCTCGAATGGCCTCGCCGCAGGCAAGCCCGTCGCGCTCGGCGCAAGCGTCGCGCGCAAATAATCCTGTCGGCCGTCGTTGGCGCTTACCGCATCGCCAAGCACAGCCGGCTCGCTCGCTTCCTCTCCAGCCTTCGGATCGCCAGACAAGGCCCGGACGAGAGGCCACAGAAAGAGCAGGCCCGCGACGATCGCGGAGACCGGGTTGCCCGGCAGACCGAGGATGGTCATCGGCCCGAGCCTTCCATGGATCAATGGTTTGCCGGGGCGCATGGCGATCCGCCAGAAGCCGAGCTCCATTCCTTCCTTGGCGAGCGCCGGCTTGACGAGATCGTGATCGCCGACCGAAGCGCCACCCAGCGTCACAAGAACGTCCGCCCTTACGTCGCGCGCCGCCCTGACGCCGGTTTCGAGAGCTTCGAACGAGTCCGCGGCAATGCCGAGATCGATCGGCTCGCCGCCCGCGCTTTCGACGAGCGCCGCCACGGCGAAGGAGTTCGAGGCGACGATTTGATCGGCGCCGATGTTTTGGCCAGGCGCAACCAGTTCATCTCCGGTCGCAAGAATGCCTACGCGAGGGCGCCGCGTCACAGCCAATTCGGCATGATTCATCGCCGCCGCGAGCGCGATCTCATTCGGGCCGAGGTGCCTCCCGCGCAAAAGCAAGACCTCCCCCTCGACAAAGTCGAGGCCTTTCGGGCGGACATAGGCGCCTTCCCCAACGCTTCGTAAAGGCTCGATCAAACCGGCTTCGGCGCGGGCGTCCTCCTGGATGAGGATCGCATCGGCGCCGTCCGGCACAGGCGCGCCCGTAAAGATCCGCACGGTTTCCCGCGCGCCAAGCCGCCCCGAAAAGCCATGACCCGCCGCGCTCTCGCCTATCCGCCTCAGCTTTACCGGCAGTTCGGCGAGATCGGCGGCGCGCACGGCGTAACCGTCCATCGCCGAAACGGCTTTCGGCGGCTGGGTTCGCCTGGACGCGAGATCTTTCGCCAAGGTTCGGCCAAGCGCCCGGGCCAAAGGGACGATTTCGATCGGACGATCCGGCGCGACCTCCGTAAGGATGCGCGCGCGCGCATCCGCGACAGACAATGGGGGCAGCGCGTTCATTGGGGCGAAATCTCCTCTCGCGTCCAATCTCCCGATTTGCCCCCGCTCTTTTGCACGAGTTCGATCGCATCGATGCGCATGCCGCGATCCACTGCCTTCAGCATGTCATAGATCGTCAGGCACGCGACCGAAACCGCCGTCAGCGCCTCCATTTCAACGCCGGTCTGGCCGCCCACTTTAGCGAGCGCGCGCACCCGGATTCCCGGCAGGGCGGGATCCGCCTCGAAATCCACGCCAATGTTGGTTAGCAGCAAGGGATGACAAAGCGGGATCAAATCATGGGTTTTCTTCGCCGCCATGATTCCGGCGACGCGCGCCGTCGCGAAGACGTCGCCCTTCTTGGCGTTCCCCGACAAAGCGAACTCCAGCGTCTCCATCCGCATGACGACCCTGCCTTCCGCGACCGCGACGCGTTCGGTCGCGGCCTTGCCGGAAATATCGACCATATTGGCTTCGCCAGCGGCCGAAAGATGGGTGAGATGAGGCGCTAAGGTCATGTTTGTTGATGGAAAAGCCGCACTGCCGGACGCGTTCTCAGAGCAATCCATGTTCGCGTTTGTCTTGCGCGTGCGGGGCATGCGGCGCTTGGCCGGTCAGAAGATCACGTGTCGCCGCAGTCACATCTTTGTGGCGCATCAGGCTCTCGCCGACAAGGAAAGTCGATATTCCATGGGCTTGCAGGCGCAGAAAATCCTGATGGGTCGCTATGCCGCTCTCGGCGACTACGACCCGATCCGGCGGAATTTTTTCCGCGAGCCGTTCGCAAACCTCAATGGATGTCTTGAACGTGCGCAAATCCCGATTATTGACGCCGATAAGCTTTGTTTCGAGACTCAGCGCGCGCGCGAGCTCCGCCTCTTCATGGACCTCGACGAGAATGTCGATCGAGAGATCATGGGCGGCGCGGGTCAAGGCGCTCGCTTCCGCGTCGCTGACGCAGGCCATGACGATCAAGATGCAATCGGCGCCATAGGCCCGCGCTTCATAAACCTGGTAAGGATCAAAGAGGAAGTCCTTACGAAGGCAAGGCAAATGCGTCGCCCGCCGCGCCGCCTCAAGGTCGGGGAGATCGCCTTGGAACGAAGGCTTGTCGGTGAGCACCGACAGACAAGTCGCCCCTCCGGCGTCATAGGCGCGGGCGAGCGCGGAAGGATCGAAATCGGCCCGGATCAATCCTTTCGACGGACTGGCTTTCTTGATCTCGGCGATCAAGGCGAAATGGCCGGTCTCGTGTTTTGCTTCGATCGCCTTGAGGAAACCGCGCGGCGGATCATGATCATGCGCCTTGCGCGCCAATGTCTCGAAGGGCATTCGCACTTTCGCCTGGGCGATTTCGCGGCGCTTATAGGCCTCTATCGTCTTCAAGATGTCGGTCATGAACTTCGCCTTGTCGCGTTGGCCGGGAAAGCTGAGGCGCCGGAACGCGGCGCGGCGCGGTTCGAAATCTTCACGAGCTTTGAGAGGGTGTCGGCCACGGCCCCTTGGTCAATGGCCGCCGCCGCGAGAGCCGCGCCCTCTTTCAAATCAGCGGCTCTTTCGGCGACGACGAGCGCCGCCGCCGCATTCAAGACGGCTATATCGCGATAAGGCGTCTTGGCGCCATCGAGCACCGCTTTAAGCGCCGCCGCATTGTGGGCGGGATCGCCCCCGGCGAGATCGGCGAGCGAGGCGCGGGGGAGCCCGGCGGCTTCCGGCGTAATCTCGAATGAACGAATTGCGCCGTCTTCTAGCGCAGTGACGAAGGTCGGGCCGGTAGTGGTCGCCTCGTCGAGACCATCCGCTCCATGCAGCAGCCAGACGCGCTCGGATCCAAGTCGGCGCAACACTTGCGCGAGAGGCTCGAGCCAGCTCGCCGCGAACACGCCGAGCAGCTGATATTTGACGCCGGCGGGATTGGCGAGCGGGCCGAGCAGGTTGAAAATGGTGCGGGCGCCGAGCTCAACCCGCGCGGACGCGACATGGCGCATTGCGGCGTGATGCGTCTGCGCGGTCATAAAACCGATGCCCGCCTCCGCGACGCAGGCTGCAACCTCCTCGGGCGCGAGGCCGGTCCGGACCCCGAGCGCGCCGAGGACGTCGGTCGAGCCGGATTTCGAGGACGCGGCGCGATTGCCGTGCTTGGCCACCGGGACGCCGCAGGCGGCGACGATCAATGCCGCCAGAGTCGAGACATTGAAGGTTCCGTGCCCGTCGCCCCCGGTGCCGACGATATCCATCGTGCGCGCCGGCGCATCGACCCGCAGCATTTTCGCCCGCATCGCATTGACGGCGCCGGCAATCTCCTCGATCGTTTCGCCGCGCACCCGCAAAGCCATCAGGAAGCCGCCGAGCTGGGCCGGGGTGACCTCGCCCGAAAAAATATGATGGAACGCAGTCTCGGACTCAACCTCCGTCAGGCTCGACCCAGTCGCGACCTTGGCGATCAGCGGCTTGAACGCGTCCATGTCAAATCCTCAATGTCCGGCTCGCCGTCTGGTCCGGTTCCATTGCGCCGCCAGATCGAGGAAATTGTCAAAAATCCGCAAACCATGTTCGGACGCAATGCTTTCGGGATGAAATTGCACGCCATGCGCGGGAAAGCGCTTATGCGAAAGCCCCATGACCAACCCATCGGTCTCGGCGGTGACGCCGAGGTCATCCGGGAGCGTGTCGGCTCGCACGACCAATGAATGATATCGCACGGCTTGAAAAGCTCCGTTGATGCCGCGGAAGACCGTCTCGCCGTGATGGTCGATAGTGGCCATCTTCCCATGCACCGGCGTCGGCGCGCGAATGACCTCGCCGCCATAGGCCTCGCCCAAAGCCTGATGGCCGAGGCAAACGCCGAAGATCGGAATCGCCGCGCCGGCCGCCTTGATGAGGTCGAGACAAATCCCGGCGTCGCTCGGCCGGCAGGGGCCCGGGGAAAGGACGATCGCTTCCGGCGAAGCGGACATGATCTCGGCGACGCTCACCTTGTCGTTGCGATGCACGGTTACAACCGCGCCGAGCGAACCGAGGCAATGCACCAGGTTCCAGGTGAAACTGTCGTAATTGTCAATAAGCGTGATCGCGGCCATGTGCGCATTTCGTCTTCGGGACGGCTGTTTTGGGCCGCTCCCGCACCGACGTCAAGGCGCATCCCCTATGCTCCGCGTCTTGCAACCTTTTGAATGTTTGGGGCGGTCCCAACCGGAGAAACCAGAAGGCGCTGAGCGGCGGCGAAATATTCGTCGCGCCGTTCCTCAATCTTGTCGACTGGCGATGGACGGTGGTGGTTCGGCGGCCTTGTTCGACCGTACACAGTTCCGTCGGGCAGCTTGTAGCTTGCGATGATATTCAACAAGCTCCGCCTGATGGTCCCCTCGCTTGGCTGGCTCCAGAGGCTGGCGTTTGCAGTCAACGCGTGAGCGAGATCGGGCGCGGCATGCAAAGTGTTTTCGCTAAAGCGAACGATGGCGCCGCCGGGCGCCGCGACAATTCCGCGACTGATGAATTGTTGCAGAAAATCAGATGGCGAGGCGGCTCTTTGCGCCCGGCTAATCCGCTTTCCCATGACCTGCGGAGCATAGAATTCTGTGCCGAGCGCTTCGGGGTCCTCTGAATTCCCCGCGTCTATCGCGGTTACGACGTAAATCACCATTTTGCCTTCGGTCGCGTGTCTATGAATGCGATCAAATAATAAATGTTGTCCCTGCTCGTAGCTGGCGCGAAAAAACTGCAAGCTGATTTGACATTGGTCGGCCACTTTCCGACCTGCATGCAAGTAGAAATCATCAATGATCAATCGCGTTGTCGGCAGAAGGTGGGCCAAATTGCGGGGAACGCAGGTAATGCTGCTATCCTGCCCTTTGATCTCGAATGCGCCGACGTTATAGTCGTCGCCAACGGTGAATTCCGACAAATTTGGAACAAGTCCGACAATTTCCGGAAAATCGCGGTCGGAATCCAAAAATTCCTGAGCCGCGCTTGCATTGTAGCCCGAGCCATTCGCGCTGGCTGCGAGACCATCAGGATAAATAATCAGTCCGTCTTTCGATAAGACAGAATAGTCGATTTGCATTGGCGATGGTCCCGAATCATGCCAGCGCCGCCGGGACTGACATCGGCTCAGTGGTGTGTTTGCCACCCGCCAAGCAAGATTTTGGCCTCTCGCGTCATCATTGTCCGCGCTTGATCCTGGTCGCGAAACGGACCGCCTCTTCCGCGGCGCGAAAAAGGGCTTGCGCCTTATTGACGCATTCGCGCTGCTCATAGGCCGGATCGGAATCATACACGACGCCAGCGCCGGCCTGGACGTGCATCATTCCATCCTTGACGACCGAGGTGCGCAGAATGATGCAAGTGTCCATCTCGCCTGAGGCGCCGAAATATCCGATGCAGCCGCCGTAAATGCCGCGCTTGTCGGTCTCGAGCTCGTCGATGATCTCCATCGCCCGCACTTTCGGCGCGCCGGAAACCGTACCTGCCGGAAAGCCGGCGCAAAGCGCGTCAATGACGTCATGCCGGCGGTCGAGCGCGCCCTCGACGTTCGAAACGATGTGCATGACATGGCTATAGCGCTCGACGACGAATTTTTCGGTCACCTCGACCGAGCCGATTTGAGCGACGCGCCCGACATCGTTGCGGCCAAGATCGAGCAGCATGAGATGCTCGGCGCGCTCCTTTTCATCGCTGAGGAGCTCGCAAGCGAGACGCTCGTCCTCTTGCTTCGTCTTGCCGCGCCACCGCGTGCCGGCGATCGGACGAATCGTCACTTTCCCCTCGCGCACGCGGACGAGAATTTCCGGGCTCGAGCAGACGATCTGGAAAGGCCCGAAATCGAGATAGCAGAGAAAGGGAGAAGGATTGACGCGCCGAAGCGCGCGATAGAGCGAAAAGGCCGGCAGCGCGAAGGGCGCCGAAAAGCGCTGCGACAGCACGACCTGAAAAATATCTCCGGCGCGAATATAATCCTTGGCGCGCTCGACCATCTCATGGAAGCGCTTTTCCTCGGTGTTCGAACGCGGCTGGCCCGCCGCGAGATATGGATCCGCGCAGACGGCTTCATGCGCGAGCGGCCCTTCGAGCGTGGCGACCACGGCCTCGATGCGTTCGAGAGCGCGATCATAGGCCGCGCGAAAGGCGACGTCCGGCTCTGGACGCAACGGCGTGACGACAAAAATCTCTTCCTTCACCGCATCGAAGACGACTATGACGGTCGGGCGCATCATCACGGCGTCCGGCGTTCCGATCGGGTCGGGCTTCGCCGCGCCGAGACGCTCCATCTGGCGCACCATGTCATAGCCAAGATAGCCGAATACGCCGGCGGCCATAGGCGGCAAATCTTCCGGCTCCTCAATCCGAGATTCGGCGATGAGGCTGCGCAGCGCCGCCAGCGGCGCTTCGACGCAAGGCGTGAAGCCATGTGGATCGATCAGCGCGCGTCGATTAATCTCCGCTCTGTCGCCGAAGGCGCGCCATAGAATGTCCGGGTCGAGGCCGATCATGGAATAGCGGCCGCGCGTTGCGCCTCCTTCTACCGATTCGAGCAGAAAGGCGCCGCCGGCCCGGCCCGCCGACAGTTTCAAAAAGGCGGAGACCGGCGTCTCCAGATCGGCGATGAGGCGGGCCGAGACGAGGCGCGGCTGACCCGCCTCGTAGCTTTTCGCATAGGCGTCCCGGGAAGGTTCGAACATAAGCTTCGCTTAATAATCGTCGGGCGAAGCGCCGGCGGCGGCGGCGAACGCCTGCATGTTCACCTTCACGCCGAGATCGTCCTCGAGCTTGGTCAAATATTGCGCCAGCACGTCATCGGCGAGCCCGTTCTTGACCTCAGCCGATATGGCGACGAGATCCGGGGCGCTAAAATCGATTGCGGGGACCTCGGCGCCTGTGACCTGGAACAGAAGTCGGCCGCCGTCTTCCGTCCGGGCGGAACCCGCGCCGCGCAGGCCGACGTTGAATATTTGCGCGACCACCGGCGGCGTGAGCTCTTGCGCAGATGGCGCGCCGGCCCCGCTTCGCTTCACATTGGTCGCATGCTTGATCGCAAGATTGCCCTCGGCCGCGATCGCCGCAACGGATTCTCCGGCCTCAAGTCTCTTGGCTAGCTCCGCGCTTTTTGCCGCCAAGAGCTTCGCCGTCTCGTCGGCGCGCCAGGATTTTTCGACCTCGTCCTTGACTTCGTCGAAGCTCTTCTGCCGGGCCTTGTCTATATTTGCGACCTCAAACCATTGATAGCCGCCTTCGCCGGCCCTCAATGTGTCATTGTCGACCCCTATGTCAGAGGCGAAAACGGCCTTCAGCAAGGCCTGGGCGTTCGGCAGATCCGCGACAGGCGCTCCCTGCAGGTCGGCGCCGACTTTGTCTACGGCGGCGAGCGCCCGCGGCTCGAGGCCGACGCTTTTCGCGGCTTCGGTCAATGATTTGCCAGAGGCGCGTTGATCCTCGATCGCGTCATGAAGCCGCGCGACCTCCGCCCGAGCGCCCTGCAAGGCGATCTCGCGCTTGAGATCCGCCGCGACTTCGGAGAATGGCTTGACGCTCGTAGGAATAATCTTGTCGACGCGCAAAAGGACAGTGCCGAATTGCGCCTTGATCGGCGCGCTGACCTGACCTTCGGGAAGCGCGAAAGCCGCCGCGGCGACGCTCTTGTCGACCAAACCGTCGCGCGTCACGACGCCAAGGCTCGCGTCCTTTTGCGTCAAGTTCTTTTCTTTCAGAAGGTCATCGAAGGTCTTTCCACTATCTAGCTTTGCGCGGGCTTCCGCAGCGCCCGAGTCGTCGGCGTAAAGAATCTGCTCGATCGCACGCTTTTCCGGCGCTCCGAAACGCTCCGTCTTGACTTCCTCGTAGCGTTTCTGCGCGTCGGCGTCGGAAACGCTTTCAGGCTTCGCGATCTCGGCGGGCGTCAGCGTCAGGACCACGAGGCCGCGATATTCGGAGGTGCTGTAATTTTGTTCGCGGTCATCAAAATATTTTTTCAGCTCGTCCTGCGAAGGAGTGGGAACGACGCCGGCGGCCGAGGCGGGAAGGACGATATAATCGACGCTGCGGCTTTCCGTCTGATAGCGATGAATGGCCTCCAGCATGGCCTTCGGCAATTGCAGTCCATGCGTCAGACCATCGGTGATTTCCTGGCGTAAATAAAAGGCGCGCTGCTCGCGCACGAATCCCTTTTCGTTCAGGCCATTGTCACGCAGAACCTCTTCAAAGCGCACGCGATCGAACCGGCCGCCGGGTCCCTTGAACGTAGGGTCGTTGGTGATCGCCTTGGCGATCTCCTGATCGCTGATGGCGAGGTTGAGCGCGCCCGCTTGTTGATCGAGCGCGGCGTTGGCGATGAGGCGGGACAGCGTCTGCCGGTCGATGCCGAACTGGCGCGCTTCCTCATTGGTGACATTGCGCCGCAACTGCCGCTGCAGACGCTGCAGCTGGCTCTGATAGGCGTTGTGAAAGGCGTCGGCGGTGATCTCAACGCCGCCCACCTGCGCCAGCTTATTGGCCCCGAAGCCGCGGAAAATATCGCCAATGCCCCATATGACGAAGCTCAAAATGATCAGGCCCATCACGATCGCCATGATGGAGCGGCCGATCCAGCCTTGCGTTGCGGCGCGCAATTTCTCGAGCATGTCGAATATGTCTCTTTCGGGAGGAGGGGCTTTGCCGGGCTTTTACAAATTCGGGCGGGACTATAAGAAGATGGCCTCGCGCATGCAACGCGGCGCCGACCCGCCAAAATCGGAAACACATTCATGCCAGATAGACAAGTTTCGCCTCGGCTGCGCCCGCTCGTGGCCGGAAACTGGAAGATGCACGGCCTGCGCGAGGCTCTCCCGGAGATCGCCAAGACATGCGCGGCGGCGGCCGGGGGCGGAGCGGGCGAGGCGGAACTCGTCATCTGTCCGCCGGCGACCTTGATCATGGCGGCGGCGGCGATCTGTGAAGGATCTCCGGTCGCAATAGGCGGCCAAGATTGCCATAGCGCGCCGAGCGGTCCTTTCACCGGCGATATTTCAGCTGAAATGCTGAAGGATGCGGGCGCCTCCTATGTGATTCTCGGCCATTCCGAACGCCGGTCCGGTCATAATGAGGGGGATGAGAGCGTGCGCGAAAAAGCCTGCGCCGCATTCCGGGCCGGCTTGACCGCGATTGTCTGCGTCGGCGAAACCAAAGCCGAACGGGAGGCTGGCGAGGCTTTGCCGACCGTCGGCGCGCAACTGACCGGCTCGATTCCAAATTCGTCCGCCTCGGAAGGCCTAGTTATCGCCTATGAGCCGGTTTGGGCGATTGGCACCGGCCTCACGCCGACTCCGCATGACATCGCCGAGATGCATCGATTCATTCGCGCGAGGATCAACGACCATCTGCCGGGGCAGGGCGACAAAATACGGATTCTTTATGGGGGATCGGTGAAGCCGGACAATGCCGCGGAATTGATGGCCGTCGACGACGTCGACGGCTTCCTCGTGGGCGGCGGCAGCTTGACTTTCAAGGATTTCATGGCGATCGCCGGCGTCTATCGACAAGCGGCGAAGGCGGGGTGAGGCGTTAATTGGCCTCGGGCGTTGTGGTCCGTTTTGCCGCCATAGCCTTGCTCTCCATGATGTTTTTGAAGACGGGTTCGGCGGCGGCTCTTGCGAGGTCGGCGATCCGTTGTCGGCACCAATCTGATGTCGCCCCTTTGAGTTCCGAGTTATCTTTATCGAGTCTTTTGGCGAGGTCCGCCGTTTGCTTTTCCGTTAAGCCTCCTAGAACGAGCTTGAAATTTTCTTCCCCAGCATTTCGCCAAATAGCGCGCGCCTTCTCGAGACTTATGCCTTTGTCTTTAAGTGTGGCGCCAATGGCTTTTTGCTCAACTGTCAAAGCGGCTGCCTTCGCTTTACCACTTGTTTTTGGTTTGCTCGGCGCCGGCTTAACGGGTTTCCCCACCGGTTCCGCCGCGCCGCTCGCGAGTTCGACAAGTAGCTGACGTAGGCGGACGGCGGGCGCGGTCTTAAGGTCTGGATTGTCCTTGTCCAATTTTTTTACGAGAGCCGCGCTAGTCGAATCAGCTTGTCCTTCGAGGACATGCGCAAAGACTTCACCGCCAATCACACGATAAATGTCCCGCAGTCTTTCCAGATTTGTCGTTGTCGGCTTGAGTTGGCCGGCGACTAGTTTTCGCGCCAGACTATTGATCTCCGCAGCAGCGTCCGGGAAAATTAGAGGGGTTGCTACGATTGCGCGAAGGACTGTCAGGCCGTCGATTTCAATTGCCATGAAGAACTCCCTTCAACTCTTGGACGAGTTGGTCGAGCATCGAGGTCACGCCTTTGTACTTCCGGTTGAATGTTGGGATTTCATCGCCTTTGCTAAGAGCCTCGGCTAGGGCGGCGGCCTGCTGTACTTTGGTCTCAAGCACGCAAATCATCGGATCTTTGAGTTTTGCTGAAGCTTCTAACCGTTCGACATACTCTTTGTGCTGCTTAAGGTTTCTTTGGAACCGTGTAATAAGGACTTGAGGCAGCAGCTTCGGGAGAGGAAGTCCAGCGGTTCGCGTTTGCCAAAGAATTTGGTAAAATGCCCTTAATCCATAAACGGAGATAAAATCCGGAATCGTCGGCACAAGAACAAGATCGCTTGCCCGGATGGCGACCTCGCTTATCGTCGAAATGCCGGGAGGACAATCGAAAATAATATAGTCATACAAGTTACTTAGCGGCAAAATTTCTGTCTCAAACAATTTCCATATTTTCTGTTCGATCGCCGCCATTGCAAGGTTTCTTGCGGTGAGCAGATACACAATGTTGCGCTCCACAATACGGAGTTGCGGCCCGCAGGGAACAAGGGAAATTTTGAGAGGATTGCCTGCGTGGCATGTACTGCTGACAGACCCGCGGATTTTCAGGGACTTCGACTTATCTTGAGTTACCAGGCGATCCTCAAGAAAACCATCAATCGTATTTCCGTCTCTGATCATCTTCGCCAGTATATCATCGCCCGCGAGACAGACCGACGCGCTGGCCTGGGGATCGAGATCGACGACGAGGATGGACGCGGCGGGATTGTCGGCGGCGAGCGCCTCGGCGAGGCTGACCACCGTCGTCGTCTTGCCGACGCCGCCTTTCATATTCGCGACCGAGATCAGCTTGCCCGCCATTACCCGCTTCCCCGCACCACGCCCGCAAGGCGCTCTTTCTGCTCGCTCGTGAGTCGCGCCTCCAGAAATCCTTCGATCGCGGCCGGAAGGGTCTTCTTGCGAGCGGGATCGACAAGGATCTCGCAGCCTCCGTCCGAAGAGGGATCCCGCATTCGAATCAAGCCGATTCCGTGCTCTTCGCATTGATCCTCGATTTCAGCGAGCCGCGCCTCCGCCTTGGATCGTTCCGGCAAATGCCAGACGAGATGGCCGAAATGGGTGAAGCGGGTTTGCGCCAGAGCTTCATGAACAGCGGGCACGGAGCCGCCGGATTCGGTCTTTAGCTCGAAGCTGTGCACATCGACTTGCGCGCCGGGCAGAAACTTGAATCGCATGGCGCTGATCAAGATGAAGTCCGGACGAGTCCAGCGGCCTTTCGCCGATCCCATCGCGGAGGTATCCTGCACGGTCACTATTCCATCGGCGGGAAGATCGAGTCCTCGGCGAAACGCGCCTTCGAGATAGGCCCGCAATGGCTGCATCAGGCGTGCTTCCGGCCAAGGCTCGGAAGCCTCTGGCCGCGCGTCCTGGGCGACGAGGGGCGGCGGCGCGGAAAGAAAAATCTGGCCGCTCTGTCCGCGAAGCCTTCCGACTTTTCCCCGCTGAAGAAGGAGATCACGCGCCGTGAAATTAAAGAGTCGGCTCGATTTGCGTTTCGAATTCGCGCGACAGCATGACCCGCATGACCCGATTCAGCACTGGAGTCCCGTCCTGAGGCAGCAAGGCCAGAATATGCTTTCCCAGGACCTCTGGCGTAATTTGCGCAGAACTCATCAGGATTTCAGTCTCGAATGCGGCTTCGTCATCTGGGGGGCGGGAAGGGGAGCGCTGCGTGGGGCATTCAATTTTGAATATTTGCAATCTACATATGATTTATCAAAAATAAAAGTCGCCAGTTGCGTAATGTATATTTCGCTTTTTTCGAGCCCCGCGCAGGACGGTGAGAACCGCCACTTGAAAACGAATTCGGATCAGCGCAAAAGAGCGCAGAATTGGATTCAGGCGACTAATAGGGACGCGGCTGCGGGTCGAATGAGGCCACGTCGGTGACGCCCGCCAGGTGAATTTTGCGTCAGGCGACGCCAGCGCTTGGAGCAGGGTCGGCCAAGCCTGCGGGAATTTCCCCTTGGTCGGAACATGCTTTAGCAGCGGCGCCAGTCGCTCACGGAGAAAAAATTGTCATGCAGTCGGTCTTGATCGTCATTCACCTCATGATCGTGGTCGCCCTTGTCGTGACCGTGCTCCTGCAGCGTTCGGAAGGCGGCGCCTTAGGCGTCGGCGGCAGCGGCTTCATGACGGGCCGCGGCCAGGCCAATGTCCTGACGCGCGCGACGGCCATCCTCGCGGCCTTATTTTTCGCGACGAGCCTTGGCTTGACCGTTCTCGCCAAGCTGAATCAGGCGCCGGCCACCCTCATTCAAAGCGCGCCGCCTGCAGCGCCGGCAGGGGAAGCGCCGGCGCAGGCTCCGGTCCAAAATAATCTGCTTGATCAATTGAAACAGTTGGAGGAGCAGCGCCAGCAGGGGCCGGCTTCGGACCAGCCGAGCGCGCCAGGCGGCAAGTAGCTCCAGCGCGCCGCGTTGCGCGATTTCGGCGGTTCATGACAAGAGAATAAGGTCGGCGCTCGTTCACGCTTTCGTCAAAGAGCTTCGCTTGGCGACATTTGTGTGGATGACGAGAGGGAGAGCATATATCGGCTCCCCAAATGAGCGGAAACAGGATAACCCTCAAGGCCCATGGCGCGGTATATTTTCATCACCGGCGGCGTGGTGTCTTCGCTCGGCAAAGGGCTCGCGTCGGCGGCTCTAGGAGCGTTGCTGCAGGCGCGCGGCTATACCGTGCGCTTACGCAAGCTGGACCCTTATCTCAACATCGACCCGGGGACGATGAGCCCCTATCAGCACGGCGAAGTGTTCGTCACCGACGACGGCGCCGAGACCGATCTCGACCTCGGCCATTATGAACGGTTCACCGGCCGGCCGGCGGTGCGGGAAGACAATATCACGACCGGCAGGATCTATCAGGGGATCATCGCCAAGGAGCGTCGCGGCGATTACCTTGGCGCGACCGTCCAGGTCATTCCGCATGTGACCAATGCGATCAAGGATTTCGTCCTGAACGGCAATGAGGGCGTCGATTTTGTCCTGGTCGAGATTGGCGGAACGGTCGGGGATATTGAGGGCCTGCCTTTCTTCGAAGCTATCCGGCAGCTCGGCAATGACCTGCCGCGCTCGCATGCGATCTACATCCATCTCACGCTTCTGCCTTACATTCCGAGCGCCGGCGAGCTTAAGACCAAGCCAACCCAGCATTCGGTCAAGGAATTGCGCTCGATCGGCATTCAGCCGCACATCCTTCTTTGCCGCACCGAGCGTGAGATCCCGCGCGAGGAGCGCCGTAAGCTCGGCCTCTTCTGCAATGTGCGCGAAAGCGCGGTCATCGAGGCGAGGGACGTCGCCTCCATCTATGACGCGCCGCGCGCCTATCATGCCGCGGGCCTCGACCAGGAGGTCCTCGCCGCTTTCGGGATCGAGCCCGCGCCAAAGCCGGACATGAGCCGCTGGAATGCGGTGATGGAGCGCATTCACAATCCAGAAGGCGAAGTCACGATCGCGATCGTCGGCAAATACACCGGGCTCAAGGATGCTTACAAATCCCTCATCGAAGCTTTGAGTCATGGCGGCATCGCCAATCGGGTCAAGGTGAGGCTCGATTGGATCGAGTCGGAAATTTTCGAGGGCGCCGATCCCGCGCCTCATCTCGATGATGTGCACGGCATTCTCGTTCCTGGCGGGTTCGGCCAGCGCGGCGCCGAAGGAAAAATCCTCGCGGCGCGCTTCGCCCGCGAGCGCAAAGTGCCTTTCTTCGGGATCTGTTTCGGGATGCAGATGGCGGTGATCGAGGCGGTGCGCTCCTTGGCGGGAATCCCCGAGGCGAACTCCACCGAATTCGGTCCAACCAAGGAGCCTGTCGTCGGCCTTATGACCGAGTGGATGCACGGCAATGAATTGCAGATCCGCGCGGCCGAAGGAGACCTCGGCGGAACCATGCGGCTCGGCGCCTATCGCGCGCTGCTCGCGCCCGGCTCGAAGATCGCCCGCATTTATGGAAAGACCGAGATCTCCGAGCGGCATAGGCATCGCTACGAAGTCAACACCGCCTATCGTGATCGGCTAGCTGATAAGGGCCTCACCTTCTCCGGCCTTTCCCCCGACGGGCTTTTGCCCGAGACGGTGGAGCTCAGCGATCACCCTTGGTTCATCGGGGTGCAATTTCATCCCGAGCTGAAATCGCGGCCTTTCGAGCCTCACCCGCTCTTCGCCAGCTTCATCGCGGCGGCGCTCGAGCAATCGCGGCTCGTGTGATCTTGTTCGAGAACGTTCCGTTCTCCCAAGGCGTCAGCCGACCTGCTCCGCGCGCAAGATCCTGAACACAAGCCGACAACCGTCATAGAGTTCGAGCGTCCGCCCGTCGGCCAGCCCGCGCGCGTGCTCGATCGCCGCGTCGTCATTGTTGCAATCGAGCGCCTTCGATTTCCTGATGCGGCCTTGGTCGTCAAGAAAGAACAGGCGGTAGTCTGCGGCCTCCGCCGGACAATCTGAGGTCATTGGCTCCGCCTTGGGGCTGCGCGCCGTTTTCGACCAAATTTTAGCAAGAACGGGACCAAGCCTCTGGCGACAAGGACAGCCCGGAGGCTCTCCCATGCAAGCCGTCGGATCCAGGTTGATCAGGCGCCGGCCAGGGCTTAGTTTGCGCTCAAATTCAGCCTGTCTACAGGATTGATGGAGATCGACATGGAACTGCGCCCGCTTGGCCAAACCAACCTCCGCGTCTCGGCGATCTGTCTCGGGACCATGACCTGGGGACAGCAGAACACGGAAGCTGACGGCCACGCGCAGATGGATTATGCGCTGGCGCGCGGGATCAATTTTTTCGATACGGCCGAGGCTTATTCCATTCCGCCGCGCCCTGAGACGCAGGGCTCGACCGAACGCATCATCGGGTCTTGGTTCAAGGCGCGCAAGAACAGGGACAAGGTGATCCTCGCCACGAAAGTCGCCGGGCGCGGCCAGATGACTTGGCTTAGGGGCGGCGAGCCGACGGAGCTCAACAGAAAGAACATTAACGCGGCTGTCGAAGGCTCATTGAAGCGGCTCGAGACCGATTATATCGACCTCTATCAGCTTCATTGGCCGGATCGGCCGCTTCCTCTATTCGCGGATCAAACCACGACATTTCCAGGTCTACCGTCAGGCCCCGAAAATCCGATCGAGGAAACCCTTGAAGCGCTCGGCGATCTCGTCAAGGCCGGCAAGGTGCGCCATGTCGGGCTTTCGAACGAGACATCCTGGGGAACGATGCGCTTCATCCACGCCGCCGAAGCGGGCAGGGGTCCGCGCGTGGTCTCAATCCAGAACGCCTATCATCTCTTGAACCGGACATTCGAAGTAGGCCTCGCCGAAATCGCCTTGCGCGAGAAGGTCGGCCTGCTCGCCTATTCGCCGCTCGCGCAAGGCTATCTCACCGGCAAATATCAACGCGGCGCGCGTCCGCCGGGAGCGAGAACGACGCTTTTCGACCGGGGCCAGCGCTATGAAAAGCCGGGCGTCGAGGAAGTCATCGACGAATATTTGGCGCTCGCCAAGGAATTCGGCCTCGATCCGGCGCAATTGGCTTTGGCCTTCGTGACCTCGCGGCCTTTCGTCACCTCGAATATCATCGGCGCGACGACGCTCGAGCAATTGAAGACGGACATCGATTCGGTCGATGTGAAGATCCCGCCGGACCTCGAAAAGCGGATCAACGCCATTCATAATCTTCGCGGCAATCTCGCGCCTTGACCAAGAGGCGATTGCCGGCTTCTAGCCCCTTCCGCGATAGGGAGGGACAGACTGATCGGGAACCCAGGTTCCGGCTGGCAGCTCTCCCACTGCCCAAAATACGTCGATTGGAATGCCGCCGCGTGGATACCAGTAACCGCCGATCCTGAACCAGCGCGGCTCGAGCAAGGCGACAAGGTCCTTGCCAATGCGCAAGGTGCAATCCTCATGGAACGCGCCATGATTGCGATATGACGTCAGATAAAGCTTGAGCGATTTCGATTCGACGAGCCAGGCGCCCGGCAAATAATCGATCACGATAAGCGCGAAATCGGGCTGACCGGTCACCGGGCAAAGCGAGGTGAATTCGGGCGCAGTGAAGCGGGCGACGTAATTTTGCCCTTCATGGGGGTTCGGCACGCGCTCAAGCGTCGCCTCATCCGGCGATTGCGGGTTCTCGACGCTATGGCCGAGCAGGCTTGCCCCGGTGTGAAACTTGACCATCCGAAACCTCACAAAATGAATCAGGGGCCGCCTTCGGTGACTCTTGCGGTGGCCAGGTCCGCAACTGCGCGTCGGCGGCGCCGTGCCGGAAAACGCTCTATCTCGAGGCCATCTTCCGCCACTTGGCCTCGATCCGCGCCGTTATCGCCTTCACCCTCGCGTCATGCGCGGCCCAAAAGGCTCGGCTCACGGCCGCGGTCCGGATGGGCGGCGGGCCGCGTCTGGCCGCACGCGATCTGCGCGGCGGCCGCTCGATCGCGACGAACGGCGCCGAAACGCCATCGGCCAAGGCTGAGCCGATGGACGCCAAATGCGCCCGCGCCCGCCCGCAATAAGTCAATGAGAGAGGGGACATGACCTCCTCGCCATGGCCGGCGCGATATTTCATCAAGGCCCGGCACAAGTCGCCGTTCGCCAGACGCCAAGCCTCCGCGAGATAGGTCACGCCATAGTGAATATTGACCTCGGGCCTGGCGAGCTCCGCCAGATCGCCCTTGAAGCCAAGCATCGCGGCCGTATCGGGAAGCACCTGCATCAGGCCGATCTCGCCGGCGCCGCCAATGACTGTTGGATCATATCCGCTCTCAATCGCGGCGACGGAATCGGCTATGTCCGGCGGCAAGCCGTTCTTCTCGGCTTCCCTTATGAGAAGGGCGCGGTAAGTCTTACGTCCGTCAGTGGCTTCTCGCGCCTCGCCGGCTTGCTCATTAAGCTTGTGCTCAACATTATCCTGAGGCTGATTGAAAAATTTGATCGGCCTGGGAGGCGGCGTTGGCGGATCTTCCGAAAGCGGATTCGCCGCCGCCTGCGTCACGAAGCCGGCAAACAAAATGCCCATAATGACAAAGGCGATGTTTTTTTCCGGCGGCACGTGAGCCTCTCCACAGGAACGCGGCGATGCTAGTCTAGAAAAGTTTAACGAGGACCTCTCCCGGTTGACCGAAGCCCTTTTTTCCGGCCCCGCTTCGTCGTAAACGTCTTACCCTATTCGTCCCCCTTACAAAAGGAACTGCTATGACAGCGATCATCGACATTGCCGCGCGTGAAATCCTGGATAGCCGCGGCAATCCCACCGTCGAGGTCGAAGTTACGCTGGAAGATGGATCGACCGGGCGCGCCGCCGTGCCTTCCGGCGCTTCGACAGGCGCGCATGAAGCCGTCGAACTGCGCGATGGCGACAAGAAGCGTTACGCGGGCAAGGGCGTCTTGAAAGCGGTCGAGAGCGTCAATCGCGATATTTTCGAGGCGCTGAGCGGTCTCGACGCCGAAGATCAGGGCAAGATCGACGCGATCATGATCGCGCTCGACGGCTCGCCCAATAAAGCCAAGCTCGGCGCCAACGCCATCCTCGGCGTTTCGCTCGCCGTTGCCAAGGCCGCCGCGGACGTATCGGGCCTGCCGCTCTATCGTTACATCGGAGGGGTGCAGGCGCGAGTGCTGCCGGTGCCGCAAATGAATATCATCAATGGCGGCGCTCACGCCGACAATCCAATCGACTTTCAGGAATTCATGATCCTGCCGCTCGGCGCTCCTTCCCTGAAAGAAGCCGTGCGCTGGGGCGCGGAAGTCTTCCATGTCCTGAAGGGCGCATTGAAAAAGGCCGGACACAACACCAATGTCGGCGACGAAGGCGGCTTCGCGCCTAATTTGCCCTCCGCCGAGTCCGCGCTCGATTTCTTGCTCAAGTCGATCGAGGACGCAGGCTTCAAGCCCGGCCAAGACATAGCGCTCGGGCTCGACTGCGCCGCGACCGAATTCTTCAAGGACGGCAAATATGTCTATGCTGGCGAGGGCAAGACCCGCTCGCTCGATGAGCAGGCGCAATATCTAGAGAAGCTTCTCGCCGGATATCCGATCGTTTCGATCGAGGACGCCATGTCCGAGGATGATTGGGAAGGCTGGAAAATCCTGACTGATCTTCTCGGCTCGAAAGTTCAGCTCGTCGGGGATGATGTTTTCGTCACCAATGTGGAGCGCCTCGCCGAGGGCATAGCGAAGGGCGTCGCCAATTCTATCCTCGTCAAGGTCAACCAGATCGGCACCCTGACCGAAACGCTCGCCGCCGTGGATCTGGCGCAGCGTGCGGGCTATACGGCGGTCATCTCGCATCGCTCCGGCGAGACGGAGGATTCGACAATCGCGGATCTCGCTGTCGCAACCAACGCCGGCCAGATCAAGACAGGCTCGCTCTCGCGGTCTGAGCGGCTCGCGAAATATAATCAGCTGATCCGGATCGAGGAGGAGCTCGGCTCGCAAGCCCGCTTCGCGGGCAGGGGGGCTTTCAAGGCTTTGGCCTAGCAGCTATCGGCAGCGGTTCGTCGAGTTTTTAAAGCGACGACTTCGGTTCGCCCGATCATCGTCAGGCGCCGCGACCGCTTGCGCCATCGCTCTACGAACCGCTCCGCTTCAATGTCTTCGGCTGTGCATGAAAACCCGTTCTAGGCTGCGGCGCAATGACCATCGAGTCGCTCGACTGGCAAGTGATTGCGACGGTCGCGACCTTCGTAGCGACTTATGCCGGCGTCGCTCTCGGCCGGATTCCGGGATTCCGCATCGATCGCGCCGGCATAGCGCTCCTTGGCGCGAGCGCGATGATCGCGGCGGGCGTGCTGAGCCTCGAGGACGCTTTCAACGCGATTGATCTCGACACGATCGCCTTGCTCTTAGGCATGATGATCATCGTCGGGCAATTGCGAGTCTCGGGGTTCTTCGAGCTTGCGAGCCGTTTCGCCATTCAGCGCGCGCGTGGGCCGGTCGTGCTCCTGGCCGCGATCGTCATCGTCACCGGCTTTTTCTCCGCCTTTCTTGTCAATGACGCGATTTGCCTGGTGATGACGCCGCTTGTGATCGAGGTCGCCCGCGTGCTGCGCCGTAATCCAGTACCTTACCTGCTCGCCGCCGCGATGGCGTCCAATGCGGGCAGCGTCGCGACCTTTACCGGAAACCCGCAGAATATGATCATAGGGATAGCGTCCCATATTCCCTATGCCGATTTCGCCGCGCGGCTCGCGCCGGTTGCGGCGGCGGCCCTCGCCCTGATCCTATGCCTCGTCGGCCTGTTTCATCCGACCGAATTTTCGACGCCCTTTGCGACAGTTCCAAAGCAGGCGCGGCCGCGTCAACACATCCGTCAGATCCGCAAAGGGCTGCTGGTCAGCGCCTGCGTCGTCGTCGCGTTTTTCCTTGGCGTTCCAATCGCCAAAGCGGCGATCATCGGCGGCTCGATCCTGCTCGTGTCGCGCGCGGTAAACCCACGGAAAATTTACGCAGGCATCGACGGCAGGCTGTTGCTGATGTTCGCTGGGCTGTTCATCGTCGTCGCGGCCGCCGAAAAAATACTCCTCTCTCAACAGGTCATGGCGGCGACGCAGCAGCTTCATCTCGAAAACGCCTGGATCCTATCCGCCGCAACTGCGCTCCTGTCCAATCTGGTCAGCAATGTTCCGGCCGTCCTGGCCTTGAAACCCTTCATAGCGGACTTGGCCGATTCGCATCGCGCTTGGCTGATCGTCGCGATGAGCTCGACGCTCGCCGGCAATTTGACGCTGATCGGTTCGGTCGCAAACCTCATCGTCGCCGAGCGGGCGAAGGCCGCCGGCGTCAAAATCTCATTTCTCGATCATTTGAAGGTCGGCTTGCCTTTGACGGCGCTCAGTCTCGCTTTCGGAACATGGTGGCTCGCGCGCTAGTCGTCGAGTCGGCAACTTCCAGAGCGTTAATTGATCGCTAACCTCGATCGGCGAGTTTAAGCTATGGTTAGCCACAGGCGCGTGCGCGCAATTCTTTACCCCCTGGTCCTTTACTGCGTCTCGGGCGCCGTCGCCGGCTATTTCATCTGGCACGCGGTGAACGGCGAGCGCGGCTTGAAGACCAAGGACGAATATGAGCAGCGCATCGCGACATTGCGCGATCAATTGCGAGGGCTCAAGGACGAGCGCGCGGTCTGGGAGCGCAAGATCGCCTTGATGAAGGGCGCAACCATCGACCGCGATCTCCTGGAGGATGAAGCCCGTGCGCTTCTTGGACGCGTCGATCGAAACGATCTGGTCGTGTTCTTGCCGCGGCCGGGCAATGCGGCCCAGCCGCGCGGTCGACGGCCCGAAATGTCGCCTTGACGGATATTCGGCTAAGGCAAGCTTGGCTCAGTACATTTTTGCGTCATAATCGTAGATTGGGCATTTCGGCGCAGGATGTAACAAAGCGTTGTCTTGTCACGCATCCTCGCGCGCCTTTTAAAGCTCGCTTTTGTGGGTGAGCTGCGCTATTTTTTCTTTGCTTTTCAGTCCCTGTTCCGCCCGTCCCGAGGGCTTCTCATGACCGCAGCATCCTCCGCCGCCCGCGCCAAGGCCACGCCGCAGAAGTCTCCAATCGCGGGTGGGACGACCGTCGCCTTCACCAAGGAAGACGAGCTCGCGGCTTTTCGTGAGATGCTGCTGATTCGTCGCTTCGAGGAAAAGGCCGGCCAGATGTATGGCATGGGCCTCATCGGCGGCTTTTGCCATCTCTATATCGGTCAGGAGGCGGTCGTCGTCGGCATGAGGATGGCGGCGAAGGAGGGCGATCAGACAATCACCGGCTATCGCGATCATGGCCATATGCTCGCCTGCGGCATGGATCCGAAAGCCGTCATGGCCGAGTTGACCGGGCGGCGGAGCGGCGCCTCGAAGGGCAAGGGCGGCTCCATGCACATGTTCTCAATCGAGAAGCGCTTTTACGGCGGCCACGGCATTGTCGGCGCCCAGGTTCCCCTCGGCACCGGGCTCGCGTTCGCCGATCGTTATCGCGACAATGGCAATATTTCCTTTACCTATTTCGGCGACGGCGCGGCGAACCAGGGCCAGGTCTACGAGAGTTTCAACATGGCCGAGCTCTGGAAGCTTCCGGTCGTCTACGTCATCGAGAACAATCACTACGCGATGGGCACTTCGGTCGAACGATCTTCCGCGCTCACCGATTTTTCCAAACGCGGTCAGTCCTTCAACATTCCCGGCGAGCAGGTCGACGGCATGGATGTGCGCGCGGTGAAAGCCGCCGGCGTGCAAGCGGCCGATTGGTGTCGCGGCGGCAATGGACCGATCATTCTCGAAATGCAGACCTACCGGTATCGCGGCCACTCAATGTCCGACCCCGCGAAATATCGTTCAAAGGAAGAAGTGCAGAAAATGCGCGAGGAGCATGATCCCATCGAGCAGGTGCGGCTGCGCCTCATCGCCAATAAGCAGGCGAGCGAGGAGGAGCTCAAGGAGATCGACGCCGGGGTCCGCGCGATCGTTGCGGAAGCCGCCGATTTCGCCTCGCATGATCCCGAGCCCGATCCCGCCGAATTATGGACGGACGTGCTGCGCTGAAAGCGCGTGACGGTTTCGAGGACCCGATATGGCGACCAATGTTCTCATGCCCGCGCTTTCTCCGACAATGGAGCAAGGCAAGCTCGCCAAATGGCTGAAGAAGGAAGGCGACTCCGTGCGCTCCGGCGACATTCTCGCCGAGATTGAAACCGACAAGGCGACCATGGAGGTCGAGGCGGTCGACGAAGGCACGCTCGCCAAGATCCTGGTGCCGGATGGAACCGACAATGTCGCGATCAATACGCCGATCGCTGTCATTGCCGGCGTCGGAGAAGACGCTTCGTCCGCGGCGGCGTCAGCGTCCCTCGCGCCTGCTCCGAGCGCCGGCGCAGGGAATGGCCCGGTCCTTGTCGAGAAATCCGAGAAGGCGCCGCCGGCAAGCACCAAAGCGGTTTCGCTCCCGCCGGCTTCCGGTGCGCCGGCC
The DNA here is from genome assembly GCF_045689225.1 of Methylocapsa polymorpha. Lineage (GTDB taxonomy): Bacteria > Pseudomonadota > Alphaproteobacteria > Rhizobiales > Beijerinckiaceae > Methylocapsa > Methylocapsa polymorpha. Next base: position 3,633,405 of record NZ_CP136862.1, on the reverse strand, counting down.
ACGTTAGAAGCGCGTGAAATTCCGAAAGGCGCGGCCATGATCGCCATGACCGTGCGCGAAGCCCTGCGCGACGCGATGGCCGAAGAGATGCGCCGCGACGACAGCGTGTTCATCATCGGCGAGGAGGTCGCCGAATATCAAGGCGCCTATAAGATCACCCAGGGGCTTTTGGAGGAATTCGGCGCGCGGCGCGTTGTTGACACGCCGATCACCGAGCATGCTTTCACCGGGCTTGGGATAGGGGCGGCGATGGCCGGCCTCCGCCCGATCGTCGAGTTCATGACCTTCAACTTCGCCATGCAGGCGATGGACCAGATCGTCAATTCGGCCGCCAAGACGCATTATATGTCCGGCGGCCAGATGAGCTGTCCGATCGTCTTTCGCGGCCCCAACGGCGCGGCGGCGCGGGTGGCGGCGCAGCATAGCCAGGATTACGCCTCCTGGTATTCCCATATTCCGGGCCTCAAGGTCGTTGCGCCCTATTCGGCAGCCGACGCCAAGGGCCTGCTGAAGAGCGCCATTCGCGATCCGAATCCGGTTATCTTTCTCGAAAATGAGATCCTTTACGGCCATACGTTCGACGTTCCGAAACTCGACGATTTTCTCATTCCGATCGGCAAGGCGCGCATCGCGCGCCAAGGCAAGGATGTGACCATTGTCTCCTTCAGCATCGGCATGACCTACGCCCTGCAAGCGGCTGCGGAGCTGGAGAAAGAGGGAATTGACGTGGAGGTCGTGGATCTGCGCACGCTCCGCCCCATGGATAGCGCGACAATCATTCAGTCGGTCCAGAAGACCGGGCGCTGCGTCACCGTCGAGGAAGGCTGGCCGCAAAGCGGCGTCGGGGCCGAGATCATGGCGAAGATCATGGAAGAAGCTTTCGACTATCTCGACGCGCCGGTCGTTCGGATCACCGGCCGCGATGTGCCCATGCCTTACGCCGCCAATCTCGAGAAGCTCGCTCTTCCGAATGTCGGAGAAGTCATCGCCGCGGCGAAAGCGGTTTGCTATCGATAGAATGCGCATGGCTGAAGCGACGAACGAAATCATTCTCGAATTCCCCAGGCCCATCCGGTCAGATGTTTCCGACATGATGGCCGATGTCCGTGAAATAATAGTCGTTCAGGTCGAGTTCCCTGACCCGCCCGCCCCGCCCCTCCACCCGATCTTTCAACCAACCGCGCCTTTGCTCAGAGCCGCCTAAAACCTCAGAGTTTTTGGCGCTCTCTATAATTTTGAACTCGACGCGGATCGACCGATCCGCCATCATGAAAACGTTCAAGCGAAGCTTGCCCATCACTGCTCGAGAAGGTTTTTAGGGATGTAAAGTTCTGAAGAACACTCTCAAGGCCGAAAGTAATGCACATGGCACAATCATTTAGATACGTCTTAAAACAGGCCAAGGGCCGTGTACGGCAGAATTTTAACACAGGCGCAATCCGATCTGCGGCCGCTGTGGTACATATTAGTGCTGGAGAGGTTCAACTTTCGGGTACGTCAGAGGTGTCAGGCCCAGGCGGGATTGTTCAGCAAAATTTTATTTATCACTTAGGAGACGCCAACGTATGGGTAAGTAATATAAGCCCTCATTGGAACAGTCATTTCAACGGCGAGCCCGGTGGGGTGGAATTCATACTCCATGTGGATAACGCAACGCCGCTGGATGTTGCGGTAACTATCACCGTCGAAGATGACGCGCCTATTAGCATAAGTGGCTTTTGAAAACGCTACGGCAATTCCGCGCGGGCCTTTACGGCGCAAGCTAGGCTCGTGCGCTTGCGGCGGTCTCACGTCACCATAGAAATCGGGCGGCGCAACGATCTACAATGCGACCGACCCCGATTTCAGGCAGGACTTCGTCAGCTCCGACAAGGAGAGCGGCAGATGGAAGGAATCCTTCGCCGCTCGAACTCGCTGACCACCCATGATGAAGTGAGCCTTCCATGCCCTTCAACATTCTGATGCCCGCGCTTTCGCCGACGATGGAAAAGGGCAATCTCACCCGCTGGCTAAAGAAGGAAGGCGACAAGGTCAGATCCGGCGACGTTCTCGCCGAGATCGAGACTGACAAGGCGACCATGGAAGTCGAGGCCGTCGACGAAGGCGTGCTCGCCAAGATCGTCGTACCCGACGGCACAGCCGACGTCCCGGTCAATGACGTCATTGGTTTGATCGCGGGCGAGGGCGAAGACGCCAAATCGGTCGCCTCGCGCGGGGCTTCGCCGCAACCTTCCGCCGCCGAGGCTCCAGCCGCGCCGCCGCCGCATGAGGAGCATGTGGAAAGAGCCTCCGCGCCAGCGCCGATTGCTGCTACCTCGCTCAACGGTCAATCGGGCGAGCGCATTTTCGCCTCGCCTTTGGCCCGCCGCATCGCCAAAGAGTCCGGGCTCGATCTCGCCGCGCTCAAAGGCTCGGGGCCGCATGGCCGCATCATCGAGCGCGACGTGAAGGCAGCCTTGACGCAACCTGCGGCGCCTTCTGCTGCTCGAGAGGGGCGGGAGCCGTCGCCTCCCGTGGTCGCGCCTTCGGCGTCGGACGACCTTATCAAATCCTATTTCGCACAAGGCTCATTCGAGGAAGTCCCGCATGACGCCATGCGAAAGGCGATCGCGCGCCGGTTGATCGAGGCGAGCCAGACGATTCCACATTTCTATCTTTCAGTCGATTGCCGGCTCGACGCGCTCCTGGCCCTGCGAGAGGCGATCAATTCCGCCGCGCCAAAAAACAAGGACGGCGCTCCCGCTTACAAAATCTCGGTCAATGATTTCATCATCAAGGCGCTGGCGCTGGCTCTCATCCGCGTGCCGGACGCCAATGTGACCTGGACCTCCGCCGCCATGTTGAAACATCGCCGCGCCGACATTGGCGTCGCGGTTGCGATCCCCGGCGGATTGATCACGCCGATTGTCCGCGCGGCCGAGAGCAAAACTCTTTCGGCAATCTCAACCGAAATGAAGGACTTCGCTGCGCGCGCAAAAATCCGCAAGCTGAAGCCCGAGGAATATGAGGGGGGCTCGGCGGCGGTCTCCAATCTCGGCATGTTGGGCGTCAAGAATTTTTCCGCCATCATCAATCCGCCCCAAGCCTCGATCCTCGCGGTCGGCGCGGCGGAGCGGCGTGTGATCGTCAAGGATGGCGCGCCGGCCATAGCTACGATCATGAGCGTGACGCTTTCGACCGATCATCGCGCGATCGACGGGGCCTTGGGGGCAGAGTTTCTGGCCGCGTTCAAGGACTTGATCGAGAACCCGATGGGGATGCTGGTTTGACGGCGATTTCCGCCGGCGTCCGCGTTGCCGGCATAGCAGTCGGCTCCCCAAATTAAGGGAGGCGAGAAGAGGCGGCCTATGGCGGACCCTTATGACATCCTCATCATCGGCGGCGGACCTGGCGGCTATGTCGCCGCAATCCGCGCCGCGCAGCTCGGCTTCAAGACGGCGGTCGTCGAGCGCGAGCATCTCGGCGGAATCTGCCTCAACTGGGGCTGCATTCCCACCAAGGCCCTCCTGCGCTCGGCGGAGATCTTCCATTACTTGAACCATGCCAAGGACTATGGCCTCATCGCCGACGGCACGATCGGCTTCGATCCAGCCGCCGTCGTCAAGCGCTCCCGTGCCGTGTCGGGCCAGCTCAACAGCGGCGTCGGATTTCTGCTCAAGAAGAACAAGGTCGATGTGATCTGGGGCGAGGCGACGATTTCCAAGCCGGGCGAGGTTTGGGTCAGCGCCTCGAAGAAAACGCCGATGCAGCCGCAGGCCCTGGTTCCCAAGGGCGTTCTCGGCGCAGGGGCTTACGAGGCCAAGAATATCATCATCGCGACCGGGGCGAGGCCGCGCGTGCTGCCAGGCCTCGAGCCTGATGGCAGGCTCGTCTGGACCTATTTCGAAGCCATGGTTCCGGACCGGTTTCCGAAATCCCTTCTCATCATGGGCTCGGGCGCGATCGGGATCGAATTCGCCTCCTTCTATCGGACGATGGGCGCCGAGGTGACGGTCGTCGAAATTCTGCCGCAAATTCTGCCGGTGGAGGATGCGGAGATCGCCGCCTTCGCGCGGAAGCGATTTGAAAAGCAGGGGATCACGATCCTCACCTCAACCAAAGTCACAGGAATCGAAAAAAAATCGGATGGGATCGTCGCCACGCTCGAGGACGCCGACGGCGCGACGCGGACGGTCGAAGCGGAGCGGATGATCTCCGCCGTCGGCGTCGCCGGCAATGTGGAAAATCTCGGGCTCGAACAGCTTGGCGTGGCGATCGAACGCGGTGTTATCACCGCCGATGGGTTCGGACGGACCAATGTCGATGGCATTTACGCCATCGGCGATGTCGCGGGCCCGCCCATGCTCGCGCATAAGGCCGAGCATGAAGGCGTGATCTGCGTCGAGGCCATCAAGGGCCTCAATCCGCATCCGCTGGACAAGACGATGATTCCGGGATGCACCTATTGCAACCCGCAGGTGGCGTCTGTCGGCCTCACGGAGGCCAAAGCAAAAGAGGCCGGCTTCGAGGTGAAAATCGGTCGCTTTCCCTTCATCGGCAATGGCAAGGCGATCGCGCTTGGCGAGCCCGACGGGCTCACGAAAACAATCTTCGACGCCAAGACCGGAAAGCTTCTCGGCGCCCATATGGTCGGGGCCGAGGTCACCGAATTGATTCAAGGCTTTGTCGTCGCCATGAATTGCGAAACGACCGAAGCCGAACTGATCAATTCAATCTTCCCGCATCCGACCATCTCGGAAACGATGCACGAAAGCGTGCTCGACGCTTATGGGCGGGCAATTCATAAGTAGTAGCAAAATGAGGCTGGATCGCCGCAGTCGGCGCCGGCGGAGCCAGTCCGGCGCCCAACAAATCGAGGCCGATATGATTTTCCGCCGCTGGCTCCTTATTTCTGTGATGACGGCGGCGTGTTGGCTCTTTTCATGGTCCGCTCGAGCGGAGGCCCAGAATTTTCAAGATGTGCTTTCGGCTGTCACAATGGATTTCACCGGCGACGGACAGAAAGGACGCGCGGTGTTGGTGCAGAATAAGGACGACGAAGCCGACCTCTACATTTACCTTTCGAAGGACGAAGCTGCATCTGAATCAGTCTTGGCGCTTGCAGAGATGAAAAAAGGCGTCGCATTCAGCGGCGCCATGTGGGGCCAGCTCCCTTCGCTCGACATCAATGGAAAGGGATCGCTGCTGATCAAATCGGGCAATGAATCGATCGGGCGGGACCGATGGACCCAATCCCTCACCGTGGTCTATCGCAACAAGGAATTCCTGATCGGCGGGATCGCTTATACGGCGAGGGACACGCTCGATCCGAAGGGCGGGGGCTCTTGCGATCTCAACCTTCTTTCCGGCAAAGGGCTGCGCAACGGCAAGCCGGTCGAGGCGAAGCTCACGCCGATCAAGCTCGCGGATTGGTCGGACGAAAAACTGCCGAAGGAATGCCAGTTTTGACGGCGCGACGAGTCGATTGGGACCTTCAAGGGCAGGCGGTTAGCTAGGCAGCCAACGATCGCCAACCTTATGATAATGTTTTTTGACCGCCGCCCAGGCGACGCGGAAGGCGATTTCTTCCTGGCGTGGGTCGCCTCGATATTCGTCATAAGCGTTGTTGAACGCCGCGCGAAAAATATCCTGCGCATGCGAGGGCAGATGATCGCGCACGGACGGCGGCAGATCTTCATTGCTCGAATAGGGCATCTGGGTCGGAACTCGCGAGCGCTTCCGAAGCGCAAACCAGGATATTTTTCAAACTTCCGGCGTGCAAGTGACGTTCGGCCATCCGCTCCCTATCTTCAGGGGAAAGGCTAGAAACGCGCCGCCCGATGCAAATGGCGTTGTTGGAGAAAATGACGAATGGCTTCGGACTCCGATCTGCTTGGCCTGAACGAAAAGCTTGAGGCGCGGCCCCGCCATCCCGAAAAGGCGCATCGGCCGGATCAACCCGCGCCGCATAAGCCCGCATGGATCAGGGTCAAGGCGCCGGGCTCGCCGCAATGGGCCGCGACCCGCAAGATCGTCAAGGATCATGGCCTCGTCACCGTCTGCGAGGAGGCCGGCTGCCCGAACATCGGCGAGTGCTGGGAGAAAAGACACGCCACCTTCATGATCATGGGCGACACATGCACGCGGGCCTGCGCTTTCTGCAATGTTAAGACCGGCCTGCCGCGCCCGCTCGACCCAGATGAGCCGGCCCATATCGGGGACGCCGTCGCCAAGCTCGGACTTGCGCATGTGGTTATCACCTCTGTCGATCGCGACGACCTCGCCGATGGCGGGGCAGGGCATTTCGCGGAAGTGATCGCGGCGATCCGCGCGGCGAGCAGCGCCACGATCGAGGTTCTGACCCCGGACTTCTTGCGCAAACCGGGGGCGCTCGAGACGGTCGTCGCCGCAAAGCCGGATGTGTTCAATCACAATCTCGAAACGGTCCCGTCGAAATATCTCGAAGTTCGTCCGGGCGCCCGCTATTTCCATTCGATCCGGTTGCTGCAGCGCGTCAAGGAGCTGGATCTGGAGATGTTCACCAAATCCGGAATCATGGTCGGCCTCGGCGAAGAACGCGAAGAAGTGCTGCAGCTGATGGACGACTTGCGCACGGCGGATGTGGATTTCCTGACCATCGGCCAATATCTTCAACCGACCAAGAAGCACCACGCGATTGCGCGTTTCGTCCCGCCGGAGGAATTCGCATCTTACGCGAGCCATGCCCTCGCCAAGGGCTTTCTTCTGGTCTCGGCCTCCCCCTTGACGCGTTCTTCGCATCATGCCGGAGAAGATTTCGCCAAGCTCAAGGCCCAACGCGCGGCCTTGCGGCGGGGGAGTTGAGCGGCTAGAGCTTTTCGCCTTCAACTCGAGCATGCTCATCAGCCGGGGCGGCGCATGAGCGAAAGCGCATATCCTCAATTCTCATGCTGTGACGCTGCGTGCCTTCCTTCCAAACCACCCACCGGGTCCGCCATAGCGCGGCCGAGATGTTCGACCTCGTGTCCGATGTGGAGACCTATCCGCAATTCGTGCCGCTGTGTCTTGCCTTGCGCGTGCGCCGGCGCAAAGAAGATCAAGGGGTTCTGACACTTATCGCCGATATGCAGGTCGGCTATAAGGCCATTCGCGAGACATTCACGAGCCGAGTGTCCTGCGATCGATCCCGCCTCGAAATTCTCGTTGAATATATCGACGGCCCTTTCAAGCATCTCGAAAATCGCTGGATTTTTCACGATCAAGGCGATGGCCGCACGTGCGTCGTCGAATTTCACATTGACTATGAATTCAGGAGCCGCGCGCTCAGTCTGCTCATGGGTGGAATGTTCGACGCGGCGTTTCGAAAGTTCGCGGAAGCCTTCGAGCGGCGCGCCGACGTTGTCTATGGCTCGACTGCGTGATCTTGCCGCGCGAATGATGGCGTCGCGGCCGGAGATCAGCCGGCGGCTTCGAAGAGGAGCTTCAGCGCCAGCGCGACGGAGGCGGACCGAACGGCGTGGCGCCCAATGTCGCCGAAACGTCGCTCCACGGCGATGATTTCGCCGGCTTTGCGCCCACAGGCAAAATGGACGAGGCCGACCGGCTTTTCCGCCGAACCGCCGCCAGGGCCAGCGATCCCTGTGACAGAAACGGCGGCTTCGGCGCTGGAAAAGGCCAGGGCGCCCGCCGCCATGGCCTCGGCGACTTCACGGCTGACCGCGCCGAAAGCGTCGAGAAGGGCGGTATCGACGCCCAGACATTCGACCTTCGCCGCATTGGAATAGGTGACGAATCCGCGCTCGAAAACATCGGACGAGCCGGGAATCTCGGTGATGAGGCCGGCGACAAGGCCGCCGGTGCAGGATTCGGCCGTCGCCAAGGTCAGCCCTTTCTCTCGATAGCGCGCGATAAGGGCCGCGGCCTGGGCTCGCATTTCGTCATCGAACATGGCGTCCGTCTCGCGGATGATTAAAGCGGCAGGCGGATCGTCGCAATGGCAAGCGAAGCAATGCCCTCCTCGCGACCGGTGAATCCCAGCCGCTCGGACGTCGTCGCCTTGATCGCGACGCGATCGACCGGGATATCCAGGATCTTCGCGAGACTGGATCGTATCGCATCGCGATGCGGGCCCACCTTCGGCCTTTCGCAGACGACAGTCGCGTCAATGTGGGCGACCATGCCGCCCCGCGCACGCAGTTTCGCGACGGCGGCGGACAGGAAGATGCTCGAGGCCGCGCCCCGCCATTGCGGATCGGAAGGCGGAAAATGGCTTCCGATGTCGCCATCAGCCAGAGCGCCGAGCAATGCGTCGGTGATCGCGTGACTTAAGACATCGGCGTCGGAGTGGCCCAGAAGGCCATGATCATGCGGCACTTTTAAGCCGCCGAGCCAAATGTGGTCGCCGGGTCCGAAGGCATGGACGTCATAGCCTTGCCCGGTCCTTATATCTTGGAGATCGCGGATCAGCCTCGCCTCGGCGAGGACCAGGTCTTCGGCGCTGGTGACCTTCATATTGTCGCCGTCCCCCTGGAAAACATGGACGCGATGCCCGGCCCATTCGGCGATTGCGCCGTCGTCGGTGAGATCGACCTCGCCGGCCGCCGCCGCCTTTCGATGCGCCGCCAGGATAAGATCGAAATGAAAGGCTTGGGGAGTCTGGACCGCCCGCAGCCGGGCTCGCGGCGGCGTCGCGACGACGCCGCTCTCGGAATCGATCTCCTTGATGGTGTCGGTGACCGAGACGCCGGGGATGGCGGCGCCATGAGCTTTGGCGGCGGCGACCGCCCTCCGAACTAATTCTTCGCTTGCAAATAGTCTTGCAGCATCATGAATTAAAACGACTTCTGGTCCATCTTGATTTTCTGAGCACAGCGCCTCCAGCCCACCCAAGACGCTCGCCTGCCGCGTAGGCCCGCCATAAGCTGGCCCTTTAAGCCGCCGCAGCAATTCCGCGTCGAGGCACGCGATGCTTTCCTGATAAAGATCGAGATCCTCCGGATGGATGACCGGAAGAATGATCGCTCCCGGAGCCGCGCGATAAATCGCGCTCAAGCTATGCGCCAAAAGCGGCCGGCCGGCGAGGCTTCTATATTGTTTCGGACGTCCGCTTCCGACGCGTGAGCCTCGCCCGGCCGCGACGACAAGGACCGCCAATTCCGAATTGGTTTTCATGAGACGCGCGCTTCGACCCAGCGGAAGGAGGAGATGGCCTTTCCTCTCTTGTTTGGAGCCGGTCGTCAAATTTTCTTGCGTCCTGATGTCCGATTAGGCATTTTATCCGTTGTCGCAGCGCACAAAATGATTATGATATGGGCATGAGCATCATTGCCGACGATTTAGGCAGCACATTTCAGGGCAGAGATCTTCACATTGGGCCTATCCGCCTCAATGGCCGAGCTTTCCTGGCGCCCATGTCTGGAGTGACCGATCTTGGCATGCGCCGGATGGCGCTTCGTTTCGGCGCGTCGCTCGTGGTCAGCGAGATGGTCGCTGCAGACCAATATGCGCGCGGCGATGCGGCGAATAGGCTCAAGGCCGAGGGCGCCGGGATTGATCTTCACGTCGTCCAGATCGCGGGTTGCGACCCCTACGCCATGGCGGAGGCGGCCTTCCTGGCGCAGGACATGGGCGCCGCCATGATCGACATCAACATGGGCTGTCCGGCCAAGAAAGTCACAAATGGCTACGCCGGCTCCCACCTGATGCGGGATCTCGGGCTCGCGCTTGCGCTGATCCGCGCGACCGTCCGGGCTGCGCGCGTCCCTGTCACGCTGAAGATGCGTCTGGGCTGGGACGAGGGATCGATGAACGCCGCCGAACTCGGCAAAATAGCGGAAAGCGAAGGGATTGCGATGTTGACGGTTCACGGACGCACGCGGCGGCAATTCTACGCGGGAAAGGCGGACTGGGCCGCAATTCGCGCTGTGAAACAAGCGGTTGCAATTCCGGTGGTCGCAAATGGAGATTGCGCCAGCGTGGCGGACGCTGTCTCCATGCTGGCGCAGTCGGGCGCCGATGCGGTCATGATCGGCCGCTCCGCGATCGGGCGGCCTTGGTTCGTCGGCGATGTCGCGCATTATTTGGCGCAAGGGTCGGCGCGCGCCCAACCGGCGCCCGCGGCCCGCAAGGAAGCGGCCGTCGAGCATTATGAAACCTTGCTCGAGATCTTCGGCCCATCGCAGGGATTGCGCCATGCGCGCAAGCATCTTGCCGCTTATGCCGACTGGTCGGATGTGCCTGACAGGATGAAGCTGCGCCGCCGCCTCGTCAGCAGCGAGTGCCCGAACGCCGTCAAATCCGCCTTGCGTGAATTGTTCGAGCGGCCTCAGGCGGAGGAGGCGGCATGATTATGGCGTTTTGGAACTCCCGCGGCGACACAGCAACCATGCCGGTCAATTCAACGCCTCTTGCCACTGATTCGACGAAACTTCTGAACGCTCTTCCGCATCCCGTCCTGGCGGTTCGGGCGGACGGCTCGATCGCCGACGCCAATGTTGCGGCGGAAGCCTTTTTCGGGATGAGCCGAACATCCTTGTGGCATCAGAAACTTGTCGAGATCGTACCGATCGACTCGCCTCTCGCGTCGCTCGTTGAGCAGGTCATCGCGCGCGGCGCGGCCATCAATGAATATCGCGTCGATCTCGGCCTGCCGAAGGCCGGAGGCGAGCGCCTGGTCGATATTTTTGTGACGCCTCTGCCCGACGCCGAGGAAGGCGTCGTTATCATGCTGCAGGAGCGCTCTCTCGCCGAGAAAATCGACCGTCAGCTGACCCATCGCGGCGCGGCGCGATCGATCGCCGCCATGGCCTCGACGCTCGCGCATGAGATCAAGAACCCGCTGTCCGGCATCAGGGGCGCGGCGCAGCTCCTCGAGGCGGAAGCCAATGACGCCGATCGCGCCTTGACCCGGCTGATCTGCGAGGAGACGGACCGCATCGTCAAGCTCGTCGACCGGATGAGCGCCTTTTCCGACGGGCGGCCGATTGAGCGCGAAAGCATCAATATTCATGAAATACTTGATCACGTGAAGAAAGTCGCCCAAGTCGGCTTCGCGCGTCACATTCACTTTCGTGAAAATTACGATCCTTCGCTCCCGCCGGTGCTTGGCAACCGGGATCAGCTCATTCAGATCTTCCTGAACTTGGTCAAGAACGCCGCCGAGTCCATCGGCGAGACGCGCGACGACGGCGAGATCGAATTGTCGACCGCCTTTCGCCCGGGCGTGCGCCTACAAACGCCCGGCTCGAGCGCGCCGGTCAGCCTGCCCTTGGAGTTTTGCGTTCGCGACAACGGCCCGGGCGTCGCCGAAGAAGTATTGCCCTGTCTATTCGACCCGTTCGTCACGACAAAAGTATCAGGAACTGGCCTTGGACTTGCATTAGTGGCCAAGATAATTGGCGACCATGGCGGTACTATTGAATGTGAGTCCAGTTCGCGCCGGACGACGTTCAGGGTTCTCATGCCGATGTATGCGCCGCGCGATGGTCGAGGCGTAACGCGCCGCTGAGGCCGGAGCCTTTTCGTTAAGTAAAGCAGACGCGGACCTCGACATGCTTATGCTGCGGCGGAACTAAAGATCGAGCGCCGCTCTGGGTTCATCAAATGCGACATCGCTCGAATGCGGCGGCGCCAGGGGGCGTCTGCATATTGGAGAAAATAGCTTCCGAAAATCCGAATGCCGTGGCGACCCCTTATGCGCCGGATCCGACCCTAGGCCGGCGCGGGCCCACACAATTTGATCGCGCCGATTTTTCGCCTGCAGGAGACGCCTTGTAATGGCTACCGGAAATATCCTCATTGCTGACGATGACACAGCCATTCGCACGGTCTTGAGCCAAGCCTTGTCGCGCGCCGGCTACGACGTGCGCACCACAGGCACGGCGGCGACGCTCTGGCGCTGGGTTCAGTCGGGGGACGGCGATCTCGTCATCACCGACGTCGTGATGCCGGACGAGAACGCCTTCGAGCTTCTGCCCAAAATGAAGAAGCTGCGGCCGGACCTGCCAATCATCGTCATGAGCGCGCAGAATACGTTCATGACGGCGATCAAGGCCTCCGAACGCGGCGCCTATGACTATCTGCCGAAGCCATTCGACCTGAGGGAGCTGGTTTCGATCGTCGGACGCGCGATGAGCGAGCCGAAGAACCGGGTTAGGGCCGAGCGCAATGAAGAGCTGGAGGGAATGCCGCTCGTCGGGCGCTCGCCCGCCATGCAGGAGATCTACCGGGCGTTGGCTCGGCTCATGCAGACCGATCTCACGGTCATGATCACGGGCGAGTCCGGCACCGGCAAGGAGCTTGTCGCGCGCGCGCTGCATGATTACGGCAAGCGCAAGAAAGGGCCATTCGTCGCAATCAACATGGCGGCGATCCCGCGCGACCTCATCGAGAGCGAATTATTCGGCCACGAAAAAGGGGCCTTCACCGGAGCCAACCAGCGCTCCGCGGGGCGTTTCGAGCAGGCGGAAGGCGGGACTTTGTTCCTCGACGAGATCGGCGACATGCCGATGGAGGCGCAGACCCGGCTCCTGCGCGTGCTTCAGCAAAGCGAATATACGACGGTCGGCGGACGCACCTCGATCAAGACCAATGTTCGCATCATCGCCGCGACCAACAAGGACCTGCGCATTCTGATCCAGCAAGGGCTGTTCCGCGAAGACCTCTTCTTCCGCTTGAACGTCGTGCCCTTGCGTCTGCCGCCTCTGCGCGAGCGCACCGAGGACATCGGCGATCTCGCCCAGCATTTTTTCACCCTCGCGGCAGCCGAAGGCTTGCCGCTGAAACATATCGAGCCCGACGCTCTCGAACGAATGAAGCGTTATCGCTGGCCGGGCAATATCAGAGAGCTCGAAAATCTCACCCGAAGGCTGGCCGCCCTTTACCCGCAGGAATCGGTCACGGCGCAACTGGTCGACGCGGAACTTGCCGTCGACGCTTCCACCTTGGAGCCGGGCTTCCCTACATCGGCCAATGGAGGCGCGGGCCGCGTCCGCGACGGCGAGCAAGCAACGACGCTCGCGAGCGCCGTGGAGCAGCATCTTTCCGAGCTTTTCCGGGGGCATGGCGACACCCTTCCGCCGCCCGGCCTCTATCATCGCGTCTTACGCGAGTTCGAACAACCATTGATCTCCGCCGCGCTTGCGGCCACGCGCGGCAATCAGATCAAGGCGGCCGAGCTTTTGGGCTTGAATAGAAATACGCTGCGCAAGAAGGTCCGCGACCTCGACATCAGGCTGATGCGCTCGCCACGATAATTCGGCAAACGCCGACCAGACCGATTTGCATTGTGAGGGGCGGTCCGCCAGGGCCGCCTCTCTTTTTTCTCTTGAAGGGAGAGAAATATACAGTTATATTTTGTTAAATAAGAACATACATTATCCAATTCTCAAAGCAGTCTGTTTGTGAGCACAGCGATTCATTGAAATAATTTCCCTTGGAAGGAAAATTATGGTCCTGGAAATGTCGTAATTATGCAACAGTGTGGCATAAACGCAACCAGAACTACTCGATTTTTTTGAACGAATCCAATAAACATATTCCAATTTTTCTAATGGCCAATGAACGGCGAACAAATGGCGCGAAACCTTTCGGCCGGATCGAATGGCGATCTTCGATTCACGATACGTTTCGGCGCGGCGACTGTCGTTCTGGCCTTGGTGGTTGCGTTCGTCAGCTTTCTCATCTTCGCCGGCTTTACGCCGATTGCGCCGACCTCCAACGTCCTTCTGGTTCTCTTCCTCGCCAATGTTCTCGGCATTCTCCTGGTTTTTTGCTTCGTCCTCGCCGAGGGCTATGCTCTTCTCAAGGCGCGCCGGGCTGGGGTGGCCGCAGCGCAGCTGCACATCCGGATTGTTGGCCTTTTCTCGATTATCGCCGCGGCGCCGGCTCTTCTGATGGCTGGGGTCGGCTCGGTGACGCTTGACCGCAGCCTCAACCCATCTTTCATGCAGGATGGCAGGGGCTTCGTCCTGAACACGATCGACGCCGCGCGCCTGTTTCGGGAAGCCCAATGCAAGTCGCTTCTCCAGGAGGCAAGGCTTACGGCCGCTGACCTCGACCGCGCCAAGCTTATGTTCGAGGTCGACCGGCCGCTGTTTCGCGAGTTTTTCCGGTCGCGGGCGCGTTTCCTTGGCTTCACTGCCGCCGCGCTCCTGAAGTCCAATGGCGAAACTATCGAGAAGATCGACACGGGCGCCCTATTTGGAAATGCCGTCGTGCGGCCGGAGGCCAGCGATTTCGAAGATGCGCAGAAACGCGAACCATCGTGCCTGATTCTCGATGAAGGACGAACTTTCGTCGCCCTAAGCGCGCTCGCCTCTTTCCAGGACACGTTTCTTTATGTGGCCCGGCCGGTCGATCCCTTCACGGTCGAATTTGCCCGCGCCGCGGCGAAGCTCGTCACGCTTTACGACGGTTTCGACAGCCATAGGCGCAGCATCCAGATCGCTTTTGCGACGGTGTTTATCCTGATCGCCCTGATCATGCTTTTGTCGGCGACCTGGCTCGGGCTCTCCTTCGCCAATCGCCTCGTCGCGCCGATCAGGCGCCTCATCGCAGCGGCCGACCAAGTCTCCTCCGGCAATCTCAATGTGCAGGTGGGCGTGCGCAAGTCCGAGGGCGATCTCGCCCATCTCGGCGAAACCTTCAACAAGATGACATTGGAGTTGCGCCTTCAGCAAAACCGCCTGATCGCCGCAAGCAATCTCATCGACGAGCGTCGCCTGTTCACGGAAGCCGTGCTCTCGGGCGTGCCGGTGGCCGTCGTCGGCGTGGGGCCAAAAGGCGAAATCACTGTGGTGAATCCTTCGGCGGAACGCCTGATCCCGCAAAGCGGGGAAGGGCCGGCCGGCATCGTGGGTCAGCCGCTCGAGGCGGTTCTGCCGGAACTCAAGGAGGCCTTTGACGAAGCTCGCTCAGGCCATGCGCGATTGGCGCAGGGACAGATCTCCCTTGAGCGCGACGGGCTCGAACGCCTTTTCAACGTCAGCATCACCAGCGGGCCGACGGAGCGCGCCGACAAGAGCTACATCGTGACGCTTGACGACATCACCGATCTGGTGACGGCGCAACGGACGGCCGCTTGGGCCGACGTCGCGCGGCGCATCGCGCATGAAATCAGGAATCCCTTGACTCCGATCCAGCTCTCCGCCGAGCGGCTGAAGCGCAAATATGGCGGGCTGATCGTCCAAGACCGCGACGTTTTCGACCAGTGCACCGATACGATCGTGCGTCAGGTCGACGACATCAAGCGCATGGTCGACGAGTTTTCGGCTTTCGCGCGCATGCCGAAGGCGCGCGTCGAACATGACGACCTCGGCGAATGCGTGCGCCGCGTTCTGTTCCTGATGCGCGTCGCCCATGCGGACATTGTGTTTGAAGAACATTTGCCCGATCATCCGCTCCAAGGGCGCTTTGATCGTCGGCTGCTTTCTCAAGCCTTGACGAACATCGTCAAGAACGCGATCGAGGGCATAGCCGCCTATGCAGGAGATGCGAGCTTCGAGGGTCATATTTCAGTCACCCTTTCCATCGCGGGACGGACCATTGCGATCGATGTGATCGACAATGGCAAGGGCTTCCCTCGCGAAAATCGGCAGAGGCTGCTCGAACCATATATGACGACCCGGGCGGAAGGGACAGGACTAGGCCTTCCTATCGTCGCGAAGATTCTCGCCGATCACGGCGGCGGCCTCGAGCTGCGCGACGCCCCTGATGGACGCGGGGCTTGGGTCCGACTCTATTTTCCTTGGAGCGACGAGACGCAGAATTTCCCCGATGAATTGGATCAAGCCGCGGCTGTCGCGGCGCAGAGAAAATCGTGAAGGGCCTCATGGCGAGCGATATCCTGATCGTAGACGACGAAGCCGACATCCGAGACATCGTGTCCGGAATTTTGTCGGACGAAGGCCATGGCGCGCGCACGGCGAAGAATTCCGACGAGGCGCTGGCAGCGATCGAAGCAAGGCGTCCCAGCCTTGTCTTTCTCGACATCTGGCTCCAAGGCTCGCGCCTTGACGGATTGCAGCTCTTGAAGATCGTCAAGGAGCAGAATCCGATGCTTCCGGTGGTGATGATCTCCGGTCACGGCAATATCGAGACCGCGGTCTCCGCGATCAAGCTCGGCGCCTATGATTTCATTGAAAAGCCTTTCAAGGCCGACCGCCTCGTTCTCGTCGCCGAACGCGCGCTCGAGGCCTCGCGTCTTAAGCGCGAGGTGATCGACCTTCGCGCCCGCGCCGGCGCCGTCAACCAGATCATCGGCAAATCGACCGCCATTAATCAGTTGCGTCAAGTGATCGAACGCCTTGGCCCGGCCAATTCGCGAATCCTCATTACCGGCGCGCCAGGCTCGGGCAAGGAGCTCGCGGCGCGGACGATTCATGAAGCTTCCGCGCGCGCCAGCGGCCCGTTCGTCGTCATCAATTCGGCGACGATCGCGCCAGAAACAATGGAGATCGAGCTTTTCGGCGTCGAAGGCAAGGAGGGCCGCAGCCGCAAGGTCGGCGCGCTCGAAGAAGCCCATGGCGGCACGCTCTATCTGGACGAGATCGCGGATATGCCGAGGGAAACCCAAGGCAAGATCCTGCGCGTGCTGGTCGAGCAGAATTTTCAGCGCGTCGGCGGAACGACCCGGGTTTTTGTCGATGTCCGAATACTTTCTTCGAGCTCCCGCGACATCGCCGCGCTCATCGCGGACGGATCTTTTCGCGAGGATCTGTTCCATCGCCTCGCCGTCGTGCCGGTTCGGGTTCCATCGCTTTCGGAGCGCCGTGAGGATATTTCGGACCTCATCGCGTTTTTCATGGATCAAGTTTCGGCGACGACCGGAATGCCGCGCCGGGCGATCGCCGATGACGCGATGGCCGTTTTGCAGTCGCATGACTGGCCCGGCAACATCAGGCAGCTGCGCAACAATGTGGAGCGCCTGATGATTCTCGCCGCCGGCGATCCCGAGGCCGAGATCACCGCCGACATGCTGCCGTCCGAGATCGGCGCGCTTGTCCCTTCGACTCCGAACGGCGCCGGCGGCGAAAAGCTGATGAGCCTCCCGTTGCGCGAGGCGCGCGAGGTTTTCGAGCGCGAATATCTTGTCGCGCAAATCAACCGTTTTGGCGGAAATATCTCACGCACGGCCGAATTCATCGGCATGGAGCGCTCGGCCCTGCACCGCAAGCTGAAGTCGCTCCGGGTCGACTAGGACTTGGTGAGAGCAGGGCGCTCTGACGCCAATTGAACATGCCAAAAATTGGCTGTTTGCGCGACCGCCATTTCCCACGCAATGCAGCTGATGAGCGTGAGGCAATCAACCCACAGAGAACGCGCAATCGGCGCCGAGGCGCCAATTCTGCCAGTCAAAGAAATATGGAGCCTCTAGGTCTCTACAAAATACCATTGCGTAATGGTGCGCTCTCTTTATATAGATTTGCGCTTCCAGCCTATTTCTTGCGACGAGTCCATCCCGCAATCTCGTTTAGCGCGCCCCGAGCAAGCAAGCCATGACGTCTGATGGAATATATCATGCTTTATAGACTGTTTATTTTCCTTAGAGACAATATTAGAAAATTCCCACTATTACATTTCTATGTGTGGAACTTGCGCAAGGCCATTTGGCGATTGCAGTCTATTGGCGAGCCGAAACGTCCAATCGTCGACGGTGGCCCAGTGCTCGCCGAGGCTATTCGGACCAGGCGGCCACTGGCGGTCGGGAAACTAGGCTTCACTGAATCATTAGGCTTGAATCATTTTTTGAAACGAACTGCGGCGCGGTCGGAAAACCAGGAGCCGCCTCCATATCCGCCATATGCATGGGATACATTGTTTGTTAATTCTGGAGTATTCCCACAAAATGACACGATATTCGATAAATTCGTCGAAATTTACCAAGACGCTGTTGGAGAAATGGATGTATTAATTTCCTGGCACATTCGAGGAGAGCTGGGGCTGCTAAATAGATTTGCTCCTTTCGCCACATTGATTCGATGGGG
This sequence comes from Methylocapsa polymorpha, assembly GCF_045689225.1. Lineage (GTDB taxonomy): Bacteria > Pseudomonadota > Alphaproteobacteria > Rhizobiales > Beijerinckiaceae > Methylocapsa > Methylocapsa polymorpha. The sequence goes on along the minus strand of NZ_CP136862.1, from coordinate 3,615,463 downwards.
AACCTTAGAGCCTTTCTTATCAAATGAACCCTGGAGCTTTATGCTCGAAGGTAAGCGCGTCTTAGTTATTTCTCCATTTATCAAAAGCATTCAAAAGCAATATGCTCGGCGGACGGAGCTTTGGAAGGATAAGCGCGTTTTGCCGGAATTTACGCTACTTGCTATTCAATGTCCTTTCAGCGCGGGCCTCGCCGCGCCTAAGCACTCCGATTGGATGGCGGCTCTCGATGATTTGAAGGCGCAAATGGATGCGGTGGATTTTGACGTCGCTTTAATCGGCGCCGGCGCATTTTCTTTGCCTCTCGCTACACATGCCAAACGGCGCGGCAAAGTGGGAATCCATTTGGGTGGGCCACTTCAAGTTCTGTTTGGAGTCTACGGCAATCGCTGGAAGGACAATAAAGAGTTTCAACCCTTCTTCAACGATAGTTGGGTGCGGCCGGATAAGACCGAGACCCCTGAAATGGCTCAGAAGAATGAAAATGCTTGTTACTGGTAGGTCATATTCGAGATGCTTGCGCACCACGGGCTGCGTGAACCGAGTAGATGCTCAAGACCATTGTGAGGCTTAACAAAGGACCTCGATCCGGCCAGACGGAGTGCGTGACCTCGGCCCTCCCTTCCGCTCGGCCGCGACTAGCCGCTGAGCCCGTCGCACACCGCGAGCTGTTCATGGCGTTCTTCAAGCTCGGCCTCATCGGCTTCGGCGGCGTGGCCGGCTGGGTGCGGCAGATCATCGTCGTCGAGCGCGGCTTTCTGGACGAGCGCGAATTTGCCGAATGGCTTGGGTTCGCCAGCGTTTTGCCGGGGGCCAACACGGTCAATCTCGCCGTCATGCTCGGCGACCGTCATCAAGGAGCTTCGGGCGCCTTCGCCGCGCTGCTCGGTCTTCTTATGGCGCCGATCATTATCCTCATCGGGATCGTTTCGCTCTTCGATCGCTTTGCGAGCCTTCCCGACGTAAGCGCAGCGCTCGGCGGAGCGGCGGCGGCGACCGCCGGGCTTGTAATCGGCAACGCCTATAAGATGATCCGGACGATCCGCACCGATGTCTTGGCGATCCTCATTGCCGGACTGACCTTCGCGGCGACGGGCGCCTTGCGTCTTTCCCTTGTCGCAAGCCTGACATTCATTGTCCCGCTCAGCCTCCTTGTCTATGTTGCGTCGGGATGGCGACGCTGATGCGGTCGGTCCTGGGCCAGCTCGGCGTGACTTTCTCGCTTCTCTCGCTTGCCGCGGTCGGCGGCATGAACGCGACGCTGCCGGAGGTCCATCGCCAGGTCGTCGACGCGCTGCATTTGATGGACGACGCGACCTTCGCCAAGCTGATAGCGATTGCGCAAATAGCGCCGGGTCCGAACGTTATCACGACCAGCGCGATTGGCTGGCATGTTGCGGGGCTCGCAGGCCTTTGCGTCGCAACCGTGGCGATGATCTTGCCGTCCTCTCTGCTCGCGCTTTGCGCGGGCCGGACAATGCAGCGTTTTTCTTCCAGTCGGGCCATCCAGGTTCTGAAAAAGGCTTTGGCGCCGGTGGCGGTCGGCCTCATGTTGGCGAGCGGCTATGTCATGGCGCAAGCAGCTGACCATAGCGGCTTGACGATTGCCATCACAGCGGTCATGACCTTGCTCGTTGGAGTCACGAGGCTGAACCCTTTGTGCGGCATTGCAGCGGGCGCGATTCTCGGGCTGGCGTCGGGCCGGTTCGGCATTTCCTTTTGAATCCGTGGAGACCGGAGCTGAGTAGAATTACCTATGTCAACGGCCAGTATGTCCCGAGCCGCGACGCCATGGTTCATGTCGAGGATCGCGGCTATCAATTTGCCGATGGCGTCTATGAAGTCTGCGAGGTCTTTCACGGGGCGCTGATCGACGAGCCGCGCCATTTGGAGCGGCTCGCACGGTCGCTGGCTGAATTGCAGATTGACGCGCCGTTGGGGCAGGGCGCCCTGGCTATTGTCCTGCGCGAAATCATCGCGAGAAACAAAGTCGCGAATGGATACATTTACATTCAGGCGACGCGCGGCGTGGCTCCCCGCGATCACGCCTTCCCGCCGAAGTGTGTGCGGCCGAGCCTGGTCGTCACGGCGCGCACGGTCGATCCCGAAAAGGGCGAAATGACCGCACGGAAGGGCGTCACAGTCGCAACGATGCCGGATCTTCGTTGGAAGCGGGTCGATATCAAGACCATTTCGCTGATCGCCAACGTGTTGGCGCGCCAAGAAGCGAAGGAGCGGGGCGCCTACGAGGCGTGGTTAATTGACTCCGACGGGATGGTTGTCGAAGGCGCAGCCTCAAACGCCTGGATCATCGACCGGTCTGGAACAATCATCACCCGCCACATCGATCATTTCGTGCTACGCGGCATTACTCGAACGACGTTAATTGACATTATCGCGGCGGAGGGACTCAAGCTGGAGGAAAGACGCTTCAGTCTCGACGAGGCCTTCTCTGCGCAAGAGGCTTTCATTACGGGCGCAACCACGCTCATAATGCCAGTGGTCGGCATTGATGGGCGTAAGATTGGCGCAGGCGCGCCCGGCCCGCTAGCACAAAGATTGCGGGCGATTTTTCATGACACGGCGGTGAGAACGCTTTAAGCTTCTGATGATAGACGGTTAGCCATATTTTTCAAACAAATTTGCGATAATCATCCCAGATAGGTCTAGCATGCCGCTAGCGGCCTCTTCTATATCACCCAACCTCAAGCGAAACAGCGCCTTGCTCTTAGCTTATAAAGAGAAATTCGCGCCGATCAGCGCGCCAAGAACATAATAGGATTTTACGATGGCGGCAGATCGGCCCCAGAATCTCCAGGACACTTTTCTTAATTTTGTGCGCAAGAACAAAGTTCCTCTGACGATTTTCCTGGTCAATGGAGTAAAGCTCCAAGGCGTCGTCACCTGGTTCGATAATTTCTGCGTCCTGCTGCGCCGCGACGGACATTCTCAACTTGTCTATAAGCATGCGATTTCGACGATCATGCCCGGACAGCCGATCCAGATGTTCGAGTCGGGCGAGGAGGGCGGCCAAGCCAGCCCGTAGAATATTTTCCTATAAATAGGATTTTTTCATGAAGAAACCGAACTCAGCCCCTATATACGGTTGGGCGGCGAACAAGTCCGTCGAGGCCCATTGGAACAAAAATTGCTCAAGCAAGCGTAATTGGAGAAACGAGCATCGCAGTCCAAACATCTATGGATCCGGCGCCGGTAATTAAATCGGAACGTGCTCCTACCGGGCGCACGCGCGCAATAGTGATTGGCCCTTATTCCAGCGAGAGATCAGGCTGGAGCATTACCCCCCGATCTGGCTCCCCCACGCCGCCTCGGACGCGCGCCCAAGATGCGCGTCTTGCAGAAGCGCATGGCCTGGCGGAAGCTATCGATCTCGACGTCGTCGCTACAAAAAACGTCCTCCTCAGGGAGATCCATCCGGGAAGTTTCCTCGGCAAGGGCAAGGTCGTCGAGATCGCCGATCTGGCGAGCGCGGAAGAGGCTGAGCTCGTCATAATGGACTGCGCCCTATCGCCGGTGCAGCAACGCAATCTCGAAAAGGCGTTTTCGGCCAAGGTGATCGACCGGACCGGACTCATTCTTGAAATCTTCGGCCGCAGAGCTAGAACGCGCGAAGGCTCGCTCCAGGTCGAGCTTGCTCATCTGGCCTATCAAAAATCGCGTCTGGTTCGCTCTTGGACCCACCTTGAACGCCAGCGCGGCGGCTTCGGCTTCCTCGGTGGTCCCGGCGAAACCCAGATCGAGACCGATCGCCGACTCATTCAAGAGCGCATGAGTCGAATCGAACATGAGCTTGACGGCGTAAAACGGACCCGCGGCCTGCATCGAAAGAGTCGGCGCACCGTCCCTTATCCAATTGTCGCGCTTGTCGGCTACACCAATGCAGGCAAATCGACGCTTTTCAACCGGCTGACTCAGGCGGACGTTCTCGCTGAAAACATGCTCTTCGCGACGCTCGATCCGACATTGCGAGGCGTGACTCTCCCGCATGGCGGCGAAATGATCCTGTCGGACACCGTCGGATTCATATCCGACCTCCCGACCATGCTCGTCTCCGCGTTCCGAGCGACGCTCGAGGAAGTGCTTGAAGCCGACGTCATCCTCCATGTCCGCGATATTGCACATGAAGACGCGGAGGCGCAGCTTGCGGACGTCGAATCCATCCTCACTGATCTCGGCGTCGATCCATCGGACGATCGCCGTTTGATGGAAGTGTGGAACAAGGCCGATCTTCTCGACGAGGACAGGCTCGCAGCGACCCGAAACGGCGCGCGGCGCCGGCCGGCCAACGCCGCGCCTATCATCGTTTCGGCGCTGACGGGGCAGGGCATTGATGAACTCGGCGCCGCGATCGAAGCGCGGCTCGCCATCGGCCGGATCGTCTTCGATATTGCGCTCGATCCGGTCAACGGGCAGGGTCTCAACTGGCTATATGAAAATACCGAAGTCATGCGGAAGAGCACGGCGGCGGATGGCGCCGTCCATCTGACGGTTCGGGTAGCGCCGGAGCGCGCCGAGCCGGTTCGGCGAAGGTTCTTTCCCGCTGCGGTCGAGCGGGCGTAAAGGGCGGCAGGCGGCTTAGCTCCCGGCGCCTCGCCCGGCTACGAACTTAAGATCCGGCCTGCTTTTCCTGGATCTTGGCTTCAGTCCAAAGCGCATCCATCTCATCCAAGCTCGCAGCGCCGAGCGCGACGCCTTTGGCCGCCAGCCGCTCTTCGATGAAGCGAAAACGCCGCTCGAATTTCGCGTTGGCGCGGCGGATGGCGGATTCCGGATCGGCGTGTGCATGCCTCGCAAGATTTGCGACCGTGAAGAGCAAATCGCCGATCTCTTCTCCGACAGCATCCGGCACGCCAGCTTCGATCGCGGCTTCGATTTCGTCGGTTTCCTCACGGATCTTGGCGATCACCATGCGCGCATCGTTCCAATCGAACCCGACGCTCGACGCCTTCGCTTGCAGCTTTACTGCGCGGGTCAAGCCGGGCAGGGCAAGCGCAATATTGTCGAGAAGGCCATTTTGGGCGACAATTTTGCCGGCATCTTCTTTAGATCGCGCCCTCTCCCGCGCATCTTTCGCGGATCTTTCGTCGGCCTTGATTTGCGCCCAAAGCGCTTTGACTTCCTCGGGAGAAAGATCTTGCGCCTCGCCAAATACATGCGGATGGCGTCGGATCATTTTCTCCGTGATCGCCTCGACCACGCCGCCAAAATCGAAAGCTCCGCTCTCCTCCGCGATGCGCGCCTGGAAAACCACTTGAAGGAGGAGGTCGCCCAGCTCCTCCCTTAGCTCCGCCATGTCCCCGCGCGCGACGGCGTCGGCGACCTCATATGCCTCCTCGATCGTAAAAGGGGCAATGGTCTCGAATGTCTGCTCAAGATCCCAGCCGCATCCGGTCCCTGGACTGCGCAGGGAAGCCATGATCTCAAGGAGGCGATTGACATCGCGGGACGGCTGCATAGGGCGAAAGCCGCAACGGTCGGGAGGGAGCACGCCCCCGTCCCTCATCTACGACAAAGCTTAGCGTCGCATTCGCTCACTCAAGCGATAGCGACAAGGCTTCGCGCCCTTTCGGCGTGTCCACAACCCGCATCGTCACCGGCTGGCCTTCAGCGAGATGCTGAATGCCCGATGGTCCGAGGATGGAAATATGGACGAAGACGTCCTTGCCTCCGTCGTTCGATTGCACGAACCCGAAGCCCTTGTTGTCATCGAACCATTTGACCGTCCCGGTGACCGAAACGGCCGTGGAGGGGTCTGGAGCGCGACGCTGCGGCCGCGGCGAATCGCCGAAGGACCGCGGTTGGGGCGCCCGCTCCGCCGCTCCGGCCGTATCGACCTCGAGGACGCGCGTCACCTGCGCGCCCTTGATGCTATTGCTGACGTTCACCTTCAGCTTCGCGCCTGGCGGAACCGTCTCATATCCGGCCGCCTGAAGCGCGCCAATATGCAGGAAAGCGTCGCCCGATCCATTTCCTAATTCGACAAAGCCAAAGCCTTTGTCGCCTTTGAACCATTTGACGACTGCGTCGATCGCCGGACCGCTCATAGGCGCAGCCAGTTCAGGACCGCCGCCGCTTCCGCCGCCAAAGCTCGGCCGTTGGGGGCGGCTCTGCCGTGGCAGATCATAGGGTGAGGGCCCATCGTCGTCGAAGCCGCGCTTCTTGGGTCCCCGAAAATCTCTACCTTTGCTCATGATGTGCCTGCTCGTCTCCGCCTACAACCGCCCCGCGCCCCGATCCGGCGCTATCGGCCGGCTGGCGTTTTCCCGTTTCGCCGCGCGAAACATCTCCATGTCTCGCGTTTGCGCCTAGGCAAAAAGGCCAGCAACCCGAGGGCGCCAGCCACATGTCTCGAAGATGGTATTCGTTCTGAATGCCGATAGTCCTGTGCTGGACCAAATATATCAACACTTGGGGATCTTGGCTAGACTCATAGCCACGGTTTGAAACAGTCCACGCAGAAAAACATCGCGAAAAATGCCCAGACCACGCCAATAGCGAGCCTCTCTTGGCGGTTACGCGCACAGGTATGATTCGCATAATCAATATTATGGAACCCACCTCTGCTTCTCCCCAGGAGGCGCTTGTTCAAGTGAAATCAACGACCTCCACCTTGGTCAAGCTAAAGCCGCAGCCGTATGAAAACCTCAGGCGACGATTTGCATTCCGTCGAAAGCCGGTTCGACATGCGGCGGCAGCTCGGCCTTCAGGCGCTCGAAATCGAGATCCGTATGAAGATTGGTGAGAATGGCGCGCTTTGGCTGCAGCTTGGCGATCCAGCTCAAGGTCTCCGGCAATGAGAAATGACTGGGATGCGGCGTGTAGCGCAAGGCGTCGACGATCCAAAGATCGAGCCCCTCGAGTAAGGCGCGGCTCTCGATGGGGATGGCGTTGAGATCGGGCGAATAGGCGATATTGCCGAAGCGAAAGCCGAGCGCGTCGATCTCGCCATGTTCGAGACGGATTGGCAGGGCGCTGATCGGGCCGCCCGGACCGTCGACCGTGACGAATTCACCGGCAAAGATGCGATGCTCATTCAAAAGGGCCGGATACTGGCTTCCTGGCGGCGTCTCGAATATATAGCCGAAGTTGAGCCGCACGACAGCCGAGGTCGGCGCATCCATATGCAGGTTGATCTTGCGCCTGGCCATGATGACCAAGGGCCGGACGTCATCGATGCCATGCGTGTGGTCGGCATGCGGATGGGTGAGTAAAATCCCGTCGAGACGGACGATTCCGAGCGCCAGCAATTGTTCGCGAAGATCCGGCGAGGTGTCGACGAGCACCTGTGTCTTGGTTCCGGCGTCGCCCGTTCGTTCGACCAGGATGGAGCAGCGCCGACGGCGGTTTTTCGGATTGTTCGGATCGCAAGCGCCCCATCCTTGTCCGACCCGCGGAACGCCGCCCGAAGAGCCGCAGCCGAGAATCGTGATCGCGAGACTCATGCGGCCTCCCCGCGCGCCACATCCGGGGGCGGCATTCTATCGAACAGGCGCAGCGCATTAGCGCTCGTCTCCGCCGCCAATCTGTCCGCCGTCAGATCCTTCAAGCCAGCGAGAACCTCGGCGGTGGCCGCGACAAAGGCCGGCTCGTTGCGCCGTCCCCGGTGCGGAACCGGCGCCAGAAATGGCGCGTCGGTTTCGACCAGTAGCCGATCGAGCGGCACGGCGCGCGCGATCTCCCGCAGTTCGTCCGATTTCTTAAAGGTCAATACGCCCGAAAATGAAATATAGAGCCCAAGGGAGAGTGCGGCCTCGGCAAGCATGGGCGACGAGGTGAAGCAATGGAGAAGGCCTTTGAAAGGCCCCTTCCCCATTTCATCTTTAAGGACCGCGGCGACATCGGCGTCGGCGTCGCGGGCGTGAATGACGACCGGAAGGCCGGTTTGCCGGGCCGCGGCGATATGGGTGCGGAAAACCCGGTCGGCTTTGTCGCGCGGCGTCCGGTCATGATGGTAATCAAGGCCAGTCTCGCCGATTCCGACGCATTTTGGATGTTGCGCCAGCTCGACCAGGCGATCCAGCGTCGCTTCTGCGCCTTCATCCGCATATTCCGGATGATCGCCCACCGTGCAGAAGACATCCGCGTAGGCCTCGGCGAGCGCGCTGATCGAGGGGAATTGATCGATCTTGGTCGAGATCGTGATCATGCGCTGGACGCCGGCGGCGCGGGCGCGAGCCACGACGGCGTCGCGCTCCTCAGCGAAGTCCGGGAAATCGAGATGACAATGGCTGTCGATCAACATCGGCTGGCTCAATCATTTCTCTTCCGCTTCGACGTAACGCGGAAAGATCGGCGCCGGGACGGGCAAAACGGCGCCCGGCGCAAGGGCTTTCGCGGCCTCCGCTTGGTCAAAGCCGCGCGCATCCGGGGCGACGCTTAGCAGATCAAGAAGTTTCGCCATGGAAGCCGGCATGAAAGGTTGCGTCACAATCGCGATTATACGCAATGCTTCCGCGGTTACGTAGAGAATCGTCTGCATGCGAACTGGATCGACTTTGCGCTTGACCCAGGGCTCTTCCGCCGCGAAATATCGGTTAGCCTCCGCGACGACGCGCCAGATCTCCGTCAGGATCGCATGCAAGGCGTATTCCTGGATCGCGGCCCGCGATTTCGCCGGGAGCGCAGCGGCCTGCGCGAGGAGCGCGACATCCGCCTCGGTCAGCTCCGCCGGCGCCGGCAATTTCCCGCCGCAGTTCTTTTCGATCATCGACAAGGAGCGCTGCGCAAGATTGCCGAGATCATTGGCGAGATCGGCGTTGATGCGATTGACGATGGCTTCATGCGAATAATTGCCGTCTTGCCCAAACGGCACCTCCCGCAAAAAGAAATAGCGGAGCTGGTCGACGCCGTAATGTTCCGCCAAAACGAAAGGATCGATCACATTGCCGACGGATTTCGACATTTTCTCGCCGCGATTGAACAGAAAGCCATGCACGACAATCTGCTTGGGCAGGGCGAGGCCGGCGGACATCAAGAAAGCCGGCCAATAGATCGCGTGAAATCTCGTGATGTCCTTGCCGATCACGTGAGCATCGGCAGGCCAGAATTTCGCCCGCGGTGCGTCAGGATCGGGGAAACCCGTCCCGGTTATGTAATTCGTCAGCGCATCGACCCATACATACATGACGTGCTTCGAATCGCCGGGCACCGGAATGCCCCAGTCGAAGGTTGAACGGCTGATCGAAAGATCGGTTAGGCCGCGTTCGACAAAGGCGGCGATTTCGTTGCGATATTTCTCCGGGGTCACAAAATCGGGTCGGTCGCGGTAAAGCTTGAGCAGCCGGTCCTGGTAGGCGGAAAGCTTGAAATAATAGCTCTCCTCCTCGACCCATTCGACGGGCGCGCCGGTCGGCGCCAGTTTTTGGCCGTTTGATCCTTCGGTCAGTTCGGACTCGTCGAAGAAAGCCTCGTCGCGAATCGAATACCAACCGGGATATTTCGACAGATAGATGTCCCCGGCCGCAGCCATTCTCGTCCAGATTTCCTGGGCGGCGGCGCGATGGCGCTCCTGCGTCGTGCGCACGATATCGTCGGCGGGCGCGGAGAGAACATCTCCCATCGCGGCGAACTGAGCCGCGGTTCGGTCGGCGAGCTGTTGCGGCGTCAGGCCGTCCCTGGCGGCGGTCTGCTGCATTTTCTGGCCATGTTCATCCATCCCGGTGACGAACAAGACGTCATAGTCGTCAAGTCTCTTGAACCGGGCGATCGCGTCGGTCGCGATTCGCTCATAGGCATGCCCGATATGGGGCGCGCCATTGGCGTAAGGAATGGCGGTCGTGATGTAAAAGCGGGGGCGGGCGGGCATGGATCGGAGTCTCAGGTTCGCGCGCGGCTAACCATGCAAAGCATTTTCATGCCTTAGCTGGCGTCAGGATGAAGAAGCCCGAGCGGCCGCCGCCAGATCGGCGAAAATGGAGAAAACAAGAGGGCGCCTGTCGAGGTTGAGCGTCTCTGTCTCGCGCGCCGCCCCAGCCACTTTTTCCCATACCTCTGCGTAAGGCGCAAGCTGTCGCACGCGATCGCCGCCCTCAAGCGAGGCCCCCCGCCGCACTCTTGCATCGAGCCAGTCGAACACCGAGACCAGCATCGTGTCGTAATCATCATTGTCGCGGGGAGCCACACGATCGGCCAGAGCGTGCACTTGACGCCAATCTATGGCTGGAAGCTTGTCCAGCATACGGTGAAGATTGGCGTCGAGTTCGACCCCGCCGCTATTCAGGAGCCGGAGGACGTCATGCACGGAGCCTTGGCCGCGCGCGATGGCGGTCTTCAGCTCCGCCTCGCCAAGCTCGGACCAAGGCGGGCCGAGAGCCGTGACGACCTGAGCGATATCGGATGAGCCAAGCGGCCTCAGCGCGATCTTGCTGGAGCGCGATCTAAGCGTCGCCAGCACGCGGTTCGGCTTGTGGGCGACGATCAGAAAGAGGGACCGAGGCGGCGGCTCCTCGATGAGCTTCAAAAGCGCATTGGCGCCGGAAGGGTTGAGATCCTCGGCGCTGTCGACGAGGCAAATCCTGTACCCGCCGCGCCCGGCCGCCTGCTGGAACATATGAATGGCGCGGCGCACGTCATCGACGCGGATGTCGGTGAAATGCTTCTTGGTCTTCTCGTTCCATGCCCGCCGCAAAAGAAAAAGGTCGGGATGGGCGAGCGAGGCGACCTGGCGCGCGATAGGATCATCCTCGGCCACGAAAAGATCCGACGCCGCTTGGACAAAGGCGCTTGCCGGCTCGGGATTGGCGAGGAGGAAGCGCGCCAGCCGCCAGGCCAGCGTCGCCTTGCCGACGCCTGGCGGTCCGCCGATGATGAAGGCCTGCGGCAGACGTCCCGATCGATAGGATTGGAGAAGCTCGCCTTCAGCTTCGGCATGGCCAAAAAGCGCGTAAATTTCGCGCGGATGCGGCGCGTCCTCATAACGGTCGGCCTCGGGAGCGGCGTCGTCCGTCGCCGAAGCCCGCGGCCTAGGCGCCATGGGCGCGCTCCGCCGCTGCGGGCCGATCCATGAGCCGATAAGTTATCGCATCCCAGATCGATTGCGCCACGTCGGCCTCAGAGCGGGCGGCGTCGATCAGGACGCAACGCGCCGATTCGGCCGCCGCGATCTCCAGAAATGCGGCGCGTAGGCCTTGGTGAAATTCAAGAGTTTCGTTTTCGAAGCGATCAAGCGTCTCGGCCGGGGTGCGCCGGCGCGCGGCGCGGGCGAGCCCTTCCTCGACCGGGAGGTCGAGAACCAAGGTGAGGTCGGGATATAATTCGTTCAAAGTGACTCGCTCGAGCGCGCGCAGGAAGCGCGGATCGAGCCGGCCGAGCGCGCCCTGATAGGCGCGCGTCGAGTCCGCGAAGCGGTCGCTGACGACCCAGATTCCTGCCGATAAGGCCGGCTCGATGGTTTTATCAATATGATCGACCCTGGCGGCCGCGAAAAGGATCGCCTCCGCCGCGGGACCAAGCGGCTCGATGACGCCCGAAAGAAGCGCTTTGCGCAGGACTTCAGCTCCTGGCGATCCGCCGGGCTCCCTGGTGCCGACAGCGTCGATCCCCGCTTGCCGCAAGCGTTCGAGAATATGCTTGACCTGAGTCGATTTGCCGGCGCCCTCGCCGCCTTCAAGCGTAATGAAAGCTCCGCGCCCTCGCGGCGCCGCAAGAGCTTGCGCCGCCGCCTCGCTCATTTTTTGACGACATATTTGCGGAATAGAACCGTGGCGTATTCGAGCCCGGCGTCCATCGCCCGGTGCGGCAATGAGCCAACCTCCACCGCCGCCGCCGTCTTCAAGGGCAGATCGAGCACTTCGGTCGTCCCGCGCAAGATCTTCAGGCGCGCCACCTGCTTGCCCTCCTCGATCGGCGCGTTCAGCGGTCCGGTGTAAACAATATGGCCGGTAAATTTCTCGCCGCCCGTTCGCGGCAGAAGAATCTTGACCTCAGAGTCGGCGACGAGCGGGACCTCCCAGACATTGCCGCCATAGACCTTGGCGCTGCCGATCGTCTCGCCCGCCTGAAAAATCGTCTTCGAATCGAAAGACCGAAATCCCCAAAGGAAAATCTTGCGCGCCTCGTCCGCGCGCTCCTTGGAGGTCCTGGCGCCGTAAAGGGCGAGGATCAGACGTTGGCCGTTCTGCACAGCGGAGCCGACAAGGCCATATCCGCTGGCGTCTATATTGCCGGTCTTAAGCCCGTCCGCGCCGAAATCCATGGTCAGAAGCGGGTTGCGGTTCGCCTGCTTGATCTTGTTCCAGGTAAAATCCTTCTCGCCAAAATACTTGTAGAGTTCGGGATAGGTCTTGACGACGTGGTTGGCCAAGAAGGCCATATCCCGGGGCGTCACTCTCTGCTCAGGATCGTCCCTGCCCCATGGGTTGGTGAAAACGGAATGCGTCAATCCGAGTTCGCGCCCGCGCTTCATCATGAGCGTGGCGAAAGCGCCCTCCGAACCGGCGACCCCCTCCGCGAGCGCAATGGCCGCGTCATTGCCCGAAACGATCACCAGGCCGCGGATCAAATCCTCGACCCTGACGCGACTGTTGAGCGCGGCGAACATGCTGGAGCCGCGCGCCGGGGCGCCGCCGTAACGCCAAGCGGATTCGCTCACCAGGAATTCGTCGTCAAGCTTCAACCGGCCTTCGGCGATCTCATGAAAGACGAGCTCCGCCGTCATGACCTTCACCGTCGAAGCGGGAATCACGGGCGCGTCGGCGTCCTTCTCGAACAGGACGCTCTGAGTGTCCGAGTCGATCAGGATCGCATGCGGGACGCTGGTTTGAATTGCTTGGGCGGAAGCCGCATCGACGCAAGCGACCGAAAGCATCAGAGCCAGAGCGTATCGGACCAATGCGACAGGCCTCGAAGGCCGAGAAATCAAGAGCTGAGCGATCAAGCAAATCCCTTCCACAGCGCTGCGCCGCCCCAGAAGATGAACGCTTTTCGATCGCGAAGGGTCGGCGCGGGTAGTCTTGCGAGAATTCTCTTGAGAATTCGGTAAGTTTCCCGGCCGTCCCCGCGATCGAGGCGAACCTCTTTAGCGAAGACCTAGACCCTGCATCGGAAATGGCCCGAATTCAATGCCTCGCGAAGGGAATATCAGCGTAAATTGGCCTGTCGGGTGCGGACTGCAATCGGAACGCCGGCGCCGGGCATCGTGCCGAGATCGAATGGCCGCGCCGGGGGCAAAGGCGCCGCCGCCTCAGCAAAGGGACGGCTGACCGGGGTTGGAACGGGCGTCAAGGCGGCAGCTTCGACTCCGCCTCGCACGAGGCTTTCGTCGCGCGCCGGCTCAGCCAAGGCCGTTCGTAGAGGCGCACTTTCGGCTAGCATCATGCGCCCCTGCCCGGTCCGGCCGTCGAGCGTCGCCGGTCCGTCGCTGCGCAAGGTCGCCACCAATTTCGTGTCGTCGGATCCCTCGAGCCCGGCAGGTCCTATATATTCTACCTTGACCCGCGCCGTTCCTGAACCGCGGAAGTCCAGCACTTCGGCGGTCTTGCGCGACACGTCCATGATGCGGCTCGAATCGAAAGGACCGCGATCGTTGACGCGCACGATCATCGAGTAATGATTGCGCAGGTTCGTGACCCGCGCATAGCTCGGCAGCGGCATGGTCGGATGCGCCGCCGAAATCGAATCGATGTCATAGACTTCGCCATTGGCGGTGCGCCGGCCGTGGAAAGCGTCGCCATACCATGAAGCCATCCCGACCGCGGCATATTGTTTCGCGCTTGGGTAATAAGTGTGGCCTGCCACCGAATAGGGCTTGCCGACCATATAGGTTCCGCCGCCGCGCGGCACCGGCTCGCCATAGGCGACGACGCGCGGGCTGGCCTGGCCATAGACGGAGGAGGGGAAATATTCTTTTGAATGGGCGACGCGTTGAACCGGAGGCTGCTGCGCGCATCCGCCGAGGCTGAAGGACGCGCTTCCCGCCAGTCCGACGACCAGGAGGCTACGCGGCGCGCCCAATGCAATGCGGAAAGGGCCAAATTCCACAGGACTCGACAAGATAGCGGCGAGACGGTCCGATGAGAGGCGCCAAAGCCGTTTTGCCCGCATTGGGAATTCCCCTTCGGTTCCCGGTGTTCAGCCCGTCGCGCGGGCATGTCGCCTGACTTCGCCCAAAGACTTGGAGCAACCGAACCAGACCTTCGCATCCCATCGGTTGCCGAAGGCTTAAAGCCGGGGCAACGCTTGGCAATTTGTATCAAAGACCTGGAGAATCCGACTTAAATTTGGCGCTGGCTCATTTCGATTCGGCTGTGCATGCGCGAATTAACGCGATAAAATCCATAAGAATCAGTATATTATGCAATTATGCAACACCCGGCGCGAATCAGCCTCCGGCAATGGCCAATTAACCTCGTTGCTTTGGCGCGGCAGAGCTCTGTAGCCGCAAAGGAATAGCTTTTCGCGCTCGGGTTCTGTTACAAAAGGAAGATCCAGCAATCAGGCCGCGCCTATGCCCCTCATGGATATTTTTGATCGTCCCGCGGCCGCGCGCCGCCTCATGATTTGCACCGGGCCTTGCTGCAACAGCACTGGCGAGGCGCAGGCCTTCCTCGACGAGCTGCGGGCGAAGCTCATCGACGCAAGGCTCGACGAGGAAATGATTGGGGAGGCCTCCTGCGTCCGGCGCTCCTGCCTTGGCAAATGCACCGGCGAACCTTTGGCCTATGTGCATCCGGACGGCGTCTGGTATCGCCAGCTCTCGAGCGACAATCTCTTGCTTATTTTGCGCAGCCATGTGCTGAACCAGCGGCCTGTGCCCGAACTGATCCTCGAAGAGGATGCCTAAAAGCGCGGCGATCCGGCGTTCCGCGATCTTAAATTAGTTCATGTGAAAAATGGCGAAGCTCTCTATTTTCCCTACAGAAAACGGCAGGACTGGTCCGCTCGACGGACCGTTTACGATAGTGGTCGAAAGTTGCGGCGCGGAAGGCGAGGCGAGCGGTGAAACCGACGTTCTGAATATCGTCATCGGCTTTGTACGCACCGTCGCCGCCGGCGTCTCCTGCTACAATCGGAAAGCCTTGGAAGACTCGAGCAATCTGAACTCCTATGCCGGCGAATGTTTCGAGGAGCTGAAGGCGGAAGCGCCCGAGGCGGCGGCGCAGCTCGAAAACCTGACGATCGATTGCAGCCGGATTTCGGGGTCCCTCAAGGATCATCCGATCTGGCGACTGGATCGCGCCATCCTGCGCACGCTCCCCGGAGCGGATTTCATCGATTGAAATCAAGCGACGGGCGCGGCCAGAAAATCGCTCAGTTCGGCGCTCAACCCCTCAAGATCTTTCGTCTCGCACTCCCAAATGACCAGCACGTCCCAACCGGCCGCAGCAAGCGCGGCTCGCGCATTGGCGTCGCGCGCCTTATTGCGCGCGATCTTGGCGCGCCAATAGCTGGCGTTGGTCTTTGGCGCACGATCGCCCCGCTTGCAGTCGTGGCCATGCCAAAAGCAGCCATTCACAAAGATCACTTTTCGCCGCCCTGCAAAGACAAGGTCCGGGCGCCCGGGAAGGTTGCTGCAATGGAGGCGAAACCTGAAGCCGAGACGATGCGCCAGGGAGCGGACGATCATTTCCGGCCGCGTGTTCGTCGATTTCACCGCGCGCATGACGGCGCTGCGGGCCGGATCAGTAGTCGAAGTCTTTTGCACGGGGTTTGACGCTTTGCCCCCTCCTCATGCGGCCGCGTGAACAGATGCGCTTCGACGCGCCAGGATCGGCTCGAGCAAATGTTCAGCAATGTGCCGAACGGCCGGAACGGCGACGCCGTCGCCGGTCAGATGATAGGCCTCATTGTAATTTTCCGGCAGCGCATAGTCATCAGGCAAGCCCATCAGCCGAGCCGTCTCGCGCGCGGAGATCAGTCGCGACTTCACGTTCTCGCCTTCGACGATCAAAAGCAATTGACGGCTGGACCCGCCCGCCGGCGTCCGCAGGCAACCGGATAGGTCGTCGAAACGCACTTCCGCGCGTTGGACTCTGGCGCCACTCTCATCGAGGCGCGTGCGCCGATAGACGCAGCCGACCATGCGGCGCCCGGCCGACTTCGCTTTCTCGACCTTCAAGAGATTGACGTCGCTCATGAGCGCGAGAAGGCGGCGTGTCTCGGCTTTAGTGCGCCAGGCGACGCCTGTCGGTTCTTCCTCGATCAGATCAGAAAACCCAAAGTTGCGGAGAGCGGGGGCCGCCATATGCCACCAGACCCAGGACTCCTTGATCGGCTGCGGCAAAGAGTTAACAGCGTCCTGGAGCGCCCGGGGATGCCAAATGGATGGAAAATCAGTCCGCAAAACTTGCGGAATTTGCAAATCCTTCCGCACGCCAATCACGAAGAGGCGCGGGCGCGATTGCGGCAGGAAAAGAGCCGCGTCGACGATGATCGCGCCATACGCGTAGCCGGCGTCGTGGAAATGTCCGCAAATGGCTGCGAAATCGCGGCCTTTGTGGGACATCACTGCGCCATTCACATTCTCTAGGACGATGAGGTCGGGCGCGCGATTCTCCACGATCAAGCCGTTCATCAGCTTCCAGAAGGCGTAGAAAGTCCCGCTCCGCTCGCCGTTTAGGCCGGCCCCAACGCCCGCCAAGGAGAGATCCTGACAGGGAAAAGACGCCCAAGCCAAATTGGCTTTCGCCTTAGGGAGATCCTCCGTCGTCAGCAGCCTTATATCGGCGGTCTTGAGTTCGCGGGAGCCCCAGTTGAGACGGTAGGAGGCGCTCTTCTTCTCATCGAAATCATTGGCGAAAAGGCAGGTCCAGGCAGGGCCGAGACCCGCCCGCGCCATGCCCCCGCCGGCAAAGAATTCATAGAAGGCGCGCACGTCCATGCTTCCCTGGGCCGACTATGCGCGCGATTGGCCGATTCGCGAACCCTTCAGGGATAGGCTTTGACCTCTCGGGGGATTGGCGACCCCGGCAGGGCTCGAACCTGCGACCTGCCGCTTAGAAGGCGGCTGCTCTATCCAGCTGAGCTACGGGGCCAGACCGTTTGCGTCTCGCGCTCAATGGGTCCATTGGCCGATACGCGTGAACTTAAAATTATCCGAATAGGACAGGATCTTGCGCGAAACAGGCTTTTCCTCCTCGACCCGATAGGCGAGGCCGCTCCTCTCGGCGTAGGCGATCGCTTCTTCCTTGTCGCCGAACCTCAGCCGCACCTGGCTTTTCATATCGCCTGAGCTTGTCCATCCCATCAGCGGCTCAATCTGGCGAGCTTCCTCCGGCTCGAATTCGAGAACCCAAAGCTTGGCTCGCGCGGAGCCGGACTGGGTGGCGGTTTTGGCTGGGCGGTAGATCCGTGCGGTCATTGCGGCATCCAAGATTTCGAGCAAGGCCTCTATCGACAAAAGCGCGACGCGCATCGCGTGGCCAGGATGGTCGGGGCAGCAGGATTCGAACCTGCGACCTGAAGTACCCAAAACTTCCGCGCTACCAGACTGCGCTATACCCCGCCTGCCTTGGCCAGTACCCTCGTCGCGCCTCTCGCTATCACGCGGCTCCAGCGCAAACAAGTTCGGCGGTCGCGCCTTCAAGATCAAGGCAGGCGATCAAGCGCCGGCGCAGCCCGAATCGACGCCGTTCGGTTCAGAAGATGACCGGATCACTTGCCAAAAGCCGGGTAGCGCACCGTATCGCCAATCTTCAAGCCAATCTTCGCCGCGGCGCCGGCATTGACTTCGAGAACGCCATAGGCCGGAGCCCCGGAGGGAATGATCTTCTCCGACAAGGGCTCGGCATTCTCGGCAAGGCCGACCACCCTGCCCGTCTTCCCGATAAAGATCATGTCGAGCGGCAAATAAGTGTTCTTCATCCACATCGCGACCGGCCGCTCCGCCTCGAAAATGAACAACATGCCGCGATCCTGCGGCAGGAATCGGCGAAACATAAGGCCCCGCTCTCGCTGAGGCCCAGTCCGCATCACCTCGACGGAAAATTCATGCGTCCCGCTGGCGGAGACGAGCGCGAGCGTCTCAAGCCCCTCCCGCGCCTCGCCATGTCCGGTTTCGGCCGCCGCTGGAATTGCGCCGACAAGGAGAAGCGCGACGACAATGGCGGTAAAAAACAACCCTATCGCCGGGTTTTTGGCTCCGCCCGCGCGCCACAAAGTCAATTCCGCCAAGTCAATCGCCTTCCCAGGACTCGGATGCCGCTCGCGCATGTACTTCGCCCGAGCGGTTCGCCGGAATTTCCGCCGCGAAAATTAGGCTTGGAAATTCCAATTCGAGCCTCGTCAAATACCCTCCTCACCGCGCGAATGGAATCATCCTCACGCCGAGGAGATGCGGCAGATCGAACAAACTGAAGCATGCCGAAGCGGAAACCGGAAACCGGCGCTCCCTCATTACGGATCGCGCTATGAACGATTCACCCTGCCATCTGCGTCGCCGGCGCGACGATCAAGGGGCGGAAGCCAAAGTTCAATGCGACACAGGCAAGACGGCGTTCAGCAAACGCACTTCGGCCGCCATCAAGCCTTTGGGACCATCGCCGAAACGCGCGAGGAGGCTTTCGCCCGGCCGCAACTCGCCGATCCCATAGTGGCGCAAGGTTTCCATGTGAATGAAAATATCTTGCGTTCCATCGCCCCTTGTGAGGAAGCCAAAACCGCGCGCGCGGTTGAACCATTTGACCACAACGATCTCAAACCCGCCGGCCGACGCGACATGGGCATGGGTGCGGGGAGACTGCCATTCCGCAGGATGCGCGGCCGTCGGTCCGTCCATCGAGAGGACTTTGAGCACTTGAAATCCCTTCGCGCGGCGAACGGCTTCACAGACGACATGCGCTCCCTCGGACGCCGTGTGAAAACCATCCTTGCGCAAGGTCGCGATGTGCAAAAGGACGTCAGGGCCGCCATTTTCCGGCACAATGAAGCCGTAACCCTTGCCGCTATCGAACCATTTCACCTGTCCGGAGATTTCGACGAGTTCCAAGGCTTCGATCCGCGGCGCATGCACGCCGAAATCGAGCCGAAGCGATGCGGGATTTTTGTCGTCCAAGGACCGCCTCCCAAAATACGCACGCGTGGCTCTAAAGGCCGGCTCCGCGCAAAGCTCAATAACTTAAAAAAGAATCATGCGCGAAGGCAGCCTGCTTATCTTGAAGATAGCATTCACCTGTCACCGCAAAAGCGGCTATCGCGCAGGAAATTGTGGATGACGTAAAAAAACTACAGAGCTGCGTCCTTTTGGTGACGTTTGCGTACAAGCAAAGCTTGCAGTTGCGGCGCGCTCACATTCGATAGGCGGATGCGCCGGGGGAGAGCTTAAAGTTTTTGCATCGGGCCCGAGCCTCTGGCGATCAAGCGGCGAAAGGCTCCAAGATGTCGCCTATGTCGCCGCGCAAGACCAGGTCCGCTTCCGAATCGAGCGGCGTCGGCTCGCCGTTCACGATGACAAGTCGTGCTTTGTGCAGGCGGGCGAGCGAAGGAAACGAGGCGGCCGGATAGACAACAAGTGACGAGCCGATCGCAAGGAAAAGATCGCAGTCGATCGACGCCGCATGCGCACGGCGCATGGCATTCTCCGGCATGGCCTGGCCAAAAGAAATCGTCGCCGATTTGACGGCACCGCCGCATTCGACGCAGGCGGGCGCCGCGCCAGTCGCCTCGAAATCGCGACGTATATCGGCGAGTTCATGTCTCAGGCCGCAGGCAAGGCAAGTCGCGTAAGAGCCATTGCCGTGCAATTCGATGATGCGCTCTTCGGGAACGCCTGAGGTCTGATGCAGATTATCGATATTTTGCGTGATAATGGCCCGCGCCTTGCCGCTCGCGACAAGATTGGCGAGCGCATAATGGCCACGCCCTGGCTGAGCCATCGCATAGATGTCGTCCAAGGCGAATTTGCGCCTCCACCCCTCCTCGCGCATCAATACGTCCGACATGAAGAGATCGAAATCGATTGGCTTGAATCGCATCCAGGGGGAGTCCTTGGAGCGAAAATCAGGAACGCCGCATTCGGTCGAAATGCCCGCGCCGGTAAAGGCGACAACCCTGGACGCCGCCTCTATTAAGTCGCCCAATGCAGCCCGGGCTTCATCGACATGCGTCAAAATCAAAATGACGTCCTCCACACCAGATCGACGTCAAGGGCGGGCATCGGCGTCCCGCTTGGCGCAAACCATCAAATTAATGCGTCTGGATCATCATCGCAATGCGAACAAGCGTGGCGAATAGGCTTTTCGCCACGCGTTTCCTGATCAATGGCGAAATGCCGCGGTGGGGGTTGATTCATGGCGGACCGCCTGAATCGCCCACATTTGGGTCGAAATTGCCGCGCAATTCTTTTTTGGGCGCACGTGAAGGAGCTCACATATAGCCCGCGATCCTGGCTGCTCGGACATGATCGGACGGCGCTTGATCGCCTGCATGTTTGTGCTCTGGTGGACAGAAGGCCGGAAAAAATTGTATCAGCGCTTCTCCCTCCCGAAATGATGGTTCGGCTCGCCTATGGTTAGAAGGTTTTCTTTTCCACTGCGTCTTGCGGCGATTCCGCTTCTGCTCGGTCTTGTCGTATACTTGGAATTAAAGCACCCCCTTCCCTATTTTCGGCTGCTCACCTTCGTCTCTGTTTTTGCGCTTCTCGCCGACCTGGCTTCGCTGGCGCGAGGCAAATCGCGCGACTTTCTGCTTGTCCTGGCCTCGCTCGCCTTCGGAATCAGCCTTATCGAGGCCGGCGCCAATATCTTGGAGCCGAAAACGTCAATCAGCATGACCCGCGGCTGGTCGGTTCGGCAGCCGATCATCGGCTGGGGACCGGAGCACCCGGGGCAATTCCATGCGCAGAAATGGGATCCCAAGACTGGCGCAGAGATTTACAACGCCGATTACACGATCGACGCCAATCTTCTGCGTCAGACGAAATCATGCGAGGCGGGACCGACAATCGTCTTCTTCGGCTGCTCCTTCACGTTCGGCGACGGCGTGGCCGACTCGGAGACAATGCCGCAAGTCTTCGCGGACGCGCTCGACCGCAAGCAGCGCGTTCTCAATCTCGGCTTCACCGGCTATGGACCGCAGCAATTCCTACGCGAGATGGAGACCGGGCTTTTCGACTCCGTCATCGGGCCGCAGCCGACTCTGTTCATCTTCCTGACAGCGGCCTGGCACGCCGAGCGGACGGCCTGCAAATCCTATTGGACCGCGCACGCGCCGCTCTACGCGCTCGAAAACGATCAAATCGTGTTCAAGGGCGCCTGCAACGAAGGGGCGAGCCTCTGGCTGCGGGAATGGCTCGAGAACACGGCGCTCTATCGCGTGACCATCGAGCCCTATCGGCATAAGGTCAGCCACGACGACATTGATCTCTATATCCGGGTCTTGCTCGCCGCCGTGAATCTCGCAAAGCAGAAATACGGCGTTCCCACGCTCATTCCTTATCTCAGGGTCGAAGACGACTACCTGAAAGGGACAGGTTTCAACGATGAGACGATCATCAAGCGCCTGCAGGACGGCGGCGCCTATGTCGTGGACGCGTCCCTCGCCAAGGAAGAGGCCGAGGGGGCGATCATCTCCATGAAAGGCGATGGTCATCCGACGCCCTTCGCGCATCGCGTCAGGGCGTCTCTGCTTAAGGACTATGTCCAGCGGCACATGTCCGGACTCTTGACGTCTCGCGCGGAATGACGCGAGCCGGACATCCTTCATCCCATGCGCGAATCAGGGTCCCCTTTGCCTATGGCTAGCAAGCTCTCCCTCACGCTCCGTCTCGCGGCTTTGCCGATTTTGATCTGGTTTGTCATATGGACTGAGACGCGGCACTTTCCCGATTATTTTCGGCTGCTCAGCATCATCTTCGTTTTTTTGCTTCTCGCGGACGTGGCTTCGCTCGCGCGCGGCAAATTGCGCGATCTTCTGCTGATGGTCGCCTCGCTCACCTTCGGCGCCGCGGTCGTCGAGGGCGTCGCCTATTTCATTGAGCCGAAACAGATGATCGTTTCGACGGATGGATATACGGTTCGCCGGCCCGTGATCGGCTGGGGGCCTGGACGCGCCGGGCTCTTCCACTCCGAAAAAATCGATCCGAATACCGGCGCCATTATCTACAGCGTCGATTACACGATAGACGACAATCTCCTGCGTCAGACGCGATCGAGCGACACCGATCCAACGATAGCATTTTTTGGCGACTCCATGACGTTCGGGCTGGGCGTAAACGACGCCGATACGCTGCCGCAGGCGTTCGCCGACGCTCTCGATCGCAAGGGCCGAGTTCTCAATCTCGCTTTCGGCGGCTATGGGCCGCAGCAGTTTCTGCGCGCGCTCGAAACCGGCCTTTTTGATCCGATTATCGGCCCGCAGCCAAAGCTGTTCGTTTTCATGACGACGCCCTGGCACGCCGAGCGGACAGCTTGCAAAGTCTCTTGGGTGCTTCATGCGCCGCGCTATGTGGTCGAGACCGACGAAGTCCGGTTCAAAGGGACCTGTTATGAAGGCGCGAGCCTATCGCTGCAGGAATGGCTTTGGAATTCGGCTTCCTATCGCACGTTCGTCGCGCCCCTTGGGAGCAAGCTCACGGGCGACGACATCGAAACCTACATCAGAATCCTGCTTGCTGCCGTGCGCCTGGCCAAGGAGAAATATGGCGCCGAGACAGTCATCCCATTCATGGCCGCGGCTGGAAACTATCTCCCTGGCACCGGATTCGACAATGACGCGATCATTGCGCGGCTGAGAGAGGGCGGCGCGCTTGTCTTGGATGTTTCGCTCAAGAAAGAGGAAGCCGCCGGGGCCAAGATTCAAATCGAGGGCGATGGCCATCCGACGCCGCTCGCGAACCGTCTCAGGGCCGCGATGCTGAAGGATTTGATCGAGACCCATGCGTCCAGCGCGCTGGTCTCGAGCCAGGAGCGCGCACCCTAGAGAAGCTTTATCGCATTTTCTTCACGCGAACCCGGATCCGTTTCGGTTGAAAATGCTCTTAGCCCTCTCTCAATCGAGTTCGAAAGCGCTCTTGTAGTCGCGTGCAAGATCGGGATTCTGTTGCTCTTTGTGCAGAATGCAGTTTCCGACCGCCAGGAACTCGATTTCGCATCCCATGAAGCAACGAAAAGCATCCTCCGGCGTGCAGACGATCGGTTCGCCGCGGACGTTGAAACTCGTGTTCACCAGAACCGGACAGCCTGTCAATTGCTCGAAACGGCTGATCAACGCGTGATAGCGCGGATTCGTCTCCTTGTGGACAGTCTGGATGCGAGCCGAATAGTCGACATGGGTGACGGCTGGAATATCCGAGCGCAATATATTCAGCTTGTCGATGCCGAAAAGCGCCTGCTCCTCGGCCGACATCTTGCGGCAACGCTCTGATTTGACGTTAGCGACCAGAAGCATATAGGGCGAATCCGCATCGAGCGCGAACCAGTCCGAGACCCGCTCGCGCAGCACCGCCGGCGCAAAGGGGCGAAAGCTCTCACGGTATTTCACCTTGAGATTGAGCGCCTTCTGCATTGTGGGCGAGCGCGGATCGCCGAGGATCGAACGATTGCCGAGCGAACGCGGGCCAAACTCCATCCGGCCTTGATGCCAGCCGACAGCCTGCCCGCTGGCGAGAGCCGCCGCTGTTTTTTCGATAACGGAATTATCGTCGACCACGCTAAAGACCGCGCCAACCGCCTCCAGCCGCCGTTCAATGTCGGCTTGCTCGTAGCTCGGCCCAAGGAAGGCGCCTTGCATCGCATCCGGCTGCTTCACGACCCTAGCCGCGTCGCCGCCACGAGTCTCGTCATAATAGACAGCAAGCGCCGCGCCGAGGGCGCCGCCGGCGTCGCCGGAGGCCGGCTGGACGAAAATCCTGTCGAACCGGCCATCTCGAAGCACCTTGCCATTGGCGACGCAATTGAGAGCGACGCCGCCGGCGAGGCACAGATTGCGATGCCCCGTTTCGGCCGCAAGCGAGCGCGTCAGACGCAGCACCACCTCCTCCGTCACCGCCTGAATAGAGGCTGCGAGATCCATGTGCTTCTGCTCGAGCGGCTCATCGGCGCGGCGCGGAGGCCCGCCGAAAATCGCGTCGAAACGACGATCGGTCATCGTGAGGCCGGTGCAATAGGAGAAATAATTGAGATTCAGCCGGAAGGAGCCGTCCGGCTTCACGTCGATCAGATTGTCGAAAATGGCCTTGGCGTATTTCGGCTCGCCATAGGGCGCGAGACCCATGACTTTATATTCGCCGGAATTGACCTTGAACCCGGTGTAATAGGTGAAAGCCGAATAGAGCAGGCCGAGCGAATGCGGGAAATGAATTTCCTTGAAGATCGCCAGATTGTCGCCTTGGCCGATCGCGGCCGACGTCGTCGCCCACTCGCCTACGCCGTCCATCGTCAAGACCAGCGACGATTGGAACGGCGAAGGGTAATAGGCCGAAGCCGCGTGCGAAAAATGATGTTCCGAAAAGCGCAACTTGCCTTGTTCGCCAAGCGCCGGCGAAATCTCTTTGAGCTCGCGCAAAAGAAGATCGCGCTGAAATAGCTTTTCGCCGATCCATAGCGGCATGGACTTGCGAAAGGAGCCAAAGCCGCGCGGCGCGAAAGCGAGATAGGTTTCGATCAGCCGCTCGAACTTCAGGAACGGCTTTTCGTAGAAGACGACGCGATCGACAGTCTCGCCGGAAGCCTTGGCCTCATCGAGGCAATAGCGAATGGCGTTGGCGGGGAAGCTCGGATCATGCTTCTTCCGGGTGAACCGTTCTTCCTGGGCCGCGGCGATAATCTGGCCGTCGCGAACCATCGCGGCGGCGCTATCGTGATAGAAGGCGGAAATGCCGAGAACGAGCATCTCGATCCGATCAAAATAGAGTATAAATGAAAGGCGCGACGACGGAGCCCTGGCTCAGCACGAACAAGCCGCCAACGATCAGAAAGAGAACCAGAAGAGGGAGCAGCCAGAATTTCTTCCGCGCCCCCAAGAACTCGAAAAGCTCGCTAAAGATTGACATGGGCGCTCCCTTAAAACTGTTTTGTCAAAGTGCCTTGCGCAGGCCCCGGCGGTTGACGCTCGATCCAATAGGTCTCGGCGTCCGGCTTCATTTCCAAGCGCAGAAGATCCTCGCCCTTCTTGCGCAAGAACCAGCCCATGGGGACGACCGCCCCAAAGAAAAGAACGCCCATGATGATCGGATTGGCGATCTTGTTCAAAGCGAAGCCGAGCTTGAACCATGCGCGGTTGAGCGGGGTCAGCCAATTTGGAAGGAAAATCGCGACAATCAGGAATGCAACGGAAAGGACGATCAGCGGCCATCTTGGCGAATCGGCGTGTCGCAGCAATGGCCAGACGCCCAAGATGGCGAATATGACGCCGAAGGTGAGGCCGAATTTCCGATTCGATCCGATGGCGATCTTGCGGAAGCTCAGAACCGTTTCATGTGTTTGCATAATGCTCCGTCGTTCAGTTGTTCTTCCTCCTCGGATCATGGAGGCGCGCCTATAGCCGATCAGGCCTCTTCCGGCTCATCCTCGGGCGGCGTCGTGCCCAAAAGCGTGTGCAGCGCGTCATAAGGATCCTTGGCTTCCATGAGCGCGCCCGCGACCCGCACCGCCTTGGCGCCTAATTTAGCCATTTTTTCGATATCCTCGAGGCTTTTGACCCCGCCCGAGGCCACCGCAAAAACTCGGTCCACGGGAATCTTCGGCAATAGATTTTCGCAAACGGTCATGTCGAGCTCGAGGGTCTCGAGGTCTCGATTGTTGACCGCGATAAGGCTTGCGCCGGCGGCCAGGGCCAGCTCCAGTTCCGCCTCGTTGCGGATTTCGACATAAGGGTCGAGCGCGACCGATTGCGCGCGCGCCATGAATTCGGTGATCCGATCGCCAAGTATGCTGACGATCAGCAAGATCGCATCGGCGCCGGCGTAGCGAGCCTCGTAGACTTGATAGATGTCGACGACGACGTCATTGCTGAGAATGGGAAGATTGGCGGCCCCCGCGGTCGCGAGATCGGCGACGCTGCCGCGAAAAAAACGGCGATCAGGCGAAGCCGAAATGCAGGTCGCGCCAGCGTCGCGGAAATCCTCGGCGAGCTCCATCACATCAACGCGCGACCTGGTCGATTTCGACAGCGGCGACGCGCCCCTGATGTCGGCGATGACCCCCGGCTTGCCAGTGGTGACAAAGCGTTCATACAGAGCGCCAAGAAAGCCCCTGGTCATCGGCGCTTCGCCGATCATGCCGGTCAACGCACCGGCGGAGCGCTTCGCCTTCGCCTTATCGACGTCGGCCTGGCGTTGCTCAATGATCGGCTTGAGGCGGGGCCCAATCGACGTTCCATCAGCAGCGGTCATTCATCGAGCCTTTCCCGAAAGCCGCCAAGCTTCTGCGCCCGCCCGGCTGGGCGGCGTCGAATGGATCACTTCGTTTCGCTTTCTTTTGCAACGCTTTGGCCTTGACGATCAACGCGACAGACTCGAGCCCCCGATTCGGGACCGGCACCTTTTGTCACTTCCGCCGCGCCAGAACAAGTCCCATGCCGGAGCGCGGCCGAGGCGCCGCCTAATTTCCAGTTCGGCGCACAATCGTCGAAAACGAATTACTAGACCGTTTAAGCCAAGCTTGCGCCGCCATTAATGGCGGCATCCCGCCCGCCTCATCCGCCTCGCGCACAGCACAATGAAAGACATTAAGAAAAAATGCTAATTTATTAAAAATAATGGTATTTCCTAACAAGCAATGTCCATGCTGATCCGGAAAGCGGATGCTCAGACGGCCGCTGAGCTTGACCTTAGTTATAAATAGAACCACACGCAAGATGACGCTTTTTCGGTGCAGAAGCGCAAAAAATGAGCAGTTTTTTGATGTAAGCCTATAAATATGATGGACATTTGCGGACCAGCCCAATATCCCTAAACATACGAACAAATGCGGCCCCTTCGCTCGTCATCGACTGAAGCCAAGGGAAATTCCCATCGGAGTTCGAATGCTCACAAAAAAAGGCAAATACGGTTTGAAGGCGATGGTTCACCTTGCCGGACGTCCGCCGGGCGAGGCGACGCTTGTGACGGATATCGCGGTCTCGAATGAGATCCCTAAGAAGTTTCTCGACACGATTTTAGGCGAACTACGCAACGCAGGCTTCGTCAATTCAAAGAAGGGCAAAGGCGGCGGCTATACTTTGGCTCGGCCAGCGCATGACATCAGAGTCGGCCATATTGTTCGGGTCCTCGACGGTCCGCTTGCGCCCATTCAATGCGCGAGCAAGACCTCGTATCGCCGCTGCGACGATTGCGCGGATGAGAAACATTGTTGCGTCCGGCTCATCATGCTCGAAGCCCGTAACGCGATCGCGACCGTTCTCGACAATCGCACGCTCGCCGAAATGCGCGCGCTGAGCGAAAGCGATGAAGCGCATCTGATGTATTATATTTGAAGCTTATATTTGGCGCAGGCCGATCCGCTAAAATCGAGGCCTGCTCGGCCGAAGGGCGGCGCGGCCGAGCCTCAGCCGCCTAGCGCTTTCGCGATGGCGTCCGATACCGCGTCGACCGGCGCCATGCCATCGATTGTCTTCAAGGCCCCTTTTTCTGCGTAATAGGCCGACACTGGCGCCGTTTGCGCCCGATAGGCGTCGAGGCGGGTCTTAAAAGCCTCAGGATTGTCGTCCGCGCGAACAGGCGCGCCGCAGGCGATGGTTTCTTTCGCTCGCTGCTCGATCCGCGCGAGAAGCGCTTCCTCGTCAACCTTGAGTTCGATGACGGCGTCGAGATCCATGTTCTTGGCGCGGAGCATTTTGGTCAAGGCTTCGGCCTGTTTGACTGTCCGCGGGAACCCATCGAGGATAAAACCGACCTTGGCGTCCGGCGCGGAAATGCGGTCAGCGACGATGCTCACCACCGTGTCGTCCGACACGAGCCCGCCCGCATCCATGATCGCCTTGGCGGTAAGCCCGATCGGGGTGGCGGCCTTCACCGCCTCGCGCAACATGTCTCCCGTCGACAGTTGCGGAATCCGATACTTCTCCTTGAGCCGCGCCGATTGGGTGCCCTTGCCGGCGCCGGGCGGTCCAAGAAAAACTAGCCTCATCTGCGCCTCCCTCGCAATTTGGCTTTCTTGACCAGTCCCTCGTATTGGTGCGCCTGCAGGTGCCCGAGAATCTGAGCGACCGTATCCATTGTGACGCTGACGACAATGAGAAGCGATGTGCCGCCAAAGTAAAATGGGAGCGCGGCGTAGGAAATCAGCATTTCGGGCAAAAGGCAGATTAGCGCGAGATAGCCGGCGCCGAGGACAGTGATCCGCATCAGGATCGTATCAATATATTGCGCCGTCCGCTCGCCCGGCCGAATCCCCGGAATGAAGCCGCCATGCTTCTTGAGATTATCGGCGGTCTCGGTCGGATTGAAGACGATCGCTGTGTAAAAAAACGCAAAAAACACGATAAGCGAGACATAAGCGATGAGGTAGAGCGGCCTGCCATGTCCAAGATAGGTCGTGATGGTCGCGAGAATGCCGCCTTGGTTCTGAGAGAAATTGGCGATCGTCGTCGGCAGGAGGAGCAGCGAGGAGGCGAAGATCGGCGGAATGACGCCCGACGTATTCAGCTTCAGCGGCAGAAATGAGGTCTGACCTTCATAGATTTTATTGCCCTGCTGCCGCTTGGGGTAGGTAATCAGGAGCCGCCGTTGCGCCCGCTCCATGAAAACAATAAAGGCGACCACGCCAACCGACATGATCATCACGCCGATGATGAGTCCGGTCGAGATCGCGCCCTGGCGCCCAAGCTCCAAAGTATTCACGATCGCCGACGGGAACGCGGCGACAATGCCGGCGAAGATGATCAAGGAAGAGCCATTGCCTATGCCTCGCGAGGTGATCTGCTCGCCGAGCCACATCAGAAACATCGTGCCGCCCATCAGGGTCAGGACCGTGGACAGGCGGAAGAAAAGCCCCGGCTCGGTGACGACGCCCGCCTGCCCTTCCAGTCCGATCGATATTCCATAGGCCTGGAACGCCGCGAGCACGACGGTCAGATATCTCGTGTACTGATTGATGACCTTGCGTCCGGACTCGCCTTCCTTTTTCAAGGCTTCCAGCGTCGGAAAGACCGAGGTCAAGAGCTGGATGATGATGGACGCGGAGATATAGGGCATGATGTTCAAGGCGAAGATCGCCATGCGCTGGACGGCGCCGCCAGCGAACATATTGAACAATTCAAGAACGCCCTGCCGATTATTGGTGAAGCTCGCCTCGAAGGCGGCGGGGTCGATGCCAGGCAGGGGAATATAGGTGCCGAGACGATAGATGATCAGCGCGCCGAGCGTGAACCAGATGCGCTTCTTGAGCTCCTCGGCCTTGGCGAACGCGCCCCAGTTCACATTTGCCGCAAGCTGCTCTGCCGCCGATACCATTTATTGCTCCCGAGGCGCGCAGGGCGCCAGAACATTCGTTCTTTTAATTACAACAAAAGTCGCGGACCACGAAAGCCTTGGCTTTCCATGGCGAGCCGCCGTCGTAGAGCTCAACCGCGACGGCCCCCTCGGGCTAGCCGGCGCAAACTCGATCAAAGTCGAAAGGCGGCCCGATCCACTGGCGTCATGAGGAGCGGCCTCGACCGACTTGCATCATATGTCGTGAATGGCGACGATCAAAAGCCCTCGCCATGCGACAAAAACTCAGGCCGGATCAGCCGGCGGCTCAGCTTCGGCTGCAACCGCTGAAAGCTTGATCGATCCCCCCGCGCCTTCAATCGCAGCCACTGCGCTCTTCGACGCCGCCGCGACATCGAACGTAAGCTTTGTCGTGAGGACCCCGACGCCCAGGATCTTGACGCCGTCGCGCCGCTTCGAGCAGACGCCGCCCGCAATGAGCGACTCGATCGTCACGGGGTTCGCCGGATCAATCTTGCCCGCGTCAACCGCCGCCTGAATGCGCCCGAGATTGACTTCATTATAGTCCGTCGAAAACGGGTTCCAGAAGCCGCGCTTCGGCAGCCTCCGATGCAGCGGCATCTGACCGCCTTCGAAGCCTTTAATGGCGACGCCGGTTCGCGCCTTCTGTCCCTTGACGCCGCGTCCGCAGGTTTTGCCCTTGCCGGAGCCGATGCCGCGCCCAACCCGCATACGCGGCTTGGAGGCCCCATAATTATCAAAAATATCGTTGAGTTTCATAGGTTCCGTCCTCACCTGATCTCGTCTTACGCGGTTTCGACGATGCGGACGAGATGAGCGACTTTCGCGATCATGCCGCGCACGGCGGGGGTGTCTTCAAGCGAGGACCGGCGGCCGATCTTATTGAGGCCCAGCCCAACGAGCGTCGCGCGCTGGTCGGAGGGCCGCCCAATCGGACTTTTGGTCTGCTCGACCGTAATTTTGGCTGGCGACGTCGTCGTCACGATAGTGGCTCCTTAGGCTTCGCTAACGGCTTCGGCCTCGCCGCCCTGGCGCCGCGCCTGAAGCGTGGAGACTTTGAGGTTGCGGCGGGCTGCGACCGCGCGCGGCGAATCCTCTCTTTGCAGGGCGTCGAAGGTCGCGCGGATCATGTTGTAGGGGTTCGACGATCCTTGCGATTTGGCGACGACGTCATGCATGCCGAGCGTTTCGAAAATCGCGCGCATCGGACCGCCTGCGATAATGCCGGTTCCGGCGGGCGCCGCCCGCAGCACCACGCGTCCCGCCCCATGACGACCATTGACGTCATGATGCAAGGTGCGCCCCTCGCGGAGGGGAACCCGGATCAGCGCGCGCTTGGCCGACTCGGTCGCCTTCCGGATCGCTTCCGGCACCTCGCGAGCCTTGCCGTGGCCGTAGCCGACGCGGCCTTTCTGGTCGCCGACGACGACGAGCGCGGCGAAGCCGAACCGACGGCCGCCCTTGACCACTTTGGCGACGCGATTGATGTGGACCAGACGATCCACGAATTCGCTGTCGCGCTCTTCGCGATCCCGATCGCGGCCGCGGCCGCCTTCACCCTCACGCGCCATGTCTTTGTTCCGTTTTCAATTCCGTTTTCCAATCCCGCGTCGGAGCGGCGACTCAATCCCGCTTCGCCGCATTTTTGCGCATGCCGTCAAAAGCTGAGCCCGCCTTCGCGCGCGCCCTCCGCCAGGGCTTTGACACGCCCATGATACATATAGGCGCCGCGATCGAACACGACTTCCTTGACGCCCGCTTGCGTCGCCCGCTCGGCGATCAACTTGCCAATCGCCTTCGCGGCCTCGACCGTGGCTCCGGTCTTCAGGCTTTCGCGATTGATTTTTTCAAGCGACGAAGCAGACGCCAAAGTGCGCCCCGCCGCATCGTCGATGATCTGGCAATAGATCTGTTTCGACGAACGAAAAACCGAAAGCCGCGGCTTGCCATGGGCTCGCGCGCGAAGCGTCCGTCTCACCCGAGCTTGGCGCCGGGCTGTGGCCACATTATCCTTCGCCATGACGCTGGCTCCTCAAAGCTCTATTGTCTTACTTCTTCTTGCCTTCCTTGCGGAAGATGAATTCGCCGGAATATTTCACGCCCTTGCCCTTATACGGCTCGGGCGGACGCAAGGCGCGGATCTCGGCCGCGATCTGGCCGACCTGGCGCTTGTCTATGCCGCTGATCGACACTTCCGTCGGCTTCGGCGCGACAATCGCGATGCCTTCGGGAATGGGGAAATTCACGTCATGGCTATAGCCGAGCGACAGCTGAAGGTTTTTCCCGGCGACCGCAGCCTTATATCCGACGCCCGTGATCTCGAGCTTGCGCTCGAAGCCTTTGGAGACGCCGATCACGAGATTATTGACCATTGACCGAGTCATGCCCCACATCGCGCGCGCCCGCTTGGTTTCATTGCGCGGCGATACGGCGATCTGATTGTCGGCGAAGGTCACGCTGACGTCATCCGGCGCAGTGAAGGACAGCGCGCCCTTGCCGCCTTTCACCGAGATGGATTGGCCTTCGACCTTGGCCGTGACGCCGGCTGGAAGGGCGACCGGCTTCTTTCCGATGCGAGACATAAACCGTTTTCCTCGTTTTCGCGCTCAGAAGACCTTGCACAGGACTTCGCCGCCGACATTTGCTTCCCGCGCGGCGTGATCGGCCATCACGCCCTTGGGAGTGGAGATGATCGTGATGCCGAGCCCGTTCGCGACCCGGGGCATCGCGTCGACCGCGGCATAGACGCGCCGGCCGGGCTTCGACACGCGCTGAATCTCGCGGATCACCGGCAAGCCGTCGAAATACTTGAGCTCGATCTCAAATTCCGTGCGGCCATTGCCATATTCCGTCGTCGAATATCCGCGAATATAGCCTTCCGATTGCAGCACATCGAGAACATGGGCGCGAAGCCTCGATCCCGGAGTCTGCACCTTTCCCTTGCGGCGCATCTGGGCGTTGCGGATACGGGTCAGCATATCGCCCAACGGATCGTTCACTGCCATGATCCGTTCCTCCTACCAGCTCGACTTCACAAGGCCGGGGATGAGGCCCTTCGAGCCTAATTCCCGAAGCGCGATGCGCGACATCTTCATTTTCCGCGTGAAGGCCCTCGGCCGCCCGCTAACTTCGCACCGGTTACGAATCCGCACCGCCGCGGAATTCCGCGGCAGCTCCGCCAATTTGAGCCGCGCCGCGAACCGCTCTTCGAAGGTCAAGGCCTCATCATTGGCCGCCGCTTTCAAACGGCGGCGCCGGCCGGCATATTGCTTGACCAGCTTGATGCGGTGCTTGTTCTTTTCGATCGAGCTTTTTTTCGCCATGAACCTCTACCTCTAGTCGCCGCGTCTGAAACGATCTCGTCTCACTGCCGGAACGGGAAGTTGAATGCGCGCAAAAGGGCGCGCGCCTCTTCGTCTGATTTTGCCGTGGTGCAGACAATAATGTCCATTCCCAGGATGCTCTCGGTCTGATCGTAGTTGATCTCCGGGAACACGATATGTTCCTTGATGCCCAAGGCGAAATTGCCTCGGCCGTCGAAGCTTTTGGGATTGAGGCCACGGAAATCCCGAATGCGAGGAAGCGCAATCGTGACCAACCTGTCGAGAAATTCGTACATTCTCGTCTTGCGCAGCGTGACCTTCGCCCCGATCGGCATGTTCTCGCGGACCTTGAAGGTCGAGATCGCATTGCGGGCGCGCGTGATCACCGCCTTCTGACCTGCGATCAGCCCGAGATCGGCCGCCGCGAGCGTCACCTTCTTGGTGTCGTTCACCGCCTCGCCGACGCCCATGTTCAGCACGATTTTTTCGATGCTCGGCACGGCGAACGGGCTTTTATACCCGAACTCTTCTATGAGCTGCGGCCGAACGACCTCTTCGTAATGTTTCTTCAGCCGAGGCGCGTAATCCTTCGGCGAGGCGAGCGCCTCCGCCGAAGCCGTCGCATATTGCGTCGGCTCCCTGCGCGCGCCTTCGCCGCTGGGCTTCTTGGCCTTGGCGGTGTCCTTTGGAGCGGGTTTGGCGGGAGCCTTGCCGCCGCCTTTTGCGGCGCCCTTGGCTCCGCCCTTACCTGTCTTCGACTCAGCCATCGATCACATCTCCAGAACGTTTGGCGAAGCGCACCTTGCGGCCGTCATCAAGAATCTTGAAGCCGACCCGCGTCGCCTTGCCGTCCTTGGGATCGGCGACCGCGAGATTCGACAAATGGACCGTCGCCTCTTTGGTGATGATGCCTGCTTCCTGCTTCGCGGTTTGGCTCTGATGCCGCTTGACGAGATTGACCCCGCGCACAAGCGCGCGCCCCTCTTTCGGGATGACCTGAATGACCTCGCCCGAACGCCCTTTGTCGCGGCCGACAAGCACGACGACCCGGTCGCCTTTCTTGATCTTCGCCGCCATCACAACACCTCCGGCGCGAGCGAAATAATCTTCATCTGGTTCCGGGCTCGCAATTCGCGCGGCACCGGGCCAAAGATGCGGGTGCCGATCGGCTCCGACTGATTGTTGATCAGGACCGCCGCGTTGGAGTCGAACCGAATGACCGACCCATCCGCCCGCTTGATGTCCTTGGCGGTGCGCACCACCACGGCCTTCATCACGTCGCCCTTCTTGACGCGGCCGCGCGGAATAGCTTCCTTGATCGACACGACGATGATGTCGCCGACGCCGGCGTATTTCCGCTTCGAGCCGCCGAGCACCTTGATGCACATCACGCGGCGCGCGCCGGAATTATCGGCGACGTCGAGATTGGTCTGCATCTGTATCATCGTCTCACACCTTTCTTCTCAGAGCGGTTTCCGGAGCTATTTCGTCGCCGGACTACGTCTGAAGGAGGCTTCGCCTCCTCGCGTCACAAAAACTGCTTCGGCCTCCATCGCGGCGGCCCCTTGAATTCAACCGATTGGCCTCAGGCCTTTTCCGCCGCCGGCAAGACGATCCAACGCTTGAGCTTGGAGATCGGCTTGGTCTCCTCGATCGAAACCGTATCGCCGACCTTAAAGGCTTTCGCCTCGTCATGGGCGTGATAATTCTTCGACCGCCGCACCGTCTTCTTCAAGAGCGGATGAGTGAAACGGCGCTCGACCTTCACGACAATGGTCTTTTCCTGCTTGTCGCTCACCACGACGCCCTGGAGAATTCGCTTCGGCATAGTCTCTGAAACCTATCTGTCAAATTCTGCTGTCGAGATCGCTCTCTTAATTCGAACTCTATTTGGCGCTCTCGCGCCGCTTTTGCGCCGCGAGCGACTTCACCCTTGCTATATCGCGGCGCACGACGCGCACGCGCGCCGTATTTTCGAGCTGCCCGGTGGCGCGCTGGAAGCGGAGATTGAACTGCTCTTTCTTGAGGTTCAAAACTTCCTGCTCGAGCTGGTCGCTGGACATGACCTTGAGGTCGGACAAACGCTGTTTCGCTTTCATGACGTTGTCCTTTTTACTCGACGATCCGTTGAACGAACCGCGTCTTGATCGGCAATTTCGCGGCGGCGAGGAGAAGCGCCTCGCGCGCAAGCTCGACTGGGACGCCGTCGAGCTCGAACATGATGCGGCCCGGCGCAACGCGGCAGGCCCATAATTCCGGCGCGCCCTTGCCTTTGCCCATGCGGACTTCGGTCGGCTTTTTCGAGACGGGAACATCCGGGAAAATGCGAATCCAGACGCGTCCGGCGCGACGCATGTGGCGCGTCATCGCCCGCCGCGCCGCCTCGATCTGGCGCGCGGTGATCCGCTCGGGCTCGAGGGCCTTGAGGCCGAACTGACCAAAATTCAGCTCGAAGCCGCCCTTCGAGGCGCCGTGAATGCGGCCCTTGAAGGCCTTCCGGAATTTGGTGCGCTTAGGTTGCAGCATGATTCAAAAACTCTCAACTTGGATTCGCGTCGCCTGCTCAGGCGGCGTCGCGGTCGCGCCGGCGTCGCTCTCCGCCACCGCCGCCGGAATGTTCCTGTTCGCTCAGCTTCTTGTCCTGCGCCATAGGATCATGCTCCAGAATCTCGCCCTTGAAGATCCAGACCTTGATGCCGCAAGTGCCATAGGCCGTATGCGCCGTCGCGGTGCCGTAATCGACATCAGCGCGCAGCGTATGCAAAGGCACGCGTCCTTCCCGATACCATTCGAGGCGGGCGATTTCGGCGCCTCCCAGACGGCCCGAGCAATTGATCCGAATGCCCTCGGCGCCGAGCCGCATGGCGGATTGCACCGCCCGCTTCATGGCCCGGCGAAAAGCGACGCGGCGCTCGAGCTGCTGCGCGATCGAATCGGCGACGAGAGTCGCGTCGATCTCGGGCTTGCGCACCTCGACGATATTAATAAGGACTTCCGAATCGGTCAGCTTCGCCACCATCTTGCGGATCTTGTCGATGTCGGCGCCCTTCTTGCCGATGACGACGCCGGGACGCGCAGAATGAATCGTGACCCGGCATTTCTTGTGCGGCCGTTCGATGATGATCTTCGAGACAGCCGCCTGCTTGAGGTTCTTCATAAGAGCTTCGCGGATCGCGATGTCTTCGTGCAGCAGCTTGCCATATTCGGCCTTGCCGGCGAACCAGCGCGAATCCCAGGTTCGGTTGATGCCGAGCCGAAGGCCGATCGGATTGACTTTCTGTCCCATCGTTCTCTCCTCAGGCCGCGGCTGCGCCGGTTTCGCGCAAGATGATCGTCAAATTCGAGAAAGGCTTCTGGATTCGGCCAGACCGCCCACGCGCTCGAGCGCTGAAGCGCTTCATCACCAGCGCCTTGCCAACAAAGGCCTCGGCCACGACGAGATCGTCAACATCGAGGCTATGGTTGTTCTCGGCATTCGCGATCGCGCTTTCGAGCGCCTTTTTCACGTCGAAAGCAACGCGCTTGCGCGAAAACTCGAGATCGGCCAAAGCCGTCTCGACCTTCTTGCCGCGGATGAGCTGCGCCAAAAGGTTCAGCTTCTGCGGGCTCACCCGCAGCATGCGGGCGACGGCCTTGGCTTCATTGTCCTTGAGCGCGCGTTCGGTTTTCTCCTTGGACATGATCAGCCTCTCCTGGCTTTCTTGTCCGCCGAATGACCATGGAAGGTCCGCGTCGGCGAAAATTCACCGAATTTATGGCCGATCATTTCTTCGGTCACGGACACAGGCACATGCTTATGGCCATTGTAGACGCCGAAGGTCAGTCCGACGAATTGCGGCAGAATGGTCGAGCGGCGGCTCCAAATCTTGATGATTTCGGAGCGGCCCGAGCCGCGCGCGGCATCCGCCTTCTTGAGCAGATAACCGTCGACGAACGGGCCTTTCCAGATCGAGCGAGCCATGGTCAGCCCTTCTTCTTGCTCTTGTGACGCGAGGTCACGATGAATTTGGTGGTCGACTTATTCGACCGCGTTTTCTTGCCCTTAGTCGGCTTACCCCATGGCGTCACCGGGTGGCGGCCGCCGGAGGTCCGGCCTTCGCCGCCGCCATGCGGATGATCGACCGGGTTCATGGTCACGCCGCGATTATGCGGCCTGCGCCCGAGCCAGCGGCTCCGCCCGGCCTTGCCAATCGAGGCGTTCATATGATCGGGATTGGACACCGAGCCCACGGTCGCGAAACATTGGCCATGGATCAGCCGCTGTTCCCCCGAATTGAGGCGAACGATGACATAGCCCTGGTCGCGCCCGACGACCTGCGCGTAGGTTCCGGCGGAGCGCGCCATCGCGCCGCCCTTGCCGATCTTCATCTCTATATTATGCACGATCGTGCCGACCGGCATATTTGCCAGCGCCATGGCGTTGCCCGGCTTCACGTCGACCTGGGCCCCCGAAACGACTTCGTCGCCCACCGCAAGCCGCTGCGGCGCGATAATGTAGGACAATTCTCCATCGGCGTAGCGAATAAGGGCGATGAAGGAGGTCCGGTTCGGATCATATTCGATCCGCTCTACTTTCGCCGGGACGTCGAGCTTGCGCCGTTTGAAATCGATGATCCGATAGGTCTGCTTGTGGCCGCCGCCGCGAAACCGCACGGTGATGCGGCCATTGTTGTTGCGCCCGCCCGAGGACGATTTGCCCTCGGTCAGCTGCTTCACAGGCTTCCCCTTGTAGAGGTCGCTGCGGTCCACGATCACAAGCTGGCGAAGGCTCGGCGTGACAGGTTTGAATGTTCTAAGCGCCATTGGCGCACTCCTCAAATCGAAATCAAAGCCCGGTCGTCACGTCGATCTTATGGCCCTCGGCGAGGGTCACGACCGCCTTTTTCACGTCCGATTGGACGCCGCGCGTCCCCTTGAACACTTTCCTTTTGCCCTTGCGGATGAGCGTATTGACGCTCTCGACCTTGACGTCGAAAAGCCGCTCGACGGCAGCCTTGATCTCCGGCTTGGTCGCGGTTTTCCGAACCTTGAAGATCACCTGATTGGCCTCCGACGCGAGCGTCGCCTTTTCGGTGATGACCGGGGCAAGGATCACGTCGTAATGATGCGCCTCGAGGGCGAGTTTCGCCGGGCTCATTTGAAGCGCGCCTCCAAAGCGTCGACCGCCGCCTTGGTCAAAACGAGCTTTTGGCGGCGGAGAATGTCATAGACATTGATGCCTTGCACAGGCAGCACGTCGATTTGCGGAATGTTGCGCGCGGCGAGGCTGAAATTCGCCTCCGGCTCGGCGCCGTCGATAATCAGGGCGTTGGTCAGGCCGAGCTTGGCGAAGCTCGCCTTCAGCCCCTTGGTCTTCGCTTCAGCGACTTTGGCGTCCGCCCATACGATAATCTCGCCGTCCTGGGCCTTGGCCGAAAGCGCATGCTTGAGGGCGAGGGCGCGAACCTTCTTCGGCAGATCATGCGCATGCGAGCGCACGACCGGGCCGAAGGCGCGGCCGCCGCCGCGGAACTGCGGCACGCGCGCCGAGCCATGCCGCGCCGAGCCCGTTCCTTTTTGCTTGTATAATTTCTTGCCGGTCCGCGCGATCTCCGCGCGGCCGAGCGTCTTATGCGTTCCCGCGCGCCGTTTGGCGAGCTGATAGCGCACCATCCGGGCGATGAGATCCTCACGCGGCTCCAGACCAAAAATCGAATCGTCGAGATCGATCGAGCCTGCGGCCTCGCCGTCAAGGGAAGTGATGTCGATCTTCACGCGCTGGCCTCCGTTGCCGCCTCGGCCGCCGGGGCGGCGTCGGACGCCTCGCTTGCCAGCCGAAATTTGCCGGGTTTCGGCGCGTCTTTCGGAAGCGCCTTTTTCACCGCGTCGCGAACATAGATCCAGCCGCCGGCGACGCCCGGAACCGCCCCCTCGACCAGGATCAGGCCGCGCTCAGTATCAAGCTGGACGACGCGCAAATTCAGCGTCGTCACCCGCTCGGTTCCCAAATGGCCGGCCATTTTCTTGTTCTTGAAGGTCTTGCCCGGATCCTGCCGGCCGCCAGTCGAACCATGCGAGCGATGCGAGATCGACACGCCATGGGTGGCGCGCAAGCCGCCGAAATTCCAGCGCTTCATGGCGCCGGCGAACCCTTTGCCCGTGCTCGTACCGGTCACATCGACGAATTGACCCACGACGAAATGATCCGCCGTAATCTCCGCGCCGACCGGAAGCAGCGCATCCTCCTCGACGCGAAACTCGGCGAGCTTCAATTTCGGCTCGACCTTGGCGACCGCAAAGCGGCCGCGCTCGGCCTTCGACACATTTTTCACCTTGGCCCGGCCGATGCCGAGCTGGACGGCGGTATAGCCGTTCTGTTCCTTGGTCCGATGCGCGACGACCTGACAGCCTTGAAGTTTCAAGACGGTGACCGGCACATGTTCGCCAACGTCGGTGAAGACGCGGGTCATGCCGAGCTTTTGCGCGATGACACCTGATCGCATGGTTTAATCCTTCAAGACCCACTTTTGCGACCCTAGCGTCTCTAGACGCGAGGGTTCGTCTTATTCAAAGCGCCGGCTGCTAAAGCTTGATCTCCACATCGACGCCCGCGGCGAGATCGAGCTTCATCAGCGCGTCCACGGTCTGGGGCGTCGGATCGACGATGTCGAGCACCCTCTTATGCGTGCGGATCTCGAACTGCTCGCGCGATTTCTTGTCGACATGCGGCGAGCGGTTCACCGTGAATTTCTCGATCTTCGTCGGCAGCGGAATCGGGCCGCGAACCTGCGCCCCCGTCCGCTTCGCCGTTGAAACGATCTCCTTCGTCGAAGAATCGAGGATCCGATGATCAAACGCCTTGAGGCGAATGCGGATATTCTGGCCGTTCATCAATTCATTCCCTGTCGGCCAGCCTCGGACTCTCCGGCTGCCATCTCATCCTGCTTCTCGCTGCTCCCATGCGGCCGCGCCAAGCGGGCGCGACCTATGGGCCTTTTGATCTAGGCAAAAGCGACGCGCCTCCGCGTCACTCCGTAATCGAGGCGACGACGCCTGCACCGACGGTGCGGCCGCCTTCGCGGATGGCGAAGCGCAGCTTCTCCTCCATCGCGATCGGGACGATCAGTTCGACATCCATCGTCACATTGTCGCCGGGCATCACCATTTCAGTGCCTTCCGGCAAGGTCACGACGCCGGTCACGTCCGTGGTGCGGAAATAGAACTGCGGGCGGTAATTGGTGAAGAAAGGCGTATGGCGGCCGCCTTCGTCTTTGGTGAGGATATAGGCCTCGGCCTTGAACTTCGTATGCGGCTTCACGGAGCCGGGCTTGCACAGGATCTGCCCGCGCTCGACGTCCTCGCGCTTGGTGCCGCGCAGCAGCGCGCCGATATTGTCGCCCGCCTGTCCTTGATCCAGGAGCTTGCGGAACATCTCGACGCCGGTCACCGTCGTCTTCACGGTCGGCTTGAGGCCGACGATCTCGACTTCCTCGCCGACCTTGATAATTCCGCGCTCGACGCGGCCGGTCACGACGGTGCCGCGGCCGGAGATCGAGAACACGTCTTCGACGGGCATCAAGAACGGCTGGTCGATCGGACGCTCCGGCTGCGGAATATAGGCGTCCACCGTCTCCATCAGCGCGAGGACCGCATCATGCCCAATGTCGGGATTGCGGTTCTCAAGAGCGCAAAGCGCGGACCCCTTGGTGATCGGGATGTCGTCGCCGGGGAATTCATATTTCGACAAAAGCTCGCGGACCTCGAGCTCGACGAGTTCGAGAAGCTCGGCGTCGTCCACCATGTCGACCTTGTTCAGGAAAACAACCAGCGCCGGAACGCCGACCTGACGGGCGAGCAGAATATGCTCGCGCGTCTGCGGCATCGGGCCGTCGGCCGCGGACACGACGAGGATCGCGCCGTCCATCTGCGCCGCGCCGGTGATCATGTTCTTCACATAATCCGCGTGGCCGGGGCAATCGACATGCGCGTAATGGCGGTTCTTCGTCTCATATTCGACATGGGCCGTCGAGATCGTGATCCCGCGCGCTTTCTCTTCCGGAGCCTTGTCGATCTGATCATAGGCCGTGAAGGTCGCTCCGCCGGATTCGGCCAAGACCTTCGTGATCGCGGCCGTTAGAGACGTCTTGCCATGGTCGACATGGCCAATCGTCCCAATGTTGCAATGCGGCTTTGTCCGCGCAAATTTTTCCTTGCCCATCGTCCGGCTCCTCTAGGATCTTCTCGTGCGCTGCGTCTCAGGATCAGGCGTATTTCGCCTGCACCTTCGCGGCCTCGCCCGCGGGGACCTGTTCATAATGATCGAATTGCATCGTGTAATTGGCGCGGCCCTGGCTGAAGGACCGCAGCTGATTGACGTAACCAAACATATTCGCCAGAGGCACCATGGCGTTGATGACCACGGCATTGCCGCGCATGTCCTGTCCCTGGACCTGGCCGCGCCTGCCCAAGAGGTCGCCCATGACCGAGCCGGTGTAATCTTCAGGCGTCGTCACCTCGACCTTCATGATCGGCTCGAGCAAAACCGAGCCGCCCTTCTGCAGCGCTTCGCGAAACGCCGCCCGCGCGGCGATCTCGAAGGCGAGCACCGAAGAGTCGACGTCGTGGAATGCGCCGTCGATCAGGGTCGCCTTGACATCGACCACCGGGAAGCCGGCGAGAACGCCAGATCCCATGACGCTGTTGATGCCCTTCTCGACGCCGGGGATATATTCCTTCGGCACCGCGCCGCCGACGATCTGCGACTCGAAATTATTGCCTTTGCCGGCTTCATTCGGCTCGAAGACTATCTTGACCCGCGCGAATTGTCCGGTGCCGCCAGTCTGCTTCTTGTGGGTGTGATCGATCTCGACTCGGCGCGTCAGCTTTTCCCGATAGGCGACCTGCGGCGCGCCGATATTGGCGTCGACCTTATAAGTGCGCCGCAAAATATCGACCTTGATGTCGAGATGCAGCTCGCCCATGCCCTTCAGGATGGTCTGGCCAGACTCTTGATCGGTCGAGACCCGGAAGGAAGGATCCTCGGCCGCGAGCTTCGACAGCGCGACGCCGAGCTTCTCCTGATCCGCCTTGGATTTCGGCTCGATCGCGATCTCGATGACCGGTTCGGGAAACTCCATGCGCTCCAAAATCACCGGCTTGTTCAGGTCGCACAAAGTATCGCCCGTGCGGGTGTCCTTGAGGCCGGCGAGCGCGACAATGTCGCCCGAATAGGCTTCCTTGACATCCTCGCGATTGTTCGCGTGCATGAGAAGCATGCGCCCGATACGCTCTTTCTTATCCTTGGTCGAATTCAGCACCGTCGTGCCGGAGTCGACATGCCCGGAATAGACCCGCGCGAAGGTCAGCGTGCCGACGAAAGGATCGTCCATGATCTTGAAGGCGAGCATGGAGAAAGGATCTTCGTCGCGCGGCAGGCGCACGACTTCTTCGCCGGTCGCAAGATCGACGCCCTTGATCGCCTCGCGATCGACCGGCGACGGCAGATAATCGACGACCGCATCGAGCAAAGGCTGAACGCCCTTGTTCTTGAAGGCCGAGCCGCACAGGATCGGGATGAACGTGATGTAACGAACGGCCTTGCGAATGAGACGCTTCAGAGTCGCTTCATCCGGCTCGACGCCGTCGAGATAGGCCGACATCACGTCGTCGTCGAGTTCGACCGCCGCCTCCAAGAGGTCGTGGCGATATGCCTCAGCCTTCTCTTTCAGGTCGGCCGGAATTTCGGCGTCGGCATATTTGGCGCCAAGCGCCTCATCCTCCCAGACGACCGCTTTCATGCGGACGAGATCGATGACGCCTTTGAAATCGGACTCCGAGCCGATCGGCAATTGGATGCAGACCGGACGCCCGCCGACCTTATTCTTGATGTCGTCGACGCAGCGATAAAAATCGGCGCCGATCTTGTCCATCTTGTTGACGAAGACGATGCGCGGAACATGATATTTGTCGGCCTGGCGCCAGACAGTCTCGGTCTGCGGCTCGACGCCCTGGTTGCCGTCGAGCACGCATACGGCGCCGTCGAGCACGCGCAGCGAACGCTCGACCTCGATCGTGAAATCGACATGGCCGGGGGTGTCGATGATGTTGAGCCGCTTGCCGTTCCAGAACGTCGTGGTCGCGGCGGAGGTGATCGTGATGCCGCGCTCCTGCTCCTGCTCCATCCAGTCCATCGTCGCAGCGCCGTCATGGACTTCGCCGATCTTATGCGACTTGCCGGAATAATAGAGGATACGCTCCGTCGTCGTCGTCTTGCCCGCGTCGATGTGGGCCATGATGCCGAAGTTTCGGTAGTCCTCGATCGGATGGCTACGAGCCATGACAAATTCCCTTCAAGCGCAAGGCCGCTTCGTACAAGCTTTCTACCAACGATAATGCGAGAAGGCGCGGTTGGCCTCCGCCATGCGATGCGTGTCTTCCCGCTTCTTTACGGCGTTGCCGCGGTTGTTGGCGGCGTCCATCAGCTCCGCCGAAAGCCGGTCGACCATGGTCTTGTCGTTGCGCGCGCGGGCGGCCGTGATGATCCAGCGAATGGCAAGCGCCTGGCGCCGCTCCATGCGAACCTCGACCGGAACCTGATAGGTCGCGCCGCCGACCCGGCGGGAGCGAACCTCGATCGCCGGCGCGACATTCTCCAGCGCCTGCTTGAAGACGCCGAGCGGCTCCGACTTGGTCTTTTGCCCGATGATGTCGAAGGCGTTGTAGACGATCGTCTCGGCGATCGACTTCTTGCCGTCATACATGATCGAGTTCATGAACTTCGTGAGAATGACGTCCCCGAACTTGGCGTCGGGGATGACTTCCCGCTTTTCGGCGCTATGGCGGCGCGACATCTTTTCTATGCTCCGTCCAAATTAAACTTCAACGCTGGGCGAGTCTGTTCAGTTGCGTGATTTCGACCAGCCCAAAATGTCGAAACAAGCTTACTTCGGCCGCTTGGCGCCGTATTTCGAGCGGCGCTGCTTGCGGTTCTTGACGCCTTGCGTATCGAGCACGCCGCGCAGAATGTGATAACGCACGCCGGGCAGATCCTTGACGCGGCCGCCGCGGATCATGACGACCGAATGCTCCTGCAGATTATGCCCCTCGCCCGGGATATAGCCGATCACCTCGAACCCATTGGTCAGGCGCACCTTGGCGACTTTGCGCAAAGCCGAATTCGGCTTTTTCGGCGTTGTCGTATAGACGCGCGTGCAGACGCCCCGCTTCTGAGGCGAGGCCCCTAGATGGCGGGCCTTCTCGCGATAGGTCTTTTCGTGCCGCGGCTTGCGGATCAATTGACTGATCGTCGGCATGCTTGTTCTTTCTAATACAGTCCAAATCTTCGCAGTGGGGCGGAGCCGGCCGCTCCAAAATCCCGCATTCGCCCAAATCTAACGCACGCCCGTGACCGATCAGCGTTTTACAGACGCAAATA
This sequence comes from Methylocapsa polymorpha, assembly GCF_045689225.1. Lineage (GTDB taxonomy): Bacteria > Pseudomonadota > Alphaproteobacteria > Rhizobiales > Beijerinckiaceae > Methylocapsa > Methylocapsa polymorpha. Next base: position 3,571,385 of record NZ_CP136862.1, on the reverse strand, counting down.
AGTCAGCGCCAACAGCCGCTTAAGGCTTCTGGCGCTGGGACTTGCGCAGAGGACCACGGCACGCGAATGCTGCGGTCTTGCCTCCGAGCGATCCAAGGCCAAGCCCTGGATCTATAGTGTGACTATTCAGTCGCTGAATCCGACAGCGTTTAGGTTTGAAAGGTTCAGGACGCGACGTCCCGAAGAGAAAAACCTACTGCCTGTCTGAGGTGGGCGGAACTTAGTGACGTCGCGTTAGCACGTCAACCCCTTCTCGACACGAAAAGCAACGGTTTTCTCCTCGGTGAGTTTTCGGCGAAGCGAAAATCATCCAACGGCCATGCTTAGGCATTGGCCTTATACTCACCGCTCATCTTGCTTGCTCGATCTTCGTAAGGCCGCCCATATAGGGGCGCAGCGCATCGGGCACCGCGACGGAGCCGTCTTCATTCTGGTAATTCTCCAGCACCGCTACGAGCGCGCGGCCGACGGCCACGCCCGAGCCATTGAGCGTATGGATGAATCGCGTCACCTTGGCGCCTTCGGGGCGATAGCGGGCATTCATCCGCCGCGCCTGGAAATCGCCGCAGACGGACACGGACGAAATCTCGCGATAGCGGTCCTGCCCCGGCAGCCAGACCTCGATGTCATAGGTTTTTTGCGAGGCGAAACCCATGTCGCCGGTGCAAAGCGTGACCACGCGATAGGCGAGCCCCAAGCGCTTCAGCACTTCTTCGGCGCAGCCAAGCATACGCTCATGCTCGGCGAGGGAGTTTTCCGGCGTCGTGATGGAGACAAGCTCGACCTTGGTGAATTGATGCTGGCGAATCATGCCGCGCGTATCGCGCCCCGCCGACCCCGCCTCAGCGCGAAAGCAAGGCGTGCAGGCGGTGACGCGGATGGGGAGGTGTTTTTCTTCCAGGATCGATTCGCGCACGAGATTGGTGAGCGGGACTTCGGCTGTGGGGATGAGGCCAAATCTATTTTTTCTAAGCTTTGTCTCGAACCCTAGCAGCGCCAATTGTAAATCAAGCGTCGCCATTCCTTCAGTTTCCTCCCACAATCCCTCCTGTTTATGGAAATTTTCGCCAGAAATTGCCCAGAATAGATCTTCCTCGAGTTTCGGCAGTTGCGCCGTGCCGAACATAGCTTCCCCGCGCACAAGGATCGGCGGGTTCACTTCCGTATACCCATGCTCGCCCGTGTGCAGATCGAGCATGAACGCCCCGAGCGCACGCTCCAATCTCGCCAAAGGCCCCTTATTCACGACAAAGCGCGCGCCAGAGATTTTCGTCGCCGTCTCGAAATCCATCAGGCCGAGCGCTTCGCCTATGTCGAAATGCTCTTTCGGCTGGAACGAAAAGCCCGGCGGTTCGCCGACGCGGCGAAGCTCGGGATTGTCGTTTTCATCTTTGCCATAAGGAACATCTTCAAGCGGTAGATTAGGAATTTCGGCTAAGGCCTTGTCAAGAGCGGTGATAGCGTCGCGCTCCTCGGCCTCGAAGGTCGCGAAGCTCGTCTTCAGCTCTGCGACCTCACCTTTCAAGGCGTCCGCGCGGGGAAAATCCTTCGCGGCCATCGCCTGGCCGATTTCCTTGGAGGCCGCGTTGCGGCGCTCTTGCGCGGCCTGCAATTTGGCGATCGCGGCGCGGCGGGCGTCATCGAGCGCCAGAAGCTTTTCGGCTAGCGGCTCAAGCCCCCGCCTCTGCCGGCCCTTGTCAAAGACGTCAGGATTATCGCGAATCCATTTGATATCGTACATAAAAACTCATTCCATTATAGGAAACGCCCTCATCCTGAGGAGCGGGCGAAGCCTGCGTCTCGAAGGATGAGCTCGCTAGGCTCCTAAGGCGCCCTCGTGGTTCGAGACGGGTCTTTCAGACCCTCCTCACCATGAGGACTTGGCCGCCCGCGCGGCGTTGCGCCTCAACTCCCCGTGGCCTGCCCGGCGGCTTTCTCCGCAGCGCGGCCCTTTTCGATCATGCGGACAGAGACGATCGAAAGCTCGTAGAGGAGCAGCGCAGGGGCGGCAAGCGCCAGCATCGAAAATATGTCGGGCGGCGTCAGGATCGCCGAGACAATAAAGACAAGCACGATCGCGTAGCGCCTTTTGCTGCGCAAAAATTCCGAATCGATGATTCCGACGCGCCCGAGAAGGGTCAGGACCACCGGCAGCTGGAAGGTGACGCCAAAGGCGAAGATCAAGGTCATGATCAGCGACAGATATTCGCTGACGCGTGGCAAAAGCTCGATCTGCGCCCGGCCCGGCTCCTTGGCCTGCTGCATGCCGATGAAAAAGCGCAAGAGATTCGGCATGACGATGAAATAGACGACAAGTCCGCCAAGCGCGAAAAAGAACGGCGTGGCGAAAAGATAGGGCGCAAAGGCTTTGCGTTCATGCCGGTAGAGGCCGGGCGCGACAAAGGCGTAAAGCTGCGCGAAAATCACCGGGCAAGACAGGAAGGCGGCCGAGAAAATCGCAACCTTGATCTGCGTAAAGAAATATTCCTGCGGCGCCGTATAGATCAGCCGCGCGTCCGGACCCGCGACATGTTCGAAAGGCACGACAAGAATATTGTAAATATCCTTGGCGAAATAGAAACAGACAAAGAACATCAAAAGGAAGGCGATGAGCGCCTTGACGAGCCGCGACCGCAGCTCGATCAGGTGATCCATCAAGGGCGCCTTGGTCGCCTCAATATCGGCGTCGCTCATCTGATGAGGCTCGTCTCAAAAATCATTGCGGCGGGATCCTCGATCGCTGCAGGCGGCGGCGCGCAAAGGATGGCGGCGGGCGGGCGGATTAGGCATGCGGAACGTGCGAGCTTAATAGAACCGGCGCGCGGGGAAAGTCACGCCTGATCTTGCACGTTCGAGCCCCGCGCCTTCGATTCATCCGCATCGGCCCGGCGCGGCGGCGACCGCATCTCAGCCTCGAGCGCAGTTGCGAGCGCCTGCATCTCCGCCTCGACGCCGCCCGCCGCAACCGGCTCCGCATGCGCAGGCGCCTCAGTCGCCTCTTCCGCCTCGACGGGCGCGGGCGCAATACCCGCGGCGAGCAGGGATTCCCCTCCCTCTTCCTGCGCTTCAGGCAAGCGCGGCAAGTCAATGGCGTTCAAGGATGCGCCCGCCGCTTGAGGAGCCGCAAGAGCCGGCGCATCAACCGCACTCGTAATCTGGTTCTTCAGCTCGGCTACCGGATTAAAATCCACGTCGACCTTGGCGCTGTCCGCGAGCTTCGCCACGTCCGCCTTGATGTCGGCTATATCGGCCTCGCGCATGGCTTCCATGAACTGGCCCTGAAACTCGGCCGCCATGCGCCGCATCTTGCCAACCGCCTGGCCAACTTGGCGCAGCACGCCGGGAAGCTCCTTCGGTCCAATGACGATCAGCGCCACGATCCCGATGATGATGAGTTTGCCGGCGTCGAAATCGAACATAAGCGGAGGTCACTCGGGTTTGGCGTCGATGATGGGGCTCGAGAACAATCTCCGTCCCTTCGCGCGCCGCGTTTCCCTTTCAGGACGCGCATAATTCAGTTCACACGGCCCCCCGGCGCGTGGAAACCAACTAAAGTCCAGGCGCCGCGGCTTGCGAACTGGGGGCGAGTCCTGCTCAGCCAATCTTGCGCGTGTCCGAAACCTTGGCCGGGTCGGCGATCGGCTGATGATCGATGCCGCGAATCGGCGTCTCGCCAGACCGCAACGCTTCGGATTTTTCGTCGTCGTCCGAAAGCCCTTTCTTGAAGGATTTTATGCCCTTGGCGACGTCGCCCATAATATCCGAAATCTTGCCCTTGCCGCCAAATACGAGCAAAGCTACTGCTCCGACGATAAGCCAGTGCCAGATCGATAGACCGCCCATCGCGCAAACCTCCATGCGAAAGCCGACGGCGCCGAAGCCGCCTTTGTCCCGAGAACCTATGCGCCTGCAAGGGCAAAAACAAGAAATGGAATGCGAAATAGGCCGCGATCTTGCGATTTCAAAGCGCAGTCAATTGAGGCATATTCCGGCGCAAAAATTGCTTATGTGCCGCGGAAGAAATGGCGATATGCCGACCACGCTGATAACCGATTGAGAGGATTTGATGCCGCTTTACGTTTACAATTGCCACGACTGCAATGCCGAGTTCGAGCTCTTGGTTAGGTCTTCCGACGTTCCCGCCTGTCCGTCCTGCGGCAGCGAGAAGTTGCAGCAGCAGGTCGCCAAGATCTGCGTCGAAATCAAATATCCGGCCATAGCGAAATCTTGGCGCCGGCAGGCGGCGAAAGAAGGCGACCTCACCAATTTCTCCAAGAAAGAATTGCAAACGAAGAAAAGCTAGCGCCCGGTCGACGAAGTCATTGGCGGCGGATCATGTTTCCAATTCAAATATGCCTCCGAGAGCATATTTGAATCTGGCCGCCGCGCTAACCCGGCGTCGCGAAGCAGCCAGACTTCCACCCATGGATCGCGCGATCAAAATTGCACATGCAGCCGCACAGCGCCGATCGAGACCGGTCCGCGCGCATAATTGTCGGCGGGGTTGGCGATAAATTGATAGTCGAAGGTGAACGTTGCCCAATCCGTGAGGCCGACCAAATAATAAGCTTCAACGATTTGCTCCGGCCGGTAGCTGATCTGGCCGTCGCCGATGTTGATGCCAAGGCCGCCCGCTCCAAGGAAAGCGCGATAATTGCCGGAAAGGCCGTTCACTACGCCAGCCAGGCCAATCCTGTCATTGGGGCGTCCCCATGAAGTTCCCTTCAATACGCCGCCGAACGAGGCGCTCTCGTCAATGTCCGTCCAGGCCATGATCTCGGTCTGGCCGCTCCGCCAACTCAGCCGCGCGAACAGGCCGAGATCATCCGTAACAGCCTGTTCGACATTGGCGATAAAGCCGAATTCCGACCGAGTCTTGCGCGTCGCCGCAATGTCCGGCGCATTGGAATCGAACGCCGGATTGGAAAGGAACGGATTGGTCAAAGTCGCCGCGAAGCTGCCGCAATAGCACTGGCTTTCCCAGCCGGTCAGGCGAAACTTTCCGGCCGATCCAAAAAGCGCGTATCTATCTTCAAATTCGAGGAGATATTGGCCGCGCTGAAAAATTCGCGTGTCGAGATCATTGCCGTTGGGAACGTCGGGCAAGAGAAAATATCCGGCCCGAAGCGCCCAATCCTTCTGGTTGAGCTCAACCGCCGCGCCCCATGTATAGCCTTTCTGGTCGGCTGCGTAATCGAAGGCGCCGCCGTCGATCAGCGCCCAGTTCATGAAGCTCGATCGCCCGTCATGCGCATAGGCGTTGTTGTCGAAAATATCAGGTATGGAGAGCTTGCCGAAAGTGATGGTCACCCGCGATATGTCAGCCTTTTCGGCGACTTGATTGGGGCCATCCGGCAAATCCTCCTGTTCGCCTCCCAGGCCGAAGATGTGGCGCAGGAACAGACGCGACGTATTGTAATGAGGGAAATCGAACCCAGCCTTTTGCGCTTCGCCGTTCGGAAAGCCCGCTAGGCCCTTAGTTCCGCTGAGACCGAAGCCTTGGAACGGCTCGGGATTGAAATAGAACTCTGTGCCTTCAAAAGCCTTGTATCCCAAGAAACCGGTCACGCTGAAGGTCTCGCGCGACTGATAGAAGGGATAGAGGCTTTGCGGCCCTACATAGGGAGAACGGAACGGAGGGGTGCCCTGCCCGATAATCGTCGATTGGGCGTGAATGCTCCAATTGTCGAGATTGGGGAGAATGCCGCCCGTTGACGCCGGAGCGCCGGAATTATCGGCGAATCTATAATTCAGGCCGAGTTGGACCGTCTGTAAGGAGAGATTGGAATTGTAGCGTTCGCCGGCGATCGGAAAAGAGACCCCGGCGCGGGCGAAATCCATAAACGAATATTCGAGTTTCGCGCTCCAATTCGGCGTCAACCGGACTTCCACGCCGCCGCCGACAGTCCAACCGGGACGCCAGAAATAAACGCCATCGACGTCGCCGGCCATGTCCGTGCTCATAACCTGATCCCGGTCATAGGCGAAGCCGCCCGCGCCGTAGATGAGCCAATCGCCGGACGCGTAGCCGATGCGGCCGCGCACGGAGCCGAAGATCTCGATTCTGTCGTTGAGGACGGATGGCCCCACAGCGGAAAATATCGCCGGCAGGTTGCTATGCATCTCATCGGGGAAAGAGAGTTCGGCTTCGAGACCGAACATGATGCCTGAAGGAGTCACATGGTTGTAGCCAGCCTGAAGGCCGCCAAAGACCGGACCGAATTGGCCATCCTCGCCATAAAGGCCAACCGCCCCCGAAGCTGGCCAGCCCGGAGGATTGGTTAGATAAGAGGATGTTCCAAAGGCGTAGCCGACATGGCCGCCAAGATAGAAACCCTCCCAAGGATTATTTGACGTGGGGGTCAGATCGGCGGCGAAAGCCTGACACGATAATGTGATGCAAGCCGACAAAGTAATAAGCGCGCGACGCCGCACAAAAGCCTTCTCGATCCGGAGCATCGCGGCGTCCCCCATATTTCATGCCGTGATACGAACTCTCGCAAGCATGAAAGTCATGGGATGTATTTTTGTCAATAGAACGAAGCAACTTTAGAAATAGTATAAATTGAGAATACTAGCTAATGTGGTCTCAAGGACACACTGATATTATATTTTTGCAAGCCGCGAGCTAGCGGCTGATCGAGAATCGTCAACCGGCTGTTGTCGGACTTATTGAAAGCAGCGGGCGCCGCGCCGCCTCGACTTGGCATGCGTCATTGAAGCGTCGAGAACATCCTTCATCAGTCTGGACAAGACAGGTTCAGGATCCGCAAAAATCAAAACATGATGAATGGATGGCTGACACAAGATCAGGATTCCCCCGATGACGTGAGGCTTTCCCAATGTCAATGATCATTCAAGAGCAATCGCGCTGGTTGCGCGCCCGAATACTCTTGCAATTTTATTTGAAATCCGGGAATCGATGCCCGCCGCAAGGCTTCCTTATTCTCGTTTGAAGCCTGTCATTCAAAGAAGCCTCAATGCAGCAAAAGAAAAAGGCCTTCGAAAAGCCGTCTCCGACAGCTCCGGGCAGAGCTTTCGGTCTGCCGCGCCCGGCGCAGTTCGCGATCCTATTCATCGTCGTCGCTGCGATCGCTTGGGCCTGGTTTTTCGGTCCGTTTCGCACGGCGAAGGAACAGGCGCCGACCGAAAATGCCGCGCCCGCCGAAGCCGCCAGCTTCACGCCGACGCCGCAACAATGGGCGTCGATGCGGACGGCGACAGTCAAGGAGATGGATTTTCTGCCGCAGCGCCAGGCTGAAGGGAAGATCGCCGTCGACGATCACTTCGCCACTTCGGTCTACCCTCCCTATAATGGACGGGTGACCGCAGTGTTTGTCCGCGACGGCGACTATGTAAAGCAGGGCCAGCCTCTGTTTCGCCTGGACTCGACCGATCTCGTGCAGGCGATCAACGATGTCGTCGCGGGCAAGGCCGGCGTCGCGAAAGCGCAGGCGCAGCTCCTTTTGACCAAGACGGCCGAAGACCGCGCCCACCAATTATACCTCGCCAAGGGCGGCGCCTTGAAAGACTGGCAGCAGTCGCAGGCCGATTTGACCGCGGCGCAGAATGATCTGAAATCCGCCGAGATCGGGCTGGCCGCCGCGCAGGACCGGCTGCGCATCATCCGCGTCCAATCGGGAGAGACGGAGACGGAGGCGCTGACGCGAACCACGCCCGAACTGAACGTGCTGGCGCCGATCAGCGGCCAGGTTCTGATGCGAAAGCTCGGCGTCGGGCAATATATCAGCCAAGGCGCCACCGATCCGATCATGCTGATTGGCGATCTGTCGACGGTTTGGCTGACCGCCAATGTGCGCGAGACCGATGCGCCCTATGTGCGCGTCGGGCAGCCGGTCGAAGTCCGCGTGACCGCCTATCCCGACAAGGTTTTCAACGCGAAAATCACCTTTGTCTCGCCCACCATCGACCCCAATACGCATCGATTGCCGATCCGAGCCGCCGTGCCCAATGAGGAAGGCCTTCTGAAGCCGGAGATGTGGGCCGATTTCCGCATCGCGACCGGCATCGGCCGCAAGGGCCTCGCGGCGCCGGAGCAGGCCATCGTCTTTGAAGGCGATTCCGAGCGGGTCTGGGTTGCCGACAAGGACCATAGGCTGACGTCGCGCGAAATCCGGACAGGGATTATAAATAGGCCGAATGTCGAGGTTCTTTCGGGACTGTCGGCGGGCGACGAAGTCGTCACCCAAGGAAGCATCTTCATCGATCGCGCCGCCGCCAGTGATTGACGACGCTGAGCTAGCCCCCGCCGCCCGCCGCAGGAATTCGGACACGAGACCGACATGAACGGACTAATCGCTTTCGCGCTAAGACGCCGGATCCTCGTCGTCGTGCTGCTTTTCGGCGTTCTCGTCGCCGGCGGGGCCAGCTTCGCCAATCTTAATATTGAAGCCTATCCAGATCCTGTGCCGCCTCTGGTCGATGTGGTGACGCAATGGCCCGGCCAGTCGGCCGAGGAGATCGAGCGCTACGTCACGATTCCGCTGGAGGTCCAGCTCGCGGGCATTCAGCATGTCACGGTTGTGCGGACCAGTTCGCTGTTCGGCCTGTCGGACGTAAAAGTGCAGTTCACCTATGACTTTACCTACGAGGAGGCGGAGCAAAAAGTATTGAACCGGCTGTCGCAGCTATCGCCGCTCCCGGGCAATATTCAGCCGACGATCTCTCCAGCGAGCCCAACCGGCGAGATCTACCGCTATCGTTTGAAGGGACCGCCCGGGTTCAGCCTGACCGATCTCAAGACTCTGCAAGACTGGGTGATCGAGCGACGCTTCCGGGCGGTGCCTGGCGTCATCGACATCACCGGCTGGGGCGGCCTCACAAAGACTTACGACGTCACGATCGACCTCGCGCGGCTGCAAGCCTATAATCTGACGCTTGCGCAGGTGTTGCAGGTTTTGAACAACAGCAACATCAACGTCGGCGGCCAGACGCTCAATATCGGTCCGCAGGCCGCGGTGGTTCGCGGCGTGGGGCTGATCCGCTCGATGGACGAGATCCGCAACACCGTTCTAGCGCAGAACGGCAATAGCCCCGTGCTGGTCAGCGACGTCGCAACAATCAGCGTCGGACACGTGCCTCGCTTAGGGATCGCCGGCCAAGACCATGACGACGACATTGTCGAGGGCATTGTGCTGATGCGACGCGGGGCCGAAACCATGCCGACCTTGCGCTTGGTGGAGGCGGAAGTCGAGAAAATGAACACCTCGGGCATTCTCCCCCCTGGCGTTCGCCTTGTGCCCTATTACGACCGAACCGACTTGATCGACGTCACCACCCACACGGTGCTGCACAATATCGTCACAGGCATTATCCTGATCTTTCTGGTGCAGTGGCTCTTTCTCGGCAATTTGCGCAGCGCGATCATCGTCGCCACGACCATTCCCTTCGCCCTCTCTTTCGCCCTGATCGTCATGACGATGCGCGGCGAATCGGCGAATCTCTTATCCGTGGGCGCAATCGATTTCGGCCTGATCGTCGATTGCTCTGTTCTGATGGTGGAGAATATTTTCCGCCACTTGGTCGAATGGCGGCATGGCGACCGTTCGCCTGGACCGCTAGGATGGGAAATCGACCGGGTCGGAAACACGCTCCCCGGGCTACCCATCAGGATGGCGGTCATCCATGCGGCAGGCAATGAGGTCGGCCTATCGATCTTGTTCGCGGTCGCCATCATTATCGCCGCCTTCGTGCCGCTGTTCGGCCTCGGCGGGATCGAGGGGCATATTTTCTCGCCTATGGCGAAGACCTACGCCTACGCCTTGCTTGGCGCCGTGATCGCGACTTTCACCGTCTCTCCGGCCCTTTCCGCCCTGCTGCTGCCGGAAAACATCAGCGAAAACGAAACGGTGGTCATGCGCGTGCTTCACGCGGGCTACGGACCGCTGCTGCGTTTCGCGGTCGCCAACCGCGCTTTGACTCTCGGCTTCGGCGTGTTGCTGGTTGTGCTGAGCGTGCTGGCCGGACGCTCGCTGCGGCTCGAGTTTCTGCCCAAGCTCGAAGAGGGCAATCTGTGGATCCGCGCGACCATGCCGATCTCCATTTCGCTGGACGAGGGCAATGGCTATGTCAACCGAATGCGTGTGGCCATGATGAGCTTTCCGGAAGTCGTCACAGTGGTGTCGCAGCACGGAAGGCCGGATGACGGCACGGACACATCAGGTTTCTACAACGCCGAATTCTATGTGCCGCTAAAGCCGCCGGCCGATTGGCCCAAAGGCGTCACCAAGGAAGAGTTGACCCAAGATGTCGTCGACAAACTGCAGGTGGAGTTTCCCGGCGTCGATTTCAACGCCTCGCAGAATATTCAGGACAATGTCGAGGAGGCCGCGTCCGGAGTGAAAGGAGAGAATTCAGTCAAACTATTCGGCACGGACCTGACGCAGATGGAGGCGACCGCCAACAAGATCAAGGATGTCCTGAAGACCGTCAAGGGAGTTACCGACCTTGCGGTTCTGACGTCCCTTGGGCAGCCAACGGTGACGATTGACATCGATCGCCACAAGGCGGCCCGCTATGGGCTTATGCCTGGCGACGTCAATGCGACGATTCAGACCGCGATCGGTGGTCAGGCCGCCGGCGACCTCTATGAGCATGGGAGCGATCGGCATTTTCCGATGATGGTCCGTCTCGCCCCACGCTATCGGCAGGATCTCGACGCCATTCGCAACATAACTATTGGCGCGCAAGGGCCGAATGGCCCGATTCAGGTGCCGCTCAGCGAGGTCGCTGCCATCAAGCTGACATCCGGCGCGGCCTTCATCTACCGCGAAGGCCAACAGCGTTACATCCCGATCAAGTTCAGCGTGCGCGGACGCGATGTTGGCAGCGCGGTCCTGGAAGCTCAGAAGAAGGTCGCTGAATCGGTCACCTTGCCGTCAGGCTCCCGGCTCGAATGGGTCGGCGAGGTGGAGAACCTGCAAGACGCCCTCCGACGTTTGACGATCCTTGTGCCGGTGGCCATCGGCATGATCTTGCTGCTGCTCTATGGAATGTTTGGAACAGTGCGCAACACCCTGCTCGCCGCCAGCGTCATTCCTATGGCTGTCGTTGGCGGGATTTTTACGCTGGTGCTTACCGGAACGCCGTTCAGCGTCTCGGCGGCCATCGGCTTTGTAGCTCTGTTCGGAATATCCGTCATGAATGGCGTGATCGTTTTATCCTATTTTCGACGCGTCAACGCGTTTGGCCTCGAACGTCGGACGGCAATCATTCAGACTGGCACGACCTTGCTTCGCCCGGTCGTGATGACATGCGTCGCGGCTTGCGTCGGCTTGCTGCCGGCGGCTGTATCTACCGCCATTGGCTCGCAGGTCCAACGCCCCCTCGCTCTTGTAGTCGTCGGCGGCATCCTTCTCGCGCCCGTGCTCATTCTGGTCATCCTGCCGGTCATGATCGACGTCTTCACACCGCTTGGGGCGAACGAGGCGCTCGGCGATGTTGCGCCAGAGCCGGGGGAATAAGCGATGGGTCGAGAGAAAACTTGCGCGCGCCCCGGGCAAGCGGATGTAACTGGCCGCAAGCTTCAGATCAGCGCCGCCGCCGTAGGCGTTCCGATGATCTTGCTGTCGGCCTGTGCGGTCGGCCCCAATTTCGAGCCGCCGCCGGCCCCGGAGGCGACCGGCTATACGCCGGAGCCCTTGGCTCCTCAGACCGCCGCCTCGCCTGGGCCGGAGGGCAAAGCGCAGCGTTTCGTGCAAGGCCTCGACATTCCTGGCCAATGGTGGGCGGTGTTTCATTCGCGTCCGCTGAACGATTTGATCGAGGACGCGCTGAGGCATAACCCCGATCTGCAAGCGGCCCAGGCCGCATTGCGCGCCGCCCATGAAAACACCGAAGCGCAAAAAGGCCTTCTCTATCCGCAGGCGTCGGCCAACTTCAACCCGATTGGCGGCAAAACGGGCGAAGACGTTGCGCCCATACTGAGCAACAACTCAGTCTTTTACAGCCTGACGATAGCCCAAGTGTCCGTCTCCTATGCGCCAGACGTCTTCGGATTGGTCCGGCGCGGCTTGGAATCGCTCGAGGCTCAAACCCAAGGAGAGCTCTTCCAGCTCGAGGCCACCTATCTCACGCTGACCTCCAATGTCGTCGCGGCGGCGATCCAGGAAGCCTCATTGCGCGCGCAGATCGAGGCGACGAAGAAGATCGTGGCGATTGAGACCGACCTGCTTGGCCTGCTGCGCCGTCAATTGAGTTTAGGCCAGGTCGCTGGCGGCGACGTCGCGCTGCAGGAAGCCGCTTTGGCGCAGGCGGAGGAGACGCTGCCCCCGCTCGAAAAGCAACTGGCGCAGCAGCGCGATCTCTTGACCGCCCTCGCCGGGCGTTATCCAAGCGCTGAAGTCGCGCAAAAATTCACTCTTGCTTCATTGAGGCTTCCGCGCGATCTGCCCGTTAGCCTTCCCTCGCAACTCGTCGAGCACCGGCCCGACGTGAAGGCCGCCTCGGCCAATTTGCATTCCGCCAGCGCTTTGGTCGGAGTCGCCATCGCCAATCGCTTGCCGGTCATCAGTCTGACAGCGGACCTTGGTTCGAGCCCGGCTAATTTGGCGAATTTGTTTAGCCCGCCAACCTTCTTTTACACGCTGGCCGGCAATGTCACGCAAACCTTGTTCGATGGCTTCACTTTGTATCACAAGCAAAAGGCCGCCGAGGCCGCGCTTGAGCAGGCTGAGGCGCAATATAGGAGCACGGTCATCACGGCGTTCCAAAATGTCGCCGATTCGCTGCGCGCCTTGCAGGCGGACGCACGCGCGCTCAAAGCTGCGAATGCGGCCGAAGCGGCGGCGCATACAAGTCTCGAGATCACGCGCAAGCAATTGCTGCTCGGAGAGGTCAATTTTCTCGCCCTGCTGACGTCGGAGCAAACCTATCTGCAAGCTGTACTGGCCCACGCTCAGGCGGAAGCCAATCGATTCGCAGACACGGCGGCGCTGTTCCAAGCACTCGGCGGCGGGTGGTGGAACCGGAACGATGTGGCGACGACTGCCAACGCCGACTGAGCCAACAACCCAACCGCCTTTAACGTCGGAAGTGGCGGAGCCGCCTCGTTGAACCGAGGCCCCGCCGCCAACTACAGACAATCTCACTTGATGCGCTCGGCGGTAGCGACCGGAGCCTGACGGAGCTTGTTCAGGCGAGCATTAGACGGAACATTGACTGCCAATTCCGTTTGCACATGCGAGCAACTGTCCCCGCCGCGCTGGGCGTAGTATCCCTGTGAGCCGCTCAAAGTAAGCTGGAACAGGGCCCCACCGCATCGACATGGGCGCCGAAACATCCGCGACTGCCGCTGAACGCCCCCTCAATTGCGCCCCGCCGCTTAACTCGCCGAAGCGCCGCACGCAAATGCTTTGGTCTTGAGCGCGCGGCCGCTACGCCCTAGCACGCAAACCAACGGTCCCTTTTAAGGACCGTTGGCTTTGGCTTGAGGCAGTTTCCTCTAATAGTGCCAGATCAGATCCATCGAAGCGATCCCGATGGCATGTCTAGTGCCGTTATCAAACGCCGGCTTATCAAGCGAATGATAATACGCCATTTCGGGACGGATCTCGATCTGAGGCGAAAACCAATGCTGCCAGCCAAGCGCATAGTTGTTGTAGCGCGTCGGGAAGCCCGTGCGCTGGCCGTTGATGTCGTCATAGAATTCCGCCCGCAAGGAGATATTGTCCAACGGAGAGAACTTGTAGTTCAGATAGGCGAGCACGCTCCATTCCCGCGCCGTGCACTGAGTCTGCCCGCTTAGCTCATAAGGGCAGACGGCTTCGAACGGCGTGTTGGTCGGCCGAAAATACGCGAAAGGCGTGTTTCCATAGCCTTGTCCAACATCGAAAACGTTCTTCTGATACATGTAATAGGATTCGATTGAGATGTGCCAGTTCTCGTCAAATTTGTGGTAATAGGTTCCGCCAAGCCATTGAAGATTGTTGTAACCCCAATGTCCGTTGTTGAAGGCGTTGGCGCAGAGGTAAATGTTGTCATAGGCAGAGTCGTTCTCCCATTGCACGCAGCCCGTATAGCTCGGCTGCGTGCCAGGGTCCCGCGCGCCTTGATAGCCCTGAAAGCCGGTCGCCGGATTGATGAGCGAAACATATCTCGAATTCCACGGAACCGTTTCTGTGCCGGCGGAGATGCCGAATTGAATCATCCAGTTCTTGGTCAGCTTAAGGGAGGTCAAAAGACCAGTATTCGTGTAATTGTCGAGCCCATAGGTCATCGAATGTGAGTACATGTAATTGTTAGGCGCAAGCTGCGCCTCAATGTCGGGCACGGAGATGTAGCGCCCTAGACGAAACTCAAGGCCCTCGAAGATCTTCACGTCGCCAATCCTCGGGACATAAAGTTCCCCATAGACCATCGGCATGTCGTAGCCGACAAAATGGTTGTGATATAGCAACTGATTACTGAAAACGCCATAGGCGGTGGTGTAGCGGTAGTTCTCGCCGTAGATGCCGCTTATGCGAAAACCCCAGTCGACATGGTCCTGCTGCACCGTATCAGGCACGCGTTCGATATACATCACGGCTTGATCAAGCTGTAAAGTATCGGGCGTATATGAATAGGCGGCAGGGGCGTTGGCGGCGTAGCCGCTATGCGCCGTGCTGAAATTGCCGCCGACGTCCACCCAGCCATAAATCTGGATATGGGCGTCCTCCAATGTCTTCCCTACCGGATTATCCGTGCCGATCGCCTTCATCAAAGGACTATCGACCGCATTGGGCAGCGAGCTGCCGATATAGTCCACTCCGCCTGCGGGCCATTCCGTAAATGGGTAGGGCGGCGTGGTCTCCGGCACCGGCGGCCACGGCGCGGGCCGACGGCTCGGTGGGCTCGGTGGCGCGTTCGGGTCCACCGGCGCTGCCGCCAAGCCCCATTCGTCACCATAGGCATGGTAGAGCCGCGTAAAGAAGTTTGATTCCTCAGGCGCCGCCACCGGCGCTGGATTCACGTCCACCGCAAATGCGGGCGCCGCGGCGCCAAGAAAAGCCGCCGCCAAGCTCGCTCGACAGGCGGCCTGATATCGTATGACCATTGCATTCCCCTTTTCTCGACCGAACCTAGCGCCCGCTTGATCGCGCGTCGCGCAGTGCTGCGGCCCATTCGATTAAATTCGATCAGGCGCGTCAGCGGCGGCCCAATAGCGCCGGCCGTTGCAGCCATCGACTAAATCGGCTGCCTCGCTGTTGGACCTGGAGCCCTTCGTCCCATACGAAATGGCTAATCCTGTCCTTACAACTGTAGACACATGTAGAAAGGGTCAAGTGGGGTTAAATCGCATTTCGCTCAAGATGTGCAACCAATGCCGGTGTGACGCAAAAGTGCAACACCCACGGTCGCCGCTTGTATGATGAGCCGCTTTCCGTCCGGCGCCTCTCGATCTGACGAGATGATCAGCGGGCGCAGGCTATGGCGCCGCACTCTACACGAGCAAAGCGCTATGCTGCCAATGTCGCACTAGACGCGGACTATCTATCCCGCGGCCGCTGTGGCGAGATCCATCCCTGTTGCAATCGCGTCGAACGCGCCCAAGCGAGATGAGACGAGACCTGAGATCTTGACCTTGACGCATATAAAAATTCCATATCTGATTTCGATTATATTTATCAGTAACGCATATAAATTTCTGCGGCGGTCATGAGCGGCGCATAACGGTGCTGACTGCGAACTGCCCTTGCGATCGCTTGGCGATTGTTCTCGAGTAGCGTTTGACGCAACCGATTTCGCCTTTGTCATAGAATGACGCGACGCGCTGCGGAAATGCCCTATATTTTGGCAGTCGAGTCAGTTGCGCGTCTCAGTCGAGAGAGTCGCTATTGTTTAGTTCACGCGGCGACGGATGTTTCCGTCTCGCGCCAATTGCAATTGTGCGGCGCTGCGTCGGGGAAGAGCGTGTAGCGGATGCCGACCAAGCCCAAAAGAGCAAGGCGTCTGTACCTGCCCGGCGGAGCCGACGCTACAGCTCTCGCGGCCAAATCAATTTGATCCAGCAAGCCAGACCCGGGGGTCGTGGAGCCCGCGCGGAAGTGTGCAGCCAGGCTCGCGAGCATAGCATCAATCGATTGGAGAACCGACGCCGGCAATCCGTGTCTTGCGTGACGCAATTCTATGATGTTGAGGCCGACCCTGAGCTCCCCGAGAACATCAACCGTCTGGAGCTCTCCGTCACGATCAGCCGCAGCAAGCATCGGCGCGAGCAGGCTGAGACGGTCCAGCATGAGCGCGGCGAAATGCGCCCGATCGCCTTGGCCCCGATGCTCCGCGGCTTCCGCCAAAGTCGTCCGGCTTGCCTCAAGGAGCCGCCGCATGCTCCATTCGGCGCCGGCCGATCGCGCGAGCTGGAACACGATAGTCACGAACCAGATGCCGCCGAGCAACGCTAATCCCGAATTGGCGACATTAGCAAAATCCGCGCTGTAGTTTTCCTGGAGGGCGATTAATGTCGCGCTCCAAAGGCTCAGCGCCATGCTGGCGTAGGCTGTGGCTGGTTTTGTCGCAAGCAGCCCGAAAAATACGAATGCGGGTCCGAGCGCTACAACCAGCATCTCGAAATCCTGGACGCGCGGCAAAACCGCGAAAAGATAGCCGATCGTCACCATCACCGCGACCGCGGACCAATTTGCAAAAGTGCGAATTGTGGGGACGGGATTATCCTGCGACGCAAATAGGCAGCACACGACAGACGCCACCATCGCGGCTGTCGGGCCCTCTGGCCAGCTCGTGACGATCCAGAACCAACACAGGCCGCTCACACAGATGAGAGCTGCGAGAGCAGAAAGAGCCGCCCGCCGGGGATCGCGATGCCGTATGTCCGCGACGCCTGCCTCCGTCTGAAATGAAAGCGGAGCCAGCAGCTTTGCGGCCCCAGTCTCGATCTGCTCCTGCAACCGCCGACAATCTTGGCGGATGTCCATGAGGTCCTTCAGACGAAGGAGCAGGCTCGCTATCATGAACTCGCGCGGGCCCGATCGTGAGTCGAGCGTTAGATCATGATCAGCGATTGACTTACGCAATTTTTCTGCCGTCTCATGGCTGATTTCTGTTCCGTTCTGCACAGCGATCCGAAAATCGCCAATCAGAGTCTCCAAGTCCGGCGCGACGGACCCGCCATGGGCGTCGAGAGCGCGCATCTTTTCGGCTAAGGACGAGTTGACCGGAAGCAACATCAACATGCGAAGACGCAACATCCGCATCGCGCGCGCCGCATGTCTTTGACTTGATGTGTCAAAGGCAAGATGGGCGGACAGCAGGTCAAGCTGGGCGGCGTCCGTCGCCAAACGCAAACGATGTTCGCGTGAAGCCCGATCATCCTTTTGCTTCGAAAGGACGTTGCAACTCCAAAGATCGGCGTCCTTCAGCCAGTTTCTGAGACGTTCGGCGACGACCGGCCCGACAGTGGATGGAAAGACAACTCCCGAAACAGCGCTCGCACATAAGATCCCCAAGGTGATTTCCTCCAAGCGGGCGAGCGCGGTATCGAAGATCGTCCCCGGCTCGGTCACAGCAGGAAAGCCGATGATCCCGGCCGTGTAGCCGGCCAGCATGAAGACGTAGCTGCGTGGACTACGGTCAAGCAAGGAGACATATAGACAGCTGGCGACCCATATAGAAATCGCAAGGCTCAGCAACTCTGGCGCATTGACGAAATTGGGCACGAGAGCCACGCTCACGATCGCGCCAAGAACTGTGCCGCAAATACGGTATGCCGCCTTTGAGCGCGTCGCCCCTGACAGTGGCTGCGAACAAATATAGACGGTCGCCACAGCCCAATAGGGACGCGGCAGATCCATCCAAAAGCCGATATACAGAGCTATAACGGCCGCCCCGAATGTCTTGAGGGAGAACAACCAATCCCGAATGCTGAACGGGGTCATGTCCCGGTCGATCTTTCTACACGCTAATTTCAACACTTGAGTCGGAAGAGGCGGGCCAGGGCCCGCCTCTTTCATGTCATGGCGCGTCATTGTGGTCGCTTAGGTCGACTTCTAGTCATGTGCATCTTGTTGATCCAAGTTTCGCTTAGCGTTGAGTCCGCCACACAAACAACGAGCCGTCATTTCAAGCGGGGACGTTATGGCTGCGGATTGCCCGGGCCTTCCGGACGAATCGGACTTGCGCCGAGACCAAGACGATCGCGCGTTCCAGACACATCGAAGCGGCTGTGATCAGATCCTAAAGACTGCTCTGCAGCCGTCGAATTGTATAGGGAATAATAATCCCTCTCATGATGCGTGTAGCGGTCCTGCGCCCCCGCGACTCCAATGCTGGCGACGAAAGCGGCGACGGCTAGAGGGATTCGAAAGGTTTTCATTTTCTCCGTTCCTGGTGCTTTTTGACAACCGGCTTATCCAGCTACCAGGAGAAATTTAGGACTTAGGAGCCGTTGTGATAATTGGCCGCTGCTGCATTTCAATCTCTTATCGCCGACAACAATTCTGAGCGTCGCGGGACTGGCCCGCTTGCGCCGGCGTGGTCTGTATCAAGATAGGCATGAAGAATACGGATCAAGACGAGAAACGACCGCCAGTTCACGCGAGGGCCCGCGAGGCGCCGCTTACGAAGTCGATGAATAGCCTGATCTTCGGATCGCTCGTTGCATGACGGCCAAAGATCAGCGACGCCTGGAGTTCATCGGCGCCATGCCAGTCCGGCAAGACAATCTTCAATGCGCCGGCCGCCACATGGGGATTGATGAGCAGCTCCGCCAGAATTGCAAACCCCTCCCCTCGCAAGACATGATTGAGAATGACCGAGGCTTCGTTCGACGCGATGCGGGGCGTGAGCGTCACCCGCTTCTCTTCATTGCCATTCATGAAGGAATAGACGCTTCCGGCTGCCGGAACATCAATATTGGAAGCCAGAAATACATGTTCCTCAAGGTCCGCAATCGATTGAATCGATGGGGCTCGCTCGAGATAACCGGGCGAAGCGACAATGCGGCGGTTCCCTTGCAACAAATGGCGGACCACATAAGCAGAATCTTTCAGAGCCCCTATCCGCAGGGCGACGTCGAATCCGTGCTCGATAAGGTCCAATGGCTCATTATTCAAGGTCAGATAGACTTGGACATCGGGATAAAGCGTCTGGAAGGACGACAACATTTGGTCGATTATGATGAGTCCCAATGCGTAAGGCGCCAGAACCCGCAAGACGCCTGATGGCTTCGCATTGTGGCTCTTGGCGACGAGTTCAGCCTCATCGATCAACATGAGGCCGCGAGCCGCGCGTTCATAGACCTTACGGCCGGCTTCGGTGACGGAGACGCGTCGCGTGGTTCTACGCAGGAGTTCTATGCCTAAGCGATTCTCGAGATCTTGCACTTTGCGGCTGGCGGTCGCCGGCGGAATGCCGAGTTGGCGAGCGGCGGCGACAAAGCTTCCGCGTTCGACGACGCGAACGAAGGTGATCATGTCGTCAAGCTTTTGCATTGCTTATCCAGGATCCAACATGGTTCTTGTCTTCGCCGGCCTTGCACTTGAACATAACGTGATTTGGCATGAAAGCGATTGCGCGCTGCAGCGCCCAGATGCCCGGCGACGCTCAAGGTAGTTTGGCAGCCGTGTTTCGGAAGAATTGCGCTATTTTTGCCGATAAAGGCTCCGCCTCTTGCGAATCTATGGCGACGGTCGCGGTTCTGCCAGGGAGGAGCGAAACCTCGCGGGGCGTTTCTGTGAGGGCGATGCGCACTGGCACGCGTTGGGCGAGCCTCACCCAGTTAAACGTGGGATTGACATTTGCGACGAGATTCGCGCCGGCGCTTCGTTCGCGATCCTCGATCGCCGCGGCGATGCTTTCGACGCGTCCGGTCAAGGGCCGGCTCTCGCCCATCAGGTAAATGGTGACCGGATCGCCGACCCGAATACGCGGCAGCTTTGTCTCCTCGAAATAGCCCTCGACATGTAAACTGTCCCTGTCAACGAGCGCGAAAACGCCCTTTCCGGCGGAGACGTAAGCGCCGGGCCTGAGTTCGAAATTCGCCACCGTTCCGTTGACGGAGGCGCGAACCTCGGAGCGCGCGAGATTGAGCTTGGCGAGGTCGCGTTCCGCGACAGCCTGTTGGTAGGATGCCGCGGCCTGCTGCTGGGTTGCGACGATCTGTTCGAGCTTCTGCTGCGACACGACCTTATCGCTTAGCTGACGATAACGATTGAGATCGCTGGTCGTCTCGTCAACAGCGGCGCGGCGGCCAGACACCACCGCCTCCGCCTGTTGGAGCGCCAACACAAAGCGATCCCGATCGATTCGGAAAAGGACGTCTCCTTTCGCAACCACTTGATTGTCACGCACCAGAACTTCGGACACGAGCCCGGATACGTCAGGAGCCACGGCAACGACGTCGGCGCGAACCCGGCCGTCTCGCGTCCAAGGCTCTTCCGTATAATAGGTCCAGAGCTGCCAAGCGGCCACGGCGGCGACAGAAAGCATGATGGCCGTCACCGCGAAACGGCCGAGGAAGGAAAGGAGGCTTTTCATATCACAGAGTGAGCGAAAACAAATACGACGCAACGCAGAACGAAAACAAACAGCGCCAGATCAAAGAGGGCGGCGTGCCAGACCAACTTGTAAAATCCGCATTCCGCAAGTAGACGGCGAATGCCCGCGCTCAGCGCAAAGGCGCAGGCCGCCCACATCAGCAACCCAGGTATGAATACCCCATAAAGGTCGATTTCCTCGTTCATCTGCAGTTTTGGAGCCTCAACGTTTATCTGGGCCAGCGTAGCGACCGACCCACAGGATCAGGCCGTAAACAAGAAGAGCGCGCCAGAGCTTGGCCGTGTCTTTTTTGGCCGCCCTCAGCGAGAGCAATCCGGCGCGCATCTTGATCGCAGCGAACAAACGTCGAGCCA
This sequence comes from Methylocapsa polymorpha, assembly GCF_045689225.1. GTDB lineage: Bacteria > Pseudomonadota > Alphaproteobacteria > Rhizobiales > Beijerinckiaceae > Methylocapsa > Methylocapsa polymorpha. The sequence goes on along the minus strand of NZ_CP136862.1, from coordinate 3,550,521 downwards.
TCCGGCCGATACGTTCATAAGTTCGCGACATGATGGAACTTAATCGCTGCTGGCTGGGGAAATTAGCCAGCAAGAATAAGGTTCATTATGCCATTTCCGACAATAAAGCTGCGTTCGTTCAAGCTGGAGGATTGAGGCCTCGAACGGGAGCTGAGAACTTGGACTGGGTCAGCGGCGCCCTGTCTGTCTGCTGCTTTCAACGTGGAGGGAGGCTATTTTCAGAGTTTCGGCGAGCCAAGGCGCCATTTCGCGATTTCGCTCGGGGTAAGGATACGCAGACCGTCGAACGAACCATGTTCTGCGGCATGGACGAGGCCTGGACTTACGCCCATCATTGCACTGTAGCGCTCAAGAACTCCCGCCACTCTGCCATCGTCGAAGCGACGGCGTCGGTCGCCTGCGACATCGCCGGAATCAGCGCCGGACTCGTAGGCGAACATACGATGGAGGCCGACTCTGCTCTGCCGCGGGATCACGCGCGTTTTCGCGCCCATGAGAGCATAGACGCAAGCCGAAAAGCAGCTCGCGCCGCTGAAGCGAATCGGGCCGCCATCGAGACGTGGCTCGGGGCGTCCGACCACAGCGGAGACGCCCATGCGACGAAAAATCTTGCCGAGCTCCATAGCCGCCACAACCTTGCCGCCAGGCGAGTTGATGAAGATGACAGCGTTCGGATTGCCTCCCGGAGAGTTTCCGCGGACGAAATTGACGAAGTCGCCGGGCGTCCGGTCGGCGATCTCACCTTCGGCTGTAATCACCTCCGGGCACGGGCCGGCGCATTGGCCGGTCGAGCCTAAACGGAAAGTCATGGCGTCTTGCGCTTGGACGCCTTTTGCAAGCGCAACCAGAGCCAGGACGGAAATGAGAAGCATTACGCGCGGCACAGGGAGCCTATAGCAAAACGGCTTGTGAAGGGAAAATCCATTTAGCAGTGATCCTTGTCAATCATTTGGCGTTGGAACGCGAACTGGTCCAGGCTTTACGATCCATACAGCGCTGACCTTACGCAGCTCGTCAGGGTCCATCGATGGGATAGACGCCGCCGAGCACCTCCTCGAAATGTCTCTTGACGCTCTCGTTACATAGGCACGAGCGCGCTTGCAACGCCTCGAAATTGAGAATCACGATCGAGCCTCGCTTTATTTCCAGGATTTGTTCGGCCTTGAAAGTCTGCATGGCCCGGCTGATATAGCTGCGACCGACGCCCAGCATCCTTGCGAGCTGCTCTTGGGTCAGCAGCGCGACGTGGTCGCCGGTGCGCTCCATCGCCGCGATGATCCATTTTGCCGCCCTTTGTTCGATCGAATGGATCGCGTTACAGGCGGTCGATTGGAACACTTGCGCTAACAAGCAATCCGCATAGCGAGCGAATAGATGGTGAAGCGTAGATGATTTCGCCTTCGCGGCCTCAAGAGAGTTGACGCGTAGGCGAGCAAATGCTCCGGCGTGTTTAACGACGATCCGACAGTAGGCAGGAAGATGCCCTGCGCTGACAATGCCGCCGACCGCTCCCTCACGACCTACAAGAATCGCCTCAACGTCGCGGCCGTCCTCGTTGGTTACGAGCATAGAGACCAAGCTAGGTCCGCACGGAAAATGGACGGTGCCAACATCGTCCCCGGGACTATAAAGCAACTCATTTGCCGAGTTCCGCCCAAGTTCCAGATGCGGCGCGATAAGAGCGTAGTCGGCCTCTCGCAAAGCGCGCAAAAGATTGTTGAAGGGCCGATCAGACGATCCTGCCGGGACTCGCATTTAATGATGTCCGCGAATTTGCTCTTAAAAAGGCGTCTTTCTTATGTTCACAAGTGAACAGACAAGGCAAGCGCGATGTGCCAACTTAAATCTACAGTGACTCTTAATCCTATTGCGCCGGCGGCTATGGGGGGACGGTCTTTGTCAAAACGGCAGTCAGCTCCGCAGCGCGAAACTAAAGGCGGCCGCCATGACAACGCTTGTCGGCCTTTCTTCCATGTCGGAAGCCAGCCTATGGCAATTGCATGCTCACTGGCGCCTTGAACATGATGATTAATCCCACAGATCGCAGACAGCCGGCACAAATTGCGCAACGGCTTGCCGCTATTGTCGAATACTCGGATGATGCGATCGTCAGTAAAGATCTCGACGGTATCATAACCACATGGAACCCGGGCGCGGAGCGGCTCTTCGGCTATGCTGCGGGGGAAATCATAGGTCAGCCGGTCGCAATCCTGATTCCATCGGATCGCCCTGACGAGGGACCTGGAATTATCGAGCGCATCCGCCGTGGCGAGCACGTCCACCACTACGAAACCATTCGCCAGCGCAAAGACGGAAGCCTCATCGAGATTTCGTTGGCCGTATCGCCTATTAAGGGACACAGAAGGCCGGATCGTCGGCGCGTCAAAAATCGCCCGGGACATTACCGAACGCAGACGCGCTCTTGAGCAGCAAAGGCTGCTCCTCAAAGAGATGAACCATCGCGTCAAAAACTTGCTGGCTCTGGCGTCAGGACTCGTTGCCTTAAGCGCGCGCACGGCCAAAACACCCCAGGAACTCGCCGAAGCGATTCAGAAAAGGCTTGGAGCGCTTGCGCGCGCGCACGACCTCATGCTGATCGAGTTCACAGAGGGAAAGGAGAGCTCCGAGCGGCCAACCACCCTACCTGCTCTCGTCGGCGCAATTGTCTCTCCCTACCTTCCTCAAGGCCATGACGAAGATGCGCGCATCTTCATAAGCGGTCCGGACACCCCGATCGGAGGAAATGCCATCACGAGCATAGCGCTTCTGCTCCATGAGTTTGCAACAAACGCCGCCAAACATGGGGCGTTGTCCACTTCGACCGGGCAGGTCAACATCGAGTGGTCGGTCGAAAGGGATGAACTCCTGCTGACATGGCGCGAACATGGCGGTCCGTCGCTTAGCGGTGAGCCGAAACGTGAAGGATTTGGCGGCGGTCTTGCCCGTGCGATAGTAACCGGCCAATTGGCCGGTCAAATTTCCCGCGACTGGAATCCCGAAGGGTTAGTCGTCCGGCTGTCAGTTCCATTGGAGCGGCTCACAAAGTCAGATGAAACGACCCATGGGCGCTGATAGCCGCCATCGCGTTAGCTTAAAATTTCGCTGACATGCGAAATAAGAGGCGTCAGGCGCCGTAGCTCTTTTTGGGCGGCCCTAAGTCCGGGCCTTTTCCCCGCTGAACCCACAAGAGAAACAGCGCGGACTTTCAGCGTCTAATTCACGTCGTCGCCAATTGCTGCGGATCGACCGGCAGCGCGCGAATCCTTCGACCTGTCGCCGCATAGATCGCGTTGCAGATCGCCGCCGACACCGGAGGAACCCCGGGCTCTCCCACGCCGCCGGGCGGCGCATCGCTGGGCACGATATGCACATGCGTCTCGGGCGCAGAGTCCATCCGCGCTACGAGATAGTCGGCGAAATTGGTCTGCTGCGCCTGGCCGTTCTTGAAGGTCAGCGAGCTGAACATCGTGTTTCCAAGGCCCATCACCGCCGCCCCCTCGAACTGTGCTGTGACCCGATCTGGATTGAGCACCTGACCACAGTCCACCGCCAAATCGATCCGCTGCACGGACACGTCGCCGCGCGCGTCCACCGCCACCCGCGCAACCGCTGCGACGTAAGTCAGAAAACTGCGATGGACGGCGATGCCCAATCCGGAGCGAGGCGGCAGCTTGCGTCCCCAGCCGGCGCGTTCCGCCGCAAGTTGGACGACAGCGCGATGACGGGCCGTGTCGACGGGATAATCATCGAGCGATGCGCCATAATTTCCGTAGTTCACGCCCATGGCGCGCAGGTCCACCTTACGCGGATCGCCCAGCAACTCAAGAATATGCTCTACCGGGTCCTTGCTGGCGGCGGCCGCCAATTCGTCGACGAAGGAGCCCAAGGCGAAGCCGTGCGGGATGTTGTAGACCGAACGATACCAGCCAACGCGCACATGCGCCTTGGCCGGTCCGTTCTCGCATCGGACATTGGCGATGTCATATGGCATGTCCACGACGCCCTGATCCATCTCTCCTTGCGCGCCATAGGTCACGCCAGGCTTGAAGGTCGCGGCGATGGACGGGAACACGCTGCGATGTAGCCAAGCGACAGTCTTGCCGTTCGCATTAAGCCCGGCTTCCAGATGATCGGCGCAAGCGGCGTGGAAGTAGTCATGCTTGATATCGTCCTCCCGCGTCCAGGTCACCTTGACCGGCGCGCCGACCATGCCGGCGAGCACAGCGGCTTCGCCCACATAATCAGGCTTCGACTTCCGGCCAAACCCTCCCCCGAGCAGCGTCACGTTGATCGTGACGTCAGCTGGATCCACGCCGAGCGCCTCGGCGACGGTCTTGCGCGCCTGCTGCGGGTTCTGCGTCGCGGCCCACACCTCGCAGACCCCGTTTACGACTTGCGCGACGGCGGCTTCCGGCTCCATCATCGCGTGCGCAAGATGCGGGACGAAATAATCCGCTGAAATGCGTTTCGCCGCGCCGGCGAGCGCCGCGTCCACATCTCCGTTATGACGAAACACTTGGCCTGGCTTGAGCGCCGTCGCACCCAGCTCCCTGTAGTAGGCGTCGCTGTCGAAGCCGCCGTTGGGACCCTCGTCCCACTCGATCTTCAGCTGTTGACGTCCCTGTTCGGCCGCCCAGGTGTTGCTCGCGATAATGGCGACGCCGCCAAGCGGCCTGAAGCCGGCTGGCGGCGACGCGACCGGGATTTCCACGACGCGCTCAACGCCTGGCGTCGCCAGCGCCGCCTTTCCGTCATAACTCTTGAGCGTGGCGCCATAGACAGGCGGACGCTCGATCGACGCGTATTTCATGCCTGGCAAGGTGAAATCAATTCCGTACACGGCCTTGCCATGCACGATGTCGTCAAGATCGACGACAGGCAAAGGCTTGCCAATATAGCGCCAGTCCTTTGGTGATTTCAAAGTCAGGCTCTCGGGCGCGGGAACCGGCAGCCGCGTCGCGGCCTCGACCAAATCGCCGTATCGCAGACGATGACTCGCCTTCGGTCCAATCACCTCTCCGACCTGGGTCCGGCATTCGGTAGGGGACGCCTTCCACCGTTGAGCGGCCGCTGCGATCAACATCTGCCGCGCCGACGCTCCGGCGCGCCGCAGCGGCAGCAGGAACTGCCTAACACTGCGCGACCCATCCGTGTTCTGGTCGCCGTATTTCTCGTCGCCTTGCGCCTGAATGATATGGATGTCGGTCCATTCGGCATCCAGCTCGTCGGCGAGGGCTTGAGCCAGTGAGGTCTTGATGCCGGTGCCCATCTCGGAGCGCGGAATCGTAATGCTTACACGCCCTGATGTATCAATGGCGACATAGACGTTGGGCGACAAGACCGCATCGACGACCGCCGCGACCGCCGCGTTGAATATTGGATTGTAGCCCGCCACGTGGAAACCGAGAATGAAACCGGACGATGCGCCTCCGCGCAACACGCCGCGACGGCTGAGATTTGCGATCGCGTTCATTAGATGCCCTCCCCTGCCGCAATCTTGATTGCGGCCTTGATGCGCTGGTAGGCGCCGCATCTGCAGATATTGCCGGCCATCGCATCATTGATCTGCCGGTCAGTGGGCTTTGGCGTCTGAGCCAGCAGCGCTGCGGCCTGCATGATCTGGCCCGGTTGACAATAGCCGCATTGCGGCGCGTTGACCTGTTTCCAGGCCCGCTGAAGCGGATGGTCGCCACGAGAACCGGAGAGGCCCTCGATCGTCCTGATAGCCTTGCCGCCGACGTCAGCGATCGTGGTTATGCAGGCGCGCGCCGCCTCGCCGTCAAGAAGGATGGTGCATGCGCCGCACGCGCCAATCCCGCAAGCGAACTTGGTTCCACGCAGGCCGATAAGATCGCGCAGCGCCCAAAGCAGCGGCATCTCGGGCGGCGCGTCGATCCGATGCATTGCGTCATTGACTCGAAGATCCAGCATCTCGCTTAGCTCCTGTTATTTTGACGCGCTCAGGCTGGCGCTATGATATTCCTGGACGCTCTCTCGGACGTCATGGCGTCGATCGGCGAGATAGTTGCCCGGACGGCGGACCTACTCTTCGGCGCGCGGTCGGCGCCACGTTATTGTCGCCGCACGGCGCCGCCAGATACCAAGAAGCAATCACTTCAGATGCCGGTAATATATGAAGTCGCTCTCGTCGTCCAAGTCTGGGCGCAAGAAAGCGCGATCAATTCCAGTTGAACTGCTATGCTATACTACTATCTACACAGCATAACCATGAGATGCCCGTTGTTCGACTCTACTACTTTGCACAGGGACCAATCCCAATGCGCGTCCTTAACGCTGGCCTCCTGCGCCTGAACGCGGCGCGCCGTATTCCAGGAGCTGCAAACGAAGCGCGTCAAGTGGTCGCGGACCGTGGAGCTTGGACTTCGCTACCGTTGCTTCATCGAAGGACGCATGACGATCGGCATCATCGGCGCCGGCGAGATCCGCGGCGCCTTTACCCGTCCACTCGGGACCTTGGAGCACGGCGTCTTCGCGGCTAATTCACCAGAAGCACAGTTTGGCAGGGAGGCTCGATCTGGATTAAATAGGAAGCTTGTCGACCTTCAGATTGTTGGTAAGAAGGCATCGGTCCATGGCTAAGCCGGATCGTATTTGGTGGTCCCATCCGCCTGCGATTTTGACGTATGGGATCGCCACTGTCTCCATTGCCGGCGCGCTCATGACCGCACGGTGGCTGGAAGACCATTTGGTAGGCGCTCCTGTCGCGTTGTTTCTTTGCGCCATCATGCTGAGCGCCTGGTTCGGCGGATCGAGGCCGGGCTTGCTTGCCGCGGCGCTTTCGTTTCTGAGTTTCAAATACTACTTCGTCGCACCGGCCTACTCGTTGAGTGTGGATATCGATCAGGCGCCGCGCCTTCTTCTTTTCGCCATGTCAGCCCTTTTTGTGTGGTCGCTGAGCTCGGCGCAACGGCGCACCAGTGAAACGCTCAGGCGCGCGCGCGATGAGTTGGATGTTACAGTTCAGGAGCTTAAGAGACTCAACGAAGCGCTGCTCATAGAGAACGCCGAGCGCAATCGCGCGGAAGAAGTGCTGCGGCGGAGCGAGGCATTTCTGGCTGAAGCGCAGAGAATAAGCCGCACAGGTAGCTGGAGCTGGAACATTCCAACCAGAAAAGTGACATGGTCGGCGGAACATTACCGGATCTTTGGCTTTGACGCTGCAGGGGGACCGGAGCCGACACTAAAATCAGTCTTAAAGAGGGTCCATCCGGAAGACCGACCACTTGTGCGCCAAATCCTTGAAGGGTCAATTCGCGTCGGATGGCAGTTCACATTTGAATTTCGAGCCGCCCTACCTGATGGATCAACAACCAATCTTCTAGCCACTGGGCGACCTCTTTCCAAGGACTCTGGCGAGATAGATGAGTATATCGGCACCACCGTAGACATCACCGAGCGCAAGCGCGGCGAGGTAGAGTTGGCAAAGGCGTTCAGCGAACTCAAGAAATCGGAGGCTCAACTCCGGACGATTATCGACACGATACCTACGCAAGCATGGTGCTGGCTTGCGGACGGCTCCAGCGAATTCCAAAACCAGCGCTGGCTAGACTATACAGGCCTTTCTACCGAAGAAACCCGTGGCTGGGGGTGGACAAAGGCGCTCCATCCCGAGGATGCCGAGCGGTGCATCAACAAGTGGCGCAAAATCCACGCCTCGGAATTGGCGGGCGAGACAGAAGCCAGGTTTCGGCGTTTCGATGGAGAATATCGTTGGTTTTTAATGCGCGTGGTCCCGCTCCGCGACGAGCATGGCGACATCATCAAATGGTATGGAACGAATACCGACATCCAAGACCTAAAGCGGAGCGAGGACGCGCTCCGCAACACTCAGTCAGAACTCGCCCGAGTTGCGCGGTTGACGACGATGGGCGAACTCACCGCCTCCATTGCGCATGAAGTGAATCAGCCGCTCGGCGCCATTGTCGCCAACGGAGAGGCCGGGCTGCGGTGGCTGCGCCGCGATCCGCCGGACCTCGATCGAGTTCATGTTTCTATGGAGGCTATGATCGGCGACGGCAATCGCGCAAGCGCAGTGATCAGCCGAATTCGCGGTCTCGCCAAAAAGGCCAGCTCGCAAAAGGCCTTGATGGACATCAACGACGTCATTCAAGAAGTCATCCTATTAGTTGAGCGCGAGATGCAGGTCCATGTTGTGTCGCTGCGGCTTGACCTCGCGCCAACGCTGCCGCCAGTATTAGGCGACAGGGTCGCACTGCAGCAGGTCATTATCAATCTCATCATGAACAGCGTCGAAGCCATGAGCACGGTGACGGGCCGCCCGAGGGCGTTAGCGATATTTTCCCAACCGGCCGAGCCGGCTGAAGTAATCGTGACATTGCGGGACACTGGCGTCGGGATTGACGCCGCGATCGCCGACCGGATCTTCGACCCCTTCTTCACGACGAAATTCAATGGCATCGGAATGGGACTGTCCATTTGCCGATCGATTATCGAAGCACATGGCGGACGGCTCGGCGCGTCCCCAAATGTAAGCGGCGGCGCGACCTTTCGGTTCACGCTGCCGCTGGCCGAGAGAATAAGCCATGACTGAACATTCATCCTCTTCACGCGGCGGCGCGGGCATCGAACAACCGACCGTCTTTGTCGTCGATGACGACGAATCGATGCGAGCGGCGCTGAGAAACCTTCTTGAATCGGTAGATTTGCGAGTCGAGGCGTTCGGTTCGGCGCCAGAATTTCTGCGGCGCGCGATTCCGGATGGTCCGAGCTGCCTTGTGCTGGATATCAGGTTGCCGGGCCCAAGCGGCTTGGACTTTCAAGCCGAACTGGCGAAGGTGAATGTTCACATACCCATCATTTTCATGACCGGGCATGGGGACATCCCGATGACGGTGAAGGCTATGAAGGCAGGAGCAGTCGAGTTTCTCGCCAAGCCATTTCGCGACCAAGATATGCTTGACGCCGTTCGAGTTGCGCTTGAGCGCGATCGAAAAAGACGCCAAGCGGAGAAGAACCTTGCAAACCTGCGCTCTCGCTTCGAGACTTTGACTGCTCGCGAACGGGACGTCGCGGAGTGGGTAGCCTCGGGACTCATGAACAAGCAGATCGCCGCCGAATTAGGTCTTGCCGAGATCACCGTTAAAATCCATCGCGGCCACATCATGAGAAAATTGAGTGCGAAGTCATTGGTTGATTTAGTGCGAATGACCGACAGCCTCGGGATTCCCCCGAAGCGAAAGAGCGGCAAACCTACGTATGATTGAGCTGGCCGCCTTCGATGCGTAGTTATCTCTCTGAAAGACCCTTCTACATGGGGTTGGTCGCGCCGAGATAAAGGATTGGACAAGCTTGAGAAATGCTCCAGTGATCTCAGTCATCGACGATGACGAACACATGTGCAGCGCAACAAAAAACCTTGTGCAATCGCTCGGCTATTCCGTTTACGCGTTTTCGTCCGCGGAAGAGTTTTTACGATCTCCACGCAGCAGTGATACGTCATGCCTGATCACCGACATTCAAATGCCAGGAATGAGCGGCATTGAGCTGCAAGCCCATCTGATCGACCAAGGTCGCCTCGCGTCGATTATCTTCATCACAGCCTATCCCGATGAGGGACTACGCGCGAGGGCGTTGGAGGCTGGCGCTATTTGCTTTCTCAACAAGCCCTTTCATAGACAAGCCTTGATCGAATGCCTTGATGAGGCCGTGAGGAGGCATAGCGTCCGAGGTGACGAAGACTAGTTTTTGGTTGAGCGTCGGCTGGGCCTCGCCGCGGCCCCAAAAAGCTTCGGCGAAGGTATATTGCGCCGACAAGCCTGGGATCGAAGGGCGCCCCGCGAGTTCATGATTCGCGCCGCTTTGGCTTCGGAAGTAGGCGGATGAACAATCTATTGGGGGAATGCCAGTAAGCAGGAGCAAACAATGGCGCGCGTAATTCGATTTCATAGGACCGGTGGCCCCGAAGTTCTGCAGATCGACGAGGTGGATGTTGGCCCGCCCGGACCCGGAGAATTGCGGCTCCGCGTGCATGCGTTGGGCCTCAACCGGGCGGAAGCCATGTTTCGCTCTGGTCAATATCTGGAGCAACCGAAGTTGCCGAGCAGACTCGGCTACGAGGCCGCCGGATCGGTCGAGGCGATCGGCGAGGGCGTGACCGGGTTTGCAATTGGCGACAAGGTCTCTACCATACCCGCGTTTTCGATGAACATGTATGGCGTTTACGGCGACCACGTAATCGTCCCCGCCGCCGCGACCGCGAAGGTTCCAAACCAACTATCATGGGAACAGGCGGCGGCGATCTGGATGCAGTATTTGACGGCCTACGGCGCCCTCATTGACGTGGCGCGGATCACGCCCGGCGACGCGGTGATCATCACCGCGGCGTCATCCTCGGTCGGGCTCGCGGCGATACAGATCGCCAATGCTGCGGCCGCGATCTCGATCGCGGCCACGCGCACGAAAGCGAAGCGCGAGGCGTTGCTTGGGCATGGCGCGCAGCACGTGATCGCGACCGAAGACGAGGATCTAGCCGAGGCGGTGAAACGGATCACCGGCGACGACGGCGCACGGGTGACTTTCGATCCGGTGGCGGGCGAAGGTGTAGAAACGCTGGCGCAGGCGGCCGCCCAGGGCGGCGTCATCATCCTGTATGGCGCGTTGGCCCAGTCGCCAACGCCCTTCCCCTTATTCACGGCGCTTAGAAAGGGCCTGACCTTACGCGGCTACACGCTATTCGAAGTGGTTAGCGACGCCGAGCGGATGGCGAGAGGGAAACAATATGTGCTGGACGGCCTGACCAGCGGCAAGCTGAAGCCGATCATCACGAAAACATTTCCGTTCGAGAAGATCGTCGATGCGCATCGATTTATGGAAAGTAATGAGCAAATCGGCAAGATCATCGTCACGGTGGACTAGCAATGAGATTGCCGCAAGATCAACCGGGCGGCGAAAAGATCTCGCAAGCGTCGGCAACACGGTGGGCTAAATTTTCCTCGCTGGCTTTGATGGAAGTCGCGTGATCAAAACGAGGCCATCAGACGAACGGCCCAGACGCCTGGTTCGGAGCGGCACGCCGCCATTGCCCGTGATCTTGGGATAGAGACTCAAATGTGGGGCGGAGTGTTCGTGGTCGAACCAGCAGGTAAGACCGCCATCCACCATCACGGAGAGCAGGAGACAATTGCATACGTGCTTGAAAGGAGAATGTTACATACGCTGGGACACGCGCTTCGCCCCCTGCGTCAAGACAGGCGGGCCTTGTTCGCGATCCGGAGAGGTTCGGCATCGGTGGATCGAAGGGCGATCTTCGCAGAGCCCTTCCCGCCGCCTAGCACGCGAGATCGGCGGCCGGGCGGCGTTCGTCGTTGTGATTTGATTTGGCGGAAGGGGTGGAGTTCGAACGGCCGATCGGGCTTTCGTCGTTCCTCGCATTGGAAGAAGAACTCGGCGCATTGACCGGCCGACGCGTTGATCTCGTTTCTCGGCTGGCGCTGAAACCCCACATCGGCCGCCGCATCCTTGCCGAAGCTATGCGATTGTGACCGCGCCGCGCGACTATCGTGATTTTCTGAACGATATTGTCACGAAATGGAAATGCCCATGCAGATTTGGTCAAGCTTGCAGTCACTACTTGCCGTCTTCGGCGGCGGCGTCGTTGTCATCTGCGCCATTGTTGGTGCAGGTTATGGCATCTTCAGAATGCTCGGCGAGAAATGGCTCGACGCAAGATTTGCCGATCGGCGCGAAGCTTTAAAGCATGAACAGCAGAAGGAACTCGAAGCGCTGAGAATCCACATTGCGCGGCTGATTGACCGCGCTGCAAAGCTGAATCAGCGCGAATTCGACGTCATTCCACAAGCATGGGCGCACTTGAATGACGCCTTTTCGCGAACTGATTCGATAATGCGCACGCTACGGGTTGAGCCTGACCCTGATAAGATGAGTGCAGGACACTTGGAGGAATTCATCGCTAGATCCAAACTGGCAGAATGGGAAAAAGCCGAGCTGAAAAAATCGGAAGAGAAAACAAAATACTACCGTGAACAAATTTTTTGGCATCATTTATGGGAAACACAGGAGTACGCTACAAATTTAAGTGCATATGTACGCAAGAATTGTATTCTCATACCGAAAGAGATTAGAGCTAGCTTTATCTTGCTGAATGAGATGATATGGGATGCAATTAACGAACAAGAGCTAAGTCACAGGTATCCTTATATAAGCTTTGATTTATCTGCACGTGACAAGTTTTTCAAAAATGGCACTCCCATCATGAAAACTCTCGAGGAGGCCATTGAAAAGCGACTTTCAGATTTGACCAACACGGTGATTTAAACTCAATCATTCATCGAGAATAGCTGAATCCACACTATCAGCGTCCATGTTTCACTCCGCCGCAGCCGCCTCCACCACCGTCGCCGGAACGTAATTCAACACTGGCGCTAACCAGCGCTCGATCTCCGCTACGCTCATGCCCTTGCGGGCCGCATAATCCTCGACCTGGTCGCGCTCGATTTTTCCGACCCCGAAATAATGCGCTTCTGGATGCGCGAGATAGAGGCCGGAGACCGACGCGCCGGGCCACATGGCGAAACTTTCGGTCAATGTCACGCCGATGCGGCGCTCGGCTTCGAGTAGGCGGAATAGGGTCGCTTTTTCGGTGTGGTCGGGCTGCGCCGGATAGCCGGGCGCCGGGCGAATGCCGCGATAGTCTTCCGCAAGCCGCTCTTCGTTCGTCAAAGCCTCATCCGCCGCATAGGCCCAGAACTCACGCCGCACGCGCTCGTGCATGCGCTCGGCGAAAGCCTCGGCGATGCGATCCGCGAGCGCCTTCACGAGGATCGAACCGTAATCGTCATTCGCCTTGGCGAAGCGGTCGGCGATCTTGCCCTCCTGCGCGCCGGAAGTGACCACGAAGCCGCCGATATAATCAGCCTTGCCGGAATCGACCGGAGCAATGAAATCGGCGAGCGCCATATTGCGCCGCCCATCGCGCCGCAGCAATTGCTGGCGCAAGGTAAACAGACCCGCGAGTTTCTCCGTCCGCGACTCGCCCGTGTAGAGCATGATGTCGTCGCCGACGCTATTCGCCGGCCAAAAGCCAATCACGGCTTTGGGATCGAACCAACGCTCCTCGACAATGCGCGCAAGCATGGCTTGCGCGTCGTCGAACAATTGCCGCGCCGCCTCGCCCTGCTTCGGATCGTCGAGGATCGCGGGAAAGCGGCCGCGCATTTCCCACGTCTGGAAGAACGGCGTCCAATCGATATAGGGAATGAGCTCGCCGACGTCATAAGTGCGAAACACCCTCGTGCCGGTGAAGAGTGGGCGCGGCGGCTCGTAGTCCGCCCAGTCGGGCTTGAACGCATTGGCGCGCGCCTTGGCGAGGCTCAAGCGCTGCTTGTCGACCTCGGCGCGGCGATGCGCGTCCGCCACCTTGCCATATTCCGCGCGAATCGACTCGATATACTCACCCCGCTGCGAGGGCGAGAGAAGCGCTTGCACGGCGCCGACGGCGCGGCTGGCGTCGGTGACATAGACCGCCTGGCCCTTGACGTAATTCGGATGGATCTTGACCGCCGTATGCACGCGGCTCGTCGTCGCGCCGCCGATCAACAGCGGCACGTCGAAGCCGGCGCGCTCCATTTCGGCGGCGACGTAGCACATTTCATCGAGCGACGGCGTGATGAGGCCGGAAAGGCCGATCGCGTCCACCTGCTCTGCCCGCGCGGTCTCGAGGATTTTCGCCGCCGGAACCATGACGCCGAGATCGATGATCTCATAATTGTTGCAAGCGAGCACGACGCCGACGATGTTCTTGCCGATATCATGCACGTCGCCCTTGACCGTCGCCATCAGGATCTTGCCGGCGCTGGAGCTTTCGACGGAGCCGGTCCTGCGTTTTTCCTCGTCCATGAAAGGCATCAGATAAGCGACCGCCTGCTTCATGACCCGCGCCGATTTGACGACTTGCGGCAGAAACATCTTGCCCGCGCCAAAAAGATCGCCGACCACATTCATGCCCGCCATCAACGGGCCTTCGATGACATCGAGGGGCCTCGCCGAGCTCGCTCGCGCCTCCTCCACGTCGCGATCGATATATTCGGTTATGCCATTGACCAGCGCGTGCTCCAGCCGCTTTGCGACAGGCTCTTCGCGCCAAGCTAGGTTCTTCTCGACCTTTTCGGTTCCCTGGCCTTTGTAGGCATCGGCGAGGGCGAGCAATCGCTCCGTGCCGTCGGGGCGACGGTTGAGGATCACATCCTCACAGGCCTCGCGCAGCTCGGGGTCGATCTCGGCATAGACCGAAAGCTGGCCGGCGTTGACGATTCCCATATCCATGCCGGCTTGAATGGCGTGATAGAGAAACACTGAATGCATGGCCTGGCGCACCAGCTCATTGCCGCGAAACGAGAAGGAGAGATTGGAGACGCCGCCGGATATATGCGCGTGCGGACAGCGCGCGCGGATCTCGCGCGCGGCTTCGATGAAATCGACGCCGTAATTGTTGTGCTCCTCAATGCCGGTCGCGACCGCGAAAATATTCGGATCGAAGATAATGTCCTCGGGCGGGAAGCCGACTTCCTTCGTGAGAATATCGTAAGCGCGGGAACAGATCTCGACCTTGCGTTCGCGCGTGTCGGCCTGCCCCTTTTCGTCGAAGGCCATCACGACGACAGCCGCGCCGTAAGAGCGCACAGTCCTGGCGTCGGCGATGAATTTCTCGACGCCTTCCTTCATCGATATGGAATTGACGATCCCCTTGCCCTGCACGCATTTGAGCCCGGCTTCGATGACCGCGAATTTCGAGGAATCGATCATCACCGGAACGCGCGCGATGTCGGGCTCGGCGGCGACGAGATGAAGAAATTCGACCATAGCCGCCTGCGAGTCGAGCAGGCCTTCGTCCATGTTGACGTCGATGACCTGCGCGCCCATCGCGACCTGATCGCGCGCCACGTCGAGCGCCGCGGGGAAATCATTTTCCTTGATCAGTTTTCGGAATTTGGCCGAGCCCGTGACATTGGTGCGTTCGCCAATATTGACGAAAGGAATGTCGCTCGTGAGCGTGAAAGGCTCAAGGCCCGAGAGCCGCAGCAGCGGCGCGATCTCCGGCGCGGCGCGCGGCGCCATTCCCTTGATCCGTTCGGCGATCGCCTGAATATGCGCAGGCGTCGTGCCGCAGCAGCCGCCGACAATATTGATGAGGCCGGATTCGGCGAACTCGCCGATGAGCGAGGCCATATATTCGGGGCTCTCGTCATAAAGGCCGAATTCATTCGGCAGGCCGGCGTTCGGATAGGCGCAAATGAGCGTGTCGGCGATCCGCGAAAGTTCGGCGAGATGGGCGCGCATCTCGCGCGCGCCGAGCGCGCAATTCAGGCCGAAGGTGAGCGGCTTCACATGGCGAAGCGAATGCCAGAAAGCCGTCGGCGTCTGGCCTGAAAGCGTGCGGCCGGAGAGATCCGTGATCGTCCCCGAGATCATGATCGGCAGGCTCTCGCCCATCGTCTTGAATACGCCGTCGATCGCAGCAAGCGCCGCTTTAGCGTTCAACGTGTCGAAAATCGTCTCGACGATCAAGATGTCCGCGCCGCCCTCGATCAAAGCCACGGCAGCCTCGGCATAGGCGTCGCGCAGCTCATCGAAGCTCACGGCGCGAAAGCCCGGATTGTTCACGTCGGGCGAAATCGAAGCGGTCCGATTGGTCGGCCCCAAGGCCCCGGCGACGAAGCGGCGAACTCCGTCCCTTTGCCAGGCCTCATCGGCGGCCTCGCGGGCGAGCTTCGCCGAAGCGAAATTCAACTCAGGCGTAAGCTCCTCCATGCCGTAATCGGCCTGGGAAATCCGCGTCGAGTTGAAAGTGTTCGTCCCGATGATGTCGGCGCCGGCTTCGAGATAGTCTCGATGGATGGATTTGATTGCTTGCGGCTGGGTGAGGCTCAACAGGTCGTTGTTTCCGCGCAGATCGCGCGGCCAATCGGCGAAGCGCGCGCCGCGAAACTCGGCCTCGCTGAACTTATATTGCTGGATCATCGTGCCCATCGCGCCGTCGAGCACAAGGATTCTGTCCCGCGCGACTTTGAGGACCGCCTCGCGGATCTCCGCTCCGTTCAACCTTCGCGTCATTCAAGCGGCCTTTTGCTCGAGTTTTGGCCGAAGCCCTAAAAGATGGCAGATCGCATAGACGAGATCGGCGCGATTCATCGTGTAGAAATGAAACTCTCTGATTCCGTGATCGACGAGGTCGAGCACTTGCTCGGCGGCGACCGTCGCCGCAACGAGCCTTCGCGTCTGAGGATCGTCGTCGAGACCTTCGAAGCGATCGGCGAGCCATTGCGGAACGGTGGCGCCGGCCCTCTTGGCGAAATTCGCGGTCTGCTTGAAGCTTTGCACCGGCACGATTCCGGGAACGATCGGAATGTCGATTCCGCGCGCCCGCACTTTATCGACATAGCGAAGGTAGCATTCATTCTCGAAGAAAAATTGCGTGATCGCGCGGCTCGCGCCGGCGTCGATCTTCGCTTGCAAGACGTCGATATCAGCGTCGACGGAGGGGCTTTCGGGGTGGCGCTCCGGATAGGCCGAGACCGAGATTTCGAAATCGGCGATCTCCTTGATCCCCGCGACAAGCGCGGTGGAATTTGGATAGCCCGCCGGATGCGGGCAAAACTTCGCTGTTGCTCCCGGAACTTGGCCTTGTTGCGGATCGCCGCGCAAGGCGACGATGTGGCGAACGCCTGCGTCCCAATAGCCGCGCACGATGGCGTCGATTTCATCCCGCGCGGCGTTGACGCAAGTCAGATGCGCGGCAGGTTTGACCGACGTCTCCTTCACGATGCGCGCGACCGTCGCGTGAGTCCGCTCGCGGGTCGAGCCGCCGGCGCCATAGGTCACGGAAACAAAGGTCGGGCCAAGCGGCGCGAGACGGCTGATCGACTCCCAGAGGGTCGCCTCCATGGCCTCCGTCGCGGGCGGGAAAAATTCGAACGAGACATGAATATCGGGACAGGCGCGGCGGCTCGCGCGCGGAAAATCACAGGACGGATACTCGTTCATGCAACTTCTCGCGTAGTTAAGGGGATGGGATCGGCGATCATGCGGCGGTCGCGGCCTAGCCAGAGGGAAACCATGAGCTTGCCGCCTTCGTTCGCATCGGGCGCAAGGTCGCGCCGCATGAGGAACTCCAAGCCCGCCGCGGTCATGAATCCCGCCACCTCTTCGCCGCTGAAGCCGAGGCGCCGATGCGCATGCGCCGCGCGGAGATTCTCCTCCTCATGCGGCGCGAAATCGATGATGACGAGGCGCCCGCCCGGCCGCAAGGCCCGCGCCGCCTCGCGAATGGCGCGCAACGGGTCGTCGAGATAATGCAAAACCTGATGCATGACGACGAGATCATAGAAATCGGGTTCGACAGGGACGGCGTAAATGTCGCCTTGGCGCAATTGCACATTGCGCAGCCCGGCCCGCTCGATGCGAACCCGGGCGACGCTCAGCATTTGCGGCGACTGATCGACGCCGACCGCGCGGGTCGCAAGCGGCGCCAAAAGCTCGAGCATCCGCCCGCCGCCCGTGCCGAGATCGAGCAGGGCGTGCAAAGGCTTCGCGCCGATCGCCTCGCGGATCGCCGCCTCGACGCGCTCCTCGGGCACATGCATGGCCCGCGCTCGTCCCAATTCGCGGCATGGGCGGCGAAATAGCGAGCGGCCTGATCGGCGCGGGCCTGGCGCACTTCGGCGAGCCTCGCCCGATCGGCGAGCAAATGGGCGTCGCCCGGCGCGAGCCGCTGGACAAGGTCGCGGGCGAAATCCGCCGCAGGCCCCGTCTGGGCGATGAGGAAGAAGACCCAAGCGCCTTCGCGATGGCGCTCGACCAGTCCTGCCTCGACGAGGAGCTTCAAATGACGGGACACGCGCGGCTGCGACTGGCCGAGAATCGTGACAAGCTCGGTCACCGTCAGCTCGGCTTCGGCGAGAAGGCAAAGGAGCCGCAGACGCGTCGCTTCGCCCGCGGCCGTCAAGGCTGCGAGAATGGCGTCGAAAGGCGCGTATTCGGACTGAGGCATAGCCGCCTTCCCAGATCGATCTAAGAGACCTTTATATATGCAGATATATTTATATGTAAAGTTTCCAGTTGGCCAGGCGCGGCGCTTTTCCCGCCTTGGTTCCGCCGTCGCTCCAGGGTAAGCACGATTGGCGTTCTCGCCTCATTGCAAAAGGGTTCTCGACCATGAAAACCGCTCTCTCCCTGATGATCGCCGCCGCTCTTGCTCTGTCCGCCACGCAGATCAGCTATGCGCAAGCTCCTGCTCCCAAAACTTCGGCGGTCGCGGCGACGCCGGACGCCGCAACAGACGAAGCCAAGAAGGCCAAGGCCAAGGAATGTTCGGACCAGGCCGACGCCAAGAAGCTGCACGGCAAGGCGCGCAAGGAGTTTCGCGCAAAGTGCAAGCGGAGCTGAGCAGCGCCGCCGGCGCCCGCGCTTCAGGGAGGCTGCGCCGCCTATTCGGCGCGCCTAAGCAAGCTCCAGGAGACCCAAATAGATTCGCTTCCCCGGCGGCGTCGGCCGCGCGCGTGTCGCCGCCGCCGGCGCATAGGTCCCCGCCATGCGCCCATTGCGCGCTTTACGCCCGAAAAACGCCCTCTATAAGGGAGCCGCGCAGAAAAAGCTGGCTTTGCGCCGAACATTCCCGCTGCGCCAATTTGCGGGACTGAGCAGCGATCATTCCCCGAGCCGGGCTCCAGAGGACCGCACACGCATGATCTTGATCCGGTCGCTACTCTTCATCTCGCTTTTCTACCTCGTCACCGCCACCCTCGCGATTCTTGGCCTGCCTTATCTCGCCTTCGATCGGCTCACGGTGCAAAGCCTGGCGCGGATCTGGGTGCGCGCTTCGCTCTGGCTGCTCGACAAAATCTGCGGCGTGAAGGTCGAATTCCGCGGGCTCGAAAATTTGCCGCAAGGCGCCTGCCTCATCGCCGCGAAACATCAATCGACGCTCGAAACCTTGGCGCTTCCCTTGGCCGCGCATGATTTCAGCTTCGTCCTCAAGCGCGAACTGGTCGCCATTCCGATTTTCGGCTGGTATCTCCAGCGAGCCGAACAGGTCGCAATCGACCGCGCCAAGCGGGGACAGGCCTTGCCCGACCTCAACCGGCAGGTTCGCGAGGCTTTGGCGCAAGGCCGCCAGATCATTATTTTTCCCGAGGGCACGCGCAGGCCGACCGGCGCTCCCGCCCAATACAAGTCCGGCGTCGCGCATCTCTACGCCGCGGCGGGCGCCGCCTGCGTGCCGGTCGCCTTGAACACGGGTCTGTTCTGGCCGCGGCGAAGCATCCTGCTGCGGCCAGGCGTGGCCGTGATCGCCTTTCTCGAACCAATCGGGCCAGGCCTCGACAAGCAGAGCTTCATGAGCCTTTTGGAGAGCCGGATCGAAACCGCTTCCGCGAAGCTCGTCGCCGAAGCGCTGGCCGCCGACCCATCGCTAGAAACCGCTTTGGCGCGGCGGGAAGACGCGGCGGCTCACTAAACGGCAAGCGAGCTTCCGGCAAAAGGATGCAGGCGCTACGCGCTGCAGCTTTTACGCGCGATTTTGCCGAAGATGGTTGACAAAACGTCAATACGTTCTATCTTTGTTCTTATCGATTCGATCAGGGCGAAGGCGTCATGGGCATTCTCGTACAATTGCGCGACATAGCAGCGCCGCACGCGCGCCATGCCGGGCCAGGGTTTGCGGATGCGGAGCGGTTCGGAGGTCGGGGACGTCGCTCCGCCAACGCCAACGCGCCGCTCGATTGCCTCGCGGGCGGCGCATTGGCCTCTCGCTTCCACGCCTGGCGCGGCTTGTCCGGGCGACGTTACGTCTGCTCGGTTTTTCCTGCGCAGCGCAATGCCTGGTTGGGCGGCTTGCCCGAATTCGACGCCGCCGTCGCAATCGCCGTCAAGAGCGACGCCCATGGCGAGCTTTGTCGCATCATGGTCTTCGAGCCTTGTTGGCGCGACGGCCAATTTCGGGGCGATCCCGACTGCGTCAGCGCAGCGTTGAGCGCGGGCGTCTGCGAATGGCATGTCCATCTGCTCGCGGAGAGCCCAGAGGCCAGGCGGGTGGCGATCGACGATCTGACGCATTGAAGAGCTTCAGCCGAGCTCGCTCGCCAGCCATTCCAAGATCTCGTCGCGAATAGCGAGATCGACGAGATGCGCGTGCGTATTTTTGACATAGTCGGGATTGCTTCCCGATTGGCCGACGCCCTGCCCCACCAAGCGCGCAAGCTCCCGCCGATCGAGCCGTCCCGCATATTGCGAATGGCTGCGGTCGGCGACATAGCAGACCACGGCGACGCTGCGTCCATTGGCTAGGCGGGCCTGCAGCAAAACCTCCCGGTAGACCAGCGTGACCTGCTCGCGCGCGCGAAGATAGGCGAGCGTCGCCTGGGCGTCCCTGGCCTCGACGCGAAAGGCGACGCCTTTGCAGGAGCCGCCCCGATCAAGGCCGAGAACGAGCCCGGGGCGTTCGCTCGTCCCGCGATGAACATGCGAATAGACGCATAGCGAGCGGTGATAGCCGCGCACGATCGCGTTATGGCGTTCGGCGAAGTCAAAGCCAGGCCGCCACATCAATGAGCCGTAGCCGAATACCCAGAGATCTTCCGCTGGAATCATTCGAGAGTTTGCTCCTTGGCCGGCTGCGCTATAAACGAAGAGGCGCAAAGAGAAAAGCCGAGTTCTTTTCGCCTCCGCCCCGCTCCAGGCAGTGGAACGGGCGCAAAGACAAAAAAGCCCTCGGCGCATTTGCTCGCTGGGAGGAAAAACATGGCGTCCAAAGGCCTAGAGCCAAAAAAGAGTTTGATTGCGAGCGGACCGATCATCGTGATCGCAGCCCTCGTCGCGGCAGCGATCGTCGGCTGGTCGCTTTTCTGGTACATCGCATCACGCAAGACGGAAGCAGCGCTCACGGCCTGGGTTGCGCGCGAGGCGCAGGCCGGCCGCAACTGGATCTGTCCCGACCAACGCATCGCCGGCTATCCGCTCGACATTGAGGTTTCTTGCGCCAACCCCCTGTTTCAAGGCGAAATCCTCGGCAGAAAATTTACCGGAAGCCTGCGAGGATTTCGCGCCTCCGCCCCTCTGTTAAGGTCGGACGCGCTCATCGCGGAATTGGAGCCGCCCTTCATCGCCAAAACCAGCGACGGCGCAATCAACGCCGTCCTGCAATGGGGCAGTCTCGGCCTCGAACTGATCGGGCGCCCAGGCGTGCTTTCGCGCGCCTCTCTCATTGGCGAACAGGTCACATTGCAGGGAACGGTCGGCGATATTGAGTCGCTGTCCGGAGGCCTCAACAGCCTAACCGCCTATATAGTCCTGCCGCCGGGACGGCAAGACTCCGCCTATGATTTCCGGCTCGCTCTCAATGACGCGTCTTTTCCGGCGCTCGACAATCGCTTGGGCCTGCAACCCCCAGTTTCGGTCACCTTTGGGGGCACGGTGACGCAAGCCGATTTCGTCAATTCCGGAAAGCTTGAAGATCGGCTCGAACGATGGCGCGCAGCCGGCGGCAAGATCGATGTCAAGACCCTGCGGCTCCTCAGCGGGACCTCGACATTGGAAGCGCATGGCGGTCTCGATCTCGATGACGAGCACCGCATTCGAGGCAATCTCGACGCCTCTATTACAGGCTTGGAGCCGTTCCTCCAGCAGCTCGGCGTTGATCCCGGGCTCATCGCGGCCGGCTCCCTCGTGACGAACTTTCTCGGCAAACGCGCGCAAAGAGAAACCGGCGGCGGAGCGCATTTGCCTCTGCCCGTCACCATCGCCAATGGTTGGCTCTCAATCGGCCCGATACGGACGCAAGTTCATTTTGAGCCGCTTTATTAGAGCTCGGCTTCCTTGCCCGGCGGCATGAAACGCATCTCCTGGGCGGCCGAAAGACCGGGCAGCCCAGCGCCAAGGGGCGGCAACCAAAATACGCCCCCTCGGCTGCTCGCAAAGAAATGACATTTGCCGGCCGCAGCGCAGCGCAGCGGCCGGCAACAGCAGACGCCAACCGGGAGACGTCAACCGGGGCGCTGCATAGAGCAAATCGCGGCTGCAATGAATATGCGCCAAGCCGCGCGACAACCGCGCAGATTTGCGCCGCCGCCTGCTTTGCTTCCTAATCCAAGGGAAATTCGGCCATCATGAAAAATCGGACCGCAAGGGCGGTCCGAGCGGACGGATCAATAGGCGCGATGGCGCACGACTTCGAAACAGGTTCTCAGTAGAATATTGACATCGAGGCTGAACGACCAGTGGTTGACATACCAGAGGTCGAGCTTGACGCGTTCGATCATTTGCTCGAGCCGCCCTGTTTCGCCGCGCAGTCCATTGACCTGCGCCCAGCCGGTAATTCCCGGCTTGACGTGATGGCGAAACGCGTATTTCGCGATCAGGGCTTTGTATTCATTGTCATGGGCGAGCGCGTGCGGCCGCGGTCCGACCAAAGACATATCGCCCCACAGGACGTTGAATAGTTGCGGCAGCTCGTCCATGCTCGACCGCCGCAAAAATTGTCCTACGCGCGTCACGCGATGGTCGCCGCGCCGCGCCTGGGTGATGTTCGGACCGTCTTCCTGGACTGTCATCGTCCGGAACTTGAGAATGATGAAGGGCTTGGTGTTGAACCCATTACGGCGCTGACGGAAAATAGCAGGACCAGGACTGTCGAGTTTGATGACGACCGCCGTGGCGACGAGAAGCGGCGCCAAAAGCAGGATCGCCGTTGAGGAGACGACGATGTCTAGAGCGCGTTTGAAACCCCTTTCGACAGGAGTCAGCGGCGCCCTCTGAAGCTCCACTGTCAGGCCTGGTCCGCGGGTCGACAGAGCGCGCCGCCCAAGCACGGACCTGATTGTATGGTCGGGTAAAAGACGCACCGGGAGCGGCGACGCGCGAAGTCGCGCGCGAACCGTATCGAGAAGCTCTTTGCTGCTCCAGCGAAGGGCGACGACGAATTCCTCGACGCCATATTCACGCGCTTCGTGGAGAGCCCTGTCGAGATCGACGAGCACGTCGTTAGACGTAGGCCCCTGATTCACCGCTAGAGAAACGCGAGCAGCTTCGTTCAGGCCAAAATATCGAAAGAGGACAGCTGTACTCAATCTCAGCAGTTCTTCCGGCTCCCCGATCGTCACGACGCGGCGTCCAGCCAAGCTCCCCGTCGCCATCATGGATCGGGAGGTCTTTTCGGCGATCCAGCGGGCGAGGAGCAAAAGGATGATTTGCAAAATGGCCGAGGTAATCATCGCTCCATGCGAAAACTCAGTCTCTCCCTTGAGAAAAAATAGAAATGACGTCACAAAAAGACCGACTATCGCCCAGGTGACAAAAATGCGCGCCAGATATCGCGAGGGCTCCAGCAACACAGGAAGTCGATAGAGACCGCGCGAACCAGCCACATAGACGTATAATAAGCTATTGGCGACGCCCACAGCGAGATTGACGTCGGCGCTGGCGATTTCTCCGAACCAGATATATTGGTAGAGGCCGCCTCCAAACACGCTGGCAAATACAATAACCAATATATCAAGGACGCCTGCGATCGTCTCGATATTCTTATAGGAAACGTCAAACCTGCGCACGCTTCTCTCGGCTTGGACCTGCGACTCCGCGATTTGGCTCAAGCGGTTGAAGTACATTTCCTAACTCGCATTGTTCAGCAGGTTGTTTCCCTGCTATTAGGCTACAATAAAGGCGAAAAATCAACCTAAAACCTGGCTGATTCAAGACCCAATCGCGCCTGATCCCAAAAAACAATTCATTGTTCGACATTCACGAAACCGATACGCGCGCCCGCAAGACAGGGCGCGGCTCGCTTGCATGAGCCGCTTAGCCGCTTTTGATTGTATTATTTGTTTTATTCCACCAAGACGGGCAAGGTAGAATTTACGCTGCGTTAACCTTTACACCGCCGGCGCGATGACGCCGCGTCTGTGCGCCCTTTGCGCGAATTTCCAGCATAATCGCCGCTCTCATACGGAAGAGATGCGGCCGGAAGAGATGCGGCGCGGCGATGGCTACGCCCTTCTCAAGTCCGGCGGCGTAGCTTCGGCTGCGAGCGATTCAAGCGCGGCATCGAGCGCCATCGTCGTCTGAGCCGGCGACCCAAGCCGGCGGATCGAGACGGCGCGCTCCAGCGCCTCCCGCTTGCCGACGACCAAAAGGACCGGGACCTTGGCGAGCGAATGCTCCCGCACCTTGTAGGTAATCTTCTCGTTGCGGAGATCGGCGTCGGCGCGCAGGCCGAGCTTGCGCGCCCTTGCGACCGCCTCAAGCGCGTAATCGTCGCCTTCCTGGGTGATGGTTGCGACGATGATCTGCAAAGGCGAGAGCCATAACGGAAGATGGCCAGCGAAATGCTCGATCAGGATCCCGGTGAACCGCTCAAGCGAGCCGAACATGGCGCGATGGATCATCACCGGAGTCGTCTTCTCGCCATTCGCCGCTATATAAAAGGCGCCGAAACGGCCGGGCATATTGAAATCGACCTGCGTCGTGCCGCATTGCCATTCGCGCCCGATCGCATCGCGCAAGGTGTATTCGAGCTTCGGACCGTAGAAGGCGCCTTCGCCGGGATTGACGCCGGTCTTGAGGCCGCGCGCCGCCAATTTTTCAAGAACGAGCGACAACGCCGACTCGGCCTTGTCCCAAGCTTCATCCGAACCGACTCGCTTCTCCGGGCGCGTCGACAGCTTGATCACGATGTCTTCGAAGCCGAAATCCTCATATATGGAGAGGATGAGGTCATTGACCTTCATCGCCTCGTCCATGATCTGGTCTTCGGTGCAGAAAATATGCGCGTCGTCCTGGGTGAAGGCGCGCACCCGCATGACCCCGTGCAAAGCGCCGGAGGGCTCATATCGATGCACGACGCCAAATTCGGCGATCTTCGTCGGCAGGTCGCGATAGGACTTCAAGCCGTTCTTGAAGATCTGCACATGGCCCGGGCAATTCATCGGCTTCAGCGCGAAAATGCGCTCGTCCTCGGTCTTGGTGAGGAACATGTTCTCGCGAAAGGTCTGCCAGTGGCCCGAGGTCTCCCACAAGGCGCGGTCGAGCACTTGCGGCGTATTGACCTCGAGGTAGCCCTCGTCTTGCTGGCGCCGCCGCATGTAGGAAATCAGGGTCTGGAACAAGGTCCAGCCTTTCGGATGCCAAAAGACCGCGCCGGGACCTTCCTCCTGGAAATGGAATAGATCCATTTCCCTGCCGAGGCGGCGATGATCGCGCCTCTCGGCCTCCTCGAGCTGCTTCAGGTAGGCTGCGAGCTC
This sequence comes from Methylocapsa polymorpha, assembly GCF_045689225.1. Lineage (GTDB taxonomy): Bacteria > Pseudomonadota > Alphaproteobacteria > Rhizobiales > Beijerinckiaceae > Methylocapsa > Methylocapsa polymorpha. The sequence continues at coordinate 3,525,235 of NZ_CP136862.1, read as the reverse complement.
CTCTTGCTTGACGAAGGCCGTCGCATAGATTCGCTGGAGCATTGGACGGTTTGAATCGCCGCGCCAATAGGCGCCCGCCACCTTCATCAGCTTGAAAGCGTCGCCGATCTTCCCCGTCGAAGGCAAATGGGGGCCGCGGCAGAGGTCGAGCCATTCGCCCTGCCTGTAGATTTTAAGGTCTTCATCGCCCGGAATGGCGTCGACGAGCTCAACCTTGAAGGCTTCGCCATGCGTCTCGAACCAGGACTTGGCTTGATCGCGGGTCCAGATCTCCTTGGTGAAAGGCCGGTCTTTCGCGATGATCTCGGCCATTTTCTTCTCGATCGCGGTGAAATCCTCCGGGGTGAAAGGCTCGTCGCGATAGAAATCATAATAAAAGCCGTTCTCGATCACCGGCCCGATCGTGACCTGCGTGCCCGGAAAAAGAGTCTGCACCGCCTCGGCGAGAACATGGGCGGCGTCGTGACGGATCAGTTCGAGCGCGCGCGGATCCTCTCGGGTCACGAACTCTATCCTGGCGTCGCTGGTGACGGGATCGGCGAGATCGCGCAAATCGCCGTCGAGCGCCATGGCGAGGGCGCGCTTGGCGAGCGAAGGCGAAATGCTTTTCGCAATGTCAAAACCGCTGACGCCGGGCTCGAAGGCGCGCGCAGCGCCGTCTGGAAAGGTCACTGAAATCATGCGGCAACTCCTGTTTGCTCACTCGCCGATACCAATCGACGTAAGCGCTTGTTTCATGAGACGCCGTCCCGACGATGGGAGGGCGCTCGCTCAATTCGCTTTCCTGATCGTTTTGCGTTGATGCGGCTTCCCTTGGCCAAAGGGATCGAGAGCCGGCGAATATACGTCCGCAGCAAGGTCCCGCCGGCCGATTCAAACAAATTTTTAACGCAAGCGGCCAAGGTCCCGGCATTCTGCCGCCCACAGCGGATTTACGGCCTTTAGGCCTCCGGCTCAAGGGCCTAGCGGACGCACCAAGCATCCAGATGGAATGTTTCATGCTTTGTCCGGTCACGAATGCGTCAGCCAATGTTCATCGAACGTCGCATTCCAATGCGGCGGATGGCAAATCTGCGACCGCTCCTGATAGGCGGCGGCTAACCGCCTACAGGCTCATCGTCGAGGCATGCGCCCAAGCTGTCAATGCGACAGATGATACTTACCAAAATGCGTTATACAATAATGATTATCAATCTATAGACGCTCCGCGATGGGCTAAGCTAATTTCCATGAAAATGATACCTAAATACCTAAAACTAATGTATGATAAAAAGCGTGGAACTAATTCTGACAAATTGTTCGATTTCTATCCTCATCAAAGCCCATTCAACATTTGTAATTCACGTAATCGTTACGCACATCTAAAGCTCGCATGTGCGTTTTGGCACATCAAGCGCCGCGATCTTTATTAAAGTATAAATGAATAGCTGGAGGAATGGCGAGTGATGAAATCACATTTTCGTTAGCAGAAGTCAGAACCCCACATTTTCGCTTTGCCTCTTAGCTAATTACGTCATGGGCCCGAAAGAACTTCACCGCATTCTGCTTAGGTCGGCGCCAAATAAACTTCCGCCGATCCATCGGGAAGCATCAACGCATTTTTTGAACAACCCAGCCCCGAACCATTATGGCGATGCTATGACACCATTTGCAGCGTGCTACGATGAGATCGATCTAGAGGCGGAAGAAAAACGCATTCTTGCTGCGTTTACTCGACGTTTAATCGAAATCGCCACCCTGTCGCGGTCGGAAATTGAGTCGCTTAACTCGCCCAATGCTTTGAATATGTTGCGCCAGCCTGCGGTTTTGCTTGACCTTGACGGCAGCGTCGTCGGAGCGAATGTCGCGGCCGTCGCCATATTCAACAGCGACCTTCGAATTAAGGATCGGCGCATTTTGATTCGCGATCTCGAGGCGCGGACCAAGCTTCGCGTGTTCCTCGATCAACTCAAATATTCGCCGCTTCATCTGACTCCGTCGATCGATCCCGTTATTGTGCCGCGGCAGGATAAATTGCCGATCCTCCTGAGGATTTGGCCTATCGACGCAAGCGCGCGCTGGCCTTCTCCAGATGTGCGCGCGCTCCTGACGCTGAACGCGTTAGGGCCCAAACCCGGACCGCCTGCGCCTATCCTGGCCAAAACATTCGGCCTCACGCCCTCGGAAGCCAAGCTTGCCTGCATCATCGCGCGAGGGGCCGGACCGGAAATTGCCGCGCTCGAGCTCAAGATTTCACGCGAGACGGCGCGCAATCAATTAAAGTCGATATTCGCTAAGACCGGGACGCATAGGCAAAGCGAACTCGTCGCGCTGCTCCTGCAAGTCCACTGACGCGCCATCAAGAAGAAGAGCCGCCCAGTCCGTTGGAGGAACTACGGACAGCCTGACTCCACTGCCACGGCCTACGCCGAAACTAAGTTTCAATTTTTACGTGCGCAAGCGCCGCTCTGGATCGCCGGCGGCGCCAGCCCTGTTTGTTGAGCAGCGGCATTGCTGCGCCGCCCTGCTCCGGCGGTCTGCTCTCCTCCGAATTTGCCTCGGCGCCCCACTTAGACAGACCGCTTCGGCTTGTCGTTGTCTCAATGGGCCTGCCTGAGAGAGCGGGGCCAGTTGGCGTCGAAAGAATCGCGCCCCAAAAGCCATCCTTGGAGTCGCGATGCAGGAGGGGAGGCGCGATAGGCCTCTCACCCCTCTATATATTTTCAGCTGTAAAGATAGATCGGAGCAAAAGCTACGAAAAGCGCTGAATCAGGCGCTTAGTCTCTCAACTTGAGGCTCAATATTCGCACGATCGATGAGCAGCGATGTTATGACAGTATGAATTAATTTAACGACGTCTTCTCTTGAGGTCGCAACCTGATCATTCCACTGCGTAAATGTGCGATTGTAGTTGTACCTGGCCAATAAGACCTCCGAAAATTTCTTTTCAAAATATTTGAAATAGAAATCCTCGTTCTTCGGATCGATCGTCCGCCAGGCCCTTACCAGAGCGCCAGACAGGCAATAACATGCCGCTTCGGAGCTGTCGGGACCGCATTTATCTCCGTTCTCATCGCGAGCCATAGCATATTTATTCCAGCCCTTCCTCTGAAGAAGCTGGCTAGATTCAAGAAGAATCTCGATGATCATTTCATTGTTAACCATTTACCGCCTCGTATCCAAATTCTGACGCGTAGACAATTCTTGGACTGTCGCTTCGCTTCGTATGGCATAAATACAACATAAGTTAAACGTAATTTATGTCAATATAGCATAAAATATTTGTAATCTAATTATATAATGATTTATGATATTTATCACTTCTCAACTCAAGTATTAATTCGCCTAAAAGTTGTCTATATTCATACGTTTGCGTAGTGTTGCCGACGACAATCATGTATGGTTGAGATGTCGGCAACGCAAGGCCCATATAGGTTGTCGGACCGCCTATGCTCATTGCAAATGGCGGTTTGCAAATGGCGGTCCACCGACGTTAGGATTAAATGTTCGCCAGTTGCTTCGCTCCCTGCTTCGGCGGAGTTCGGCGCAGAGCATGTTGTCGTCTCGCCACAACAATTGAAGCGTATTGTTGGAGCTGGAAAAGACGCAGCGCCCATCGCTCGCTCGGCTAAAAGCGTACTCGGCTAAAGGCGTATAAAGGCTGCGAATGAGCGCCCGCGAGACAGAACCTCCTAAACCAGAAGCTCCCGGCTCGACGAAAATACCCGAAACGGAACTGGAGACTGAACTTAAGTTCTTGATCAACGTGGCGGATCTGGAGAAGGTCATGCTCCTTCCCGCATTGAAGGCGGCATTGCCTGGCGCCCGTCGCGGACGTATCGACACGACCTATTTCGACACGCCGGATCGAGATCTTTGGAAACGTGGGTTCATCTTGCGCATCCGTAAGACCGGGCAAAGCTTGATCCAATCCGTCAAGCAGGAGACCCCGTCCGCCATCGTGAGGGGCGAATGGGAGCGCGAGACCGATTGCGGCGCTCCGGACTTGGCCGCGATCCGCCGCACGCCGCTTGCTCATTTGATTCATAAGCATCGCCTCGGGGCCTCTTTGCGGCCAGCCTTCGAGGTTCATGTCGAACGCATATCCTTCGTGCTGGGCCACGGCGGCGCGCAAATTGAGGTCGCCATCGATCAAGGCGACATCGAAGCCGCATGCGGAAAGCTCGCCGTCTGTGAATTGGAGCTCGAGTTGAAGCGGGGCGACCAAGCCGCCTTGTTTGATCTCGCGCGCACGATTTCGTCTCAAGGCCCACTGCATTTGAGCGTCATCAGCAAAGCCGAACGCGGCCACCTCCTCGCCCGCGGCGCATGGGGCTGCTCGGCGAAATCCTCGAAACCTCGCCTTGGCGCCCACATGACATGCCGGCAGGCTTTCCAGGCGATCTGCCAAAGCTGTCTGCACGATTTCATGCTGAATGAAGCGAGTTTCGGGACATCCGATCGCGTCGAGGCCATTCATCAAGGCCGCATCGCGATCCGGCGCCTGCGCGCCGCTATAACCCTCTTCAAGCCGATGGTTTTCGACGACGCCTATGCAAGGCTGCATGACGAGTTGAAATGGCTTGCCGGCCTTCTAGGCGCGGCGCGAGATCTCGATGTTCTCGCCGAGAGAATGCCGGCCGCGGGAGACGCGCGCCCCGCCGGGCTGCAAGCCTTCGCCGAGCGCATCGAGGCGAAACAGCGTCGATTCCACAAGGCTGTTCTGGAAACCGCACAAGAGGAACGCGCGCGGACCTTGCTCGTCGATATCGTCGCTTGGATCGAGGATGGTCAATGGCGGAGGCGGCCTTCCGATTTGCCCGACGCGGCGCTCTCCTCATTCATCGGGCCGCGTCTGAAAAAACGGCTCAAATCCCTCTTGCGGCAAGGCGGGAACCTTGGCGATCTCGGCCCCGAAGCGCGCCACCGGGTTCGTATCGAAGCCAAGAAGCTGCGCTATATGGGGGAGTTTTTTCTCGATGTCCGCGGCGTCGCCATCAGCCGCAAGCTGCTGAAGCGCTTCGTCCAATCTCTTGGCGAATTGCAGACGGCGCTCGGGGAAATGCACGACGAAGAGGCCAAGGTCCCCTTGGTGGAGGCCGAGGTTCAATCCTGGCGCGAAGAAGGAAACGGGTTTGACGAGGCGGCGATCTCGGCTGCCGAACAATGGGCCGCGGCGAAGGTCGACACGAGCGCGGAACTCAAGAATGCGAAGCGCGCCTATTTAAAACTGGCGAAGACCAAGCCATTTTAACGTCTCCGGCGTTTTGCCGGCAAAAGCTCGCCAGGTTTTTCGCCCTTTCTCTTTCGCCTTTTCTAATGACTGGACCCTACTTATGTTTCATGGGAACAAGACAGCGCCCTCGGGTCTGGCGCGCCGGATTTTCTTGTCGCGAGCCGGGTTTGATCCCGCTGACAGAGGCTCGAATAGATGCGAATTGGAAATGTCCAAGCGACGCGGCAAGACGCGAACCTCGATCGACGCCGCCGGATGCAGGCATAAAGCATTGCTCTGATGTGGAAATCGCGTCTATTTGGCGGCGCCCCCGTGCGCCCGGTCGTTCCCGAAGGGCTGCGGGTCTACGCAATCGGCGATATTCATGGCAGGGCCGATTTGCTGGATCGGCTGCTCTTGCGGATCGACAAGGACCTCGACGAGCGCCCGGTCGCCCAAGCCATCCACATTTTTCTCGGCGACTATATCGACCGCGGACCTGATTCCGCCGGCGTCCTGGATCGATTGATCAGCCGCGCGCAAACGCACCAGACGCTTTGCCTGAAAGGCAATCACGAGATCTATCTTTTGGAGTTTCTTGAAAACCCGGCCATCCTCAAGGTTTGGGCGCAGTATGGCGCTTTGACGACGCTTTTGTCTTATGGTCTAAGACCGACGCTGAACGCCGGATTCGAAGAACAGGCTGAGCTCGCGGCCGCGCTCGGCCGGACCATGCCGAAAAGCCATTATCAATTTCTCACCCAGCTTCCTCTATCGTTCACCTGCGGCGATTATCTCTTTGTTCACGCGGGTATCCGCCCGGGCGTGCCGCTATCGCGTCAACGCGAAGAAGATCTGCTCTGGATAAGGGACGATTTCTTGTGTCACGAAGAACCCTTCGAAAAGGTGGTCGTGCACGGCCATACGCCGGTCATGGAGCCGGAGGTGCGGACAAACCGCATCGACATCGACACCGGCGCCTATGCGACCGGCCGCTTGACCTGCCTGAGGCTGGAGCGCGATGAAATCGAATTCCTTTAGCGCTCCAAAATTGACGCATTTTTTTGTTGTGAGCCCGTTTCAATTGCGACGCGGCATGCTTTAGACGCAGGATGAGATCGATGAGCACGGACGGTTCCCCCCAGCACGCCGCATCCCTCCTGCGAGGGACCGCTCCGACGGCCCCTGCCCCATCCACAAGGCTCCGCGTGGGCCTGCTCGCATTCGGCGTCTTTCTCGGACTATGCGGCATTTGGCTTCTGACGCCCGAGCTTTTGCGCCCTAAGACGATCGGTCTTGCGCATGACAAGACGAGCGCCGCGGCCGCCGCCGCCCTTCAACCGAAGGCGCAGCTGGCGGCGCGGATCGGCGCGATCAGGGGAGATCTTTGGGCGGAGGCCGCCTTCGCCGATTCGAGCCTCATGTGGGCGGACCACGCCAATGCGGCCCAGCTCGAACGGGCAAGGTCAAATGCCGAGACGGCGCTCGCCTATGCGCCGATCAACGGCGAGACGTGGCTTTTCCTGGCGAAGCTTCCGAACGGGCAGCCGACCGACGGCGGCGTCGCATCGCTTCTTGAAATGTCCTATTTCACCGCGCCCAACGCGTTGAGCCTCGCCGATCTGCGCCTCGAACGCGCCGCAACCTCCAACGCGCTCGCGGACAAGGACATTCAGGAGTTCATCAAGAGCGACATCCGCAGGATCCTGGCCTATCAGCCCCGTCTGAAGCCGGCGATCGTCGCAGCCTACCGCAACGCCTGGCCGCAGAATCAACCTCTCCTCGAGGCTCTCGCCGCCGACGTCGATCCAGCCTTCGCGCAATCCTTGCGATCAGGACCGTCGAAATGAAACAAGGTCCGGCGGCGCCGGGCGCCTATCCGCCGCAAGCCCACGCGGCGCGCAAATAACGCCTAAAGAGTTGATTCGATTCCGCAGAAGTCAAAAAGGTTGCAATGATGAGCAAGATCAAGGTCGAAAATCCCGTCGTCGAACTCGATGGCGATGAGATGACCCGGATCATTTGGCATTACATACGCGACAAGCTCATTCATCCCTACATCGAGATCAATCTCGAATATTATGACCTTTCCGTCGAGAACCGGGACGCGACGGGCGATCAGGTGACGATCGACGCCGCCAACGCCATCAAGAAATGGGGCGTCGGCGTCAAATGCGCGACCATCACGCCGGACGAAGCGCGGGTCGAAGAGTTCAAGCTGAAGCAGATGTGGAAGTCGCCGAACGGCACGATCAGAAACATCCTCGGCGGCGTGATCTTCCGCGAGCCCATCATCTGCCAGAACGTGCCGCGCCTCGTGCCTGGCTGGACAAATCCGATCGTCATCGGCCGCCACGCGTTCGGAGACCAATATTCGGCCACCGATTTCAAGATCCCGGGCAAGGGCCGCCTGACCGTCAGGTTCGAGGGCGAGGACGGAACGGTCATCGAGAAGGAAGTCTACAAATATCCCGGCTCCGGCGTCGCCATGGCGATGTATAATGTTGATGAATCCATTCGCGATTTCGCCCGCGCCTCGATGAACTACGGGCTCGCGCGCAAATATCCCGTCTACTTGTCGACGAAGAATACCATCCTCAAAGGCTATGACGGCCGCTTCAAGGATCTCTTTCAGGAGATCTATGAAACGGAGTTCGAAGCGGCTTTTCGCGCGGCCGGGATCGCCTATCAGCACCGCCTTATCGACGACATGGTCGCCTCTTCGCTCAAATGGTCAGGCGGCTATGTCTGGGCTTGCAAGAATTATGACGGCGACGTGCAGTCCGACACTGTGGCGCAGGGCTTCGGATCGCTTGGCCTGATGACGTCGGTATTGATGAGTCCGGACGGCAAGACGGTTGAAGCCGAGGCCGCGCATGGCACGGTGACGCGGCATTACCGGGAGCATCAGAAAGGCAAGGAGACCTCGACCAATTCGATCGCCTCGATCTTCGCCTGGACCCGCGGTCTCGCCCATCGCGCCAAGCTCGACGGCAACGCCGAACTCGCGAAATTCGCGCAAACTCTCGAAAAGGTCTGCATCGCGACGGTCGAAGCGGGCTTCATGACCAAGGACCTCGCGCTTCTTGTCGGCGCGCACCAGCCTTGGCTGTCCACGACCGGCTTTCTCGACAAGGTCGACGCGAACCTGCGCAAGGCCATGGCTTCCGACTTTTGAGCGGAATTGACACGGCGGGTCCGTCTTTGGCCATCGCGGGTCTCATCGAAGCCCGCCGTCCTGATGCGCCTTTACATTTCGCCCTGCCCCGGAAGTCGCCGCTGGCGTGGCCATATTCGTCTGGATCCGCGGATGAGCCATAAATAACGATCGCTTGACCCCTTTGTCGTTTCGGTGACGTGTCCTGGACAATCGCGCGATCGTGAAAACACGAACATGCGGCGGCAATAGTTGAAGCGCAGGAACCGGTGGTTAATGCGCGACATTTGATTGAATAGAGACGAAGTAGACGCTATAAGGGCTCCGTTTTGGGTTTGGGGAGACTCGCAAGTGCCTGCCGAACTGATCGAAGACAATTATAGACCTTCTGAAGAAGAGCCTTTCATGAACGATCGCCAGCGCGATTATTTTCGTCGCAAACTGCTGGCGTGGAAAGAGGATATTCTACGCGAGAGCCGCGAAACGCTCGTTGTTCTGCAAAGCGAAAATGAAAATCATCCCGATCTGGCGGACCGCGCCTCTTCCGAAACCGACCGGGCCATCGAATTGCGGGCGCGCGATCGCCAGCGCAAGCTGATCGCAAAGATCGATGCGGCCCTCGGCCGACTCGACGACGGCACCTACGGCTATTGCGAAGAAACCGGCGAACCGATCGCCTTGAAGCGTCTCGACGCGCGACCGATCGCAACCTTGTCGGTTGAAGCGCAGGAACGCCACGAAAGACGCGAGCGAGTCTACCGCGACAGCTAGAGCATGTTCCGAAAAAGTTGGTCGACTTTTTCGATCAGAACATGCTCCAACTCTTTGAATATGAGTCCTTTTCGATCAGATGATTCCATCTGATCGGGAAGCGCTCTAGGCGAAACCGCATTCCCAAGGCGGCGGCGCCTTGTTTTGGTTAATCGATTTTACATCATTTTTCGGGAGCCGCCGCCGGCCAGTTTCGGAAATGCGATAAGTTCAAGGTCGCGCGATCTTCAAAAGGCCGCCGCCGATTTCACAACAAGATTATGCCGCTCTCAGTTCGATGGGCCGCGACCAAGGAGCTTGGCCATTTCTTCCTCGATCGAATCCAACGGATCTTGTCCCGTGGCGGTCTCGGGACCCTCCGACGGCGGGGCCAACACGGCGGCGCTTGCGGCCTGAAGCGGCGCTGAAGGCTCCAGGTCTGGCGCTGCGTGCGCCGGGACAACCGGAGCGGCCGCGGTTGAGTCCGCAACGGCCGCAGGAAGCATTGGAACCGCCGCCGCCGCCGATAGAACGGAAGACGGCTGCTCGGAGGCGGCGGCAGGGTTGAGCGTGGCCGGTTTCGCAGCTGGCCCCTGCGCCGGACGCGGCGGCGGCGCCGACCGCAGAAAAGGGGTTGCTAGGGGGGCGCGTGAAAATCCGCTCGACGAACTCGGTCCGGCGTCAGCTCTTTCTTTTTCTCTTTGCTGCAGATCCGGACGCCCAAGCGACGGCTCGCGCTGCAGGAGCGTCCGCTGCAGCGGGGTGGAAATGGCGGCGGGGCCGCCTTGGCGGCAATGGGAAAACAGGCGGCCGCGGGGCTGCTGGCGCAACGTTCAACGACGCCGCTGGCGGCTCATCGAAACCGGCGACCAGGACCGGGGACGCTTCCGGCTCCGCCGCGCCTGCCGGCGCGAATTGCGTTTTGCGCTGCGCCGGGGCCGGCGCAGGCCGCGGCGTCTCCAGGCTCGGGCGGCCAGGCGACCGCGGCTGGAGCCTGCGCCGCCTCTCTTGGCTCCTTGTCACGGAGCCTGCCCTCACGGGCTTCGGCGCGAATGATCTCCGACTCGATGACGAGGTCGTTCGGACCCCCGATCATGATCAGATGCTCGACATTGTCGCGTCGGACGATCACGAGTTGACGCTGGCGGTCGAGGTCGAACGCGTCGACGATGCCGAGGCGGGGGATCCGGCCCCGGCTGCTTCCGGGCAAGCGAAGCCTGCGCCCGAAGGCGAGGCGAAACATCAAAAGCAAGAGAACCGCCGCGACGAGAAGCGCGATCGCAGCGGCGACGAACATCAAGCTCTTGTTCTCGAGCAGCTTGTCACTCAAGGCCAGCATCGGGGCGGCTCACTCAAAATAAAAACGCCACACCGGGCGGCATGCCCCATCATGCCCCGATCACCCATGCGGGCGCAAGATGACTTGGCCGACGCAATTCGCCAAAGGACAGAGCCAGCTCTATCGCGCTCGCGCGACTATCGGGGATTCGAGAAATTGCCCGGCCCTTCCGGATGCATCGGATTGGCGCCGAGCCCCATGCGCCCCCGCGTCCCGGACCAATCGTAGCGCGCCCGGTCCTCTCCCGCGGCGGAGCGGCCCTCGAATCCCGATCCCGGATAGCGGTAGGCTGGCGGAGGCGGAGCCCCATAATCGTAATAGATTTGGGCAATCGCGCCGCTCGAACCCGCGATCGAGGCCATCGCCGCAAGACACATTTTTACTGAAAGTCTCATTATCTTATTCCTCACTTCAATTCCTTGCGCCAAAGAATTTCCGGGCGGCGCAGGCCAGCGACTCATGCTCTCGCGCTATCGTCTAAGCGCGCTATCAGGATCGGTATCCATTGAACGCGCCAAGGCCGAATCGGTTGGCGAAAACTTGGGCGAAAATGGAATCGTTCGAAGTGACGCATCGGCCGACGCGACAAATGGGCGCAATAGAAGCCCAAAGCAGAGAGCGAAATCAGAGGCGACAGGCGCCTCAATTCGCTCTCGCGACGGTCGCATTTGAAAAATCTTGCCCGCTGGAGCCGAAATCGCGCGCTTCAAGCTAAGATCTCCGGCTACGACCTAATAGCGCGGCCAGATCGAGTGATGTCATGGAGCCGTTCCACAAAGCGATATCGGGAAACCAAGCATCCCACGACAGAGGTTTAGGAACGCATCCAGCGATCCACAAGCGATTTTTGACAATTCTTCACGATATGATTGCAAAGGCATCTTGGGAGACGCATGCTCGCAGCGGCGCGCGCTCCCGAGATTGGGGCCGGCCTGAATGCAAGATGTCTTTCATGCTTTGATCCCGCAGGGCGGGGCTCGCGAATTCCGGCGAGATTTCACTTTGATGGGCAGGCCCTGTTCCGAATCGGATCGAGGCGAGACAATGGGCGTTCGAGACATGGCGGCTCCGCCGCTTTCGCCAGGTGAATCTCGATGAGCGACCAGCCGATCTCAACCGCCGTCGACCGGACCGAGCGCTTAGGCAGTCCGGGCCTCGTCCTGCTTTTCGCCATGGTTCTGGCAGGCGCCGCGGCCACCTTTTCCCTCCTGCCGAAGGACGAGGCTGGCAATCTCGTGATCGGCCTTCTCGCCGTTCTCGCCATCGTCGGCATATTCGCCTCGTTCGCCGTCGCGGCCGGGATCCTTCAGTTTTTTGGGCAATCGTCGAAAAACGATCTCACCAAGCTCATCTGCGACGGCAACCCCGAAGGGCTGATCGCAATCGACGGTTCAGGCAAGATCATCTACGCCAACGAAACCTACATGAATCTATCCGGCGCCCATGATCCCGCCGACCTGCGGACTGTGGAGCGGTTGTTTTCCGGAGCGCCGGACGTCTCCGAAGCCATCTACCGGCTGGCCCAGGCCGCCCGCGACGGCAAGCGCCGCGCGGAAGAATTGCGTCTATCGCCTCCGCTCGGCGGCGAGGGCCGCGTTGGCTGGTACAAGATCAAGGTCAGGCCGCTGACCTTCGCGAGCTCGCGGCGCGCGACTCTCTGGACCGTCGCCGAGGTGACGCGCGAACGGGAGCGGCAGGAAAACGTCTTTCAGGAATTGCAGCACGCGATCGATTTCCTCGATTACGCGCCCGCCGGCTTTTTTTCCTGCGACCAGCGCGGCTCCGTTTCCTACATGAACGCAACTTTGGCGGCGTGGCTTGATTACGATCTCGCCCAAGTCGGCTCCGGCGGCCTGGCGCTCACGGATTTCGTCGCTGGCGACGGCGCCTCGCTGCTCGCCTCGATCGCCGGCGGCTCCGGCGAAGTGCGCACCGAGCAATTCGACATCGACTTGAAGCGCCGCAGCGGCCAAAGCCTTCCCGCGCGCTTGCTCCATCGCGTCGCCTTCGGCCAGGACGGCGCGCCCGGAGCCTCCCGCACCCTCGTCCTCAACCGCGCCCAAGGCGAGGAGCCAGCCGAGGATTTGCGCGCGGCCGAGGTGCGTTTTGCGCGGGTCTTCAATTCGACGCCAATGGCGATCGCCATTCTCGACGCCGCCGGACGAATCACCCGCTCCAACGCCGCTTTCGCCCGGCTCATGCCGGACGCCCTGAAGCCCGCCGATGGCGCGGCCGGCCGCTCGATCTATTCCGGCATTCTCGAGCGCGACCGTGGCTCCCTCGAAACCGCGCTCGCCGCCGCCTCGCAGTCGAAAAGCGACATTCCGCCCGTCGACGTCGGCCTCCATGGCGAGGGCGAACGTTCGGCGAGGCTCTTCATTTCGGCATCCGAAGAGCGCGAAGGGACCGGCGCTACGATTTACGCGCTCGACACCACTGAACAGCGCACATTGCAGAATAATTTCGCGCAGTCGCAGAAAATGCAGGCGATCGGACAGCTCGCCGGCGGCGTGGCGCATGATTTCAACAATGTCCTGACCGCGATCATCGGCTATTCGGATCTCCTCCTCGCCAATCACCGGCCGACCGATCCGAGCTTTCGCGACATCATGCAGATCAAGCAGAACGCCAACCGCGCCGCGGGCCTGGTGCGTCAGCTGCTCGCTTTTTCCCGCCGCCAGACGCTGCGGCCCCAGATCTTGCAGCTCGGCGACGTCTTGTCCGACCTGCAAATGCTCATGCGCCGGCTCGTCGGCGAAAAGATCGATCTCGACTTGCGCCACGGCCGCGATCTCTGGCTCGTTAAGGCCGATCTCAATCAGTTCGAGCAGGTTATCGTAAATTTGATCGTCAACGCCCGCGACGCCATGCCGGACGGCGGCAAGATTCTTTTGCGGACGCGCAATGTCGACGCGGCCGAATGCGCCGGATTCGACGAAAAATCCCTTGCCCCGGCCGATTATGTCGCAATCGAGGTCGAGGATTTCGGATGCGGCATCCCGCCGGACGTGAAAGACAAGATCTTCGAGCCCTTCTTCACGACCAAGGAAGTCGGCAAGGGAACCGGCCTCGGCCTCTCCATGGTCTATGGCATCGTGAAACAGACCGGCGGATATGTGTTTTGCGCAAGCGTGCTCGGCAAAGGGACCGTTTTTACGATCCTGCTGCCGCGCTATGTCGCCGAGGCGGCAGACGCGCCGCAAGCCAGCGAACCGGCGAAGGCGCCCGCGGCTGATCTCACAGGCCATGGGACAATTCTCCTTGTCGAGGACGAGGAGGCGGTGCGCGCTTTCGGCGCCCGGGCGCTCGCCTCGCGCGGCTATACCGTCCTGCAAGCGGCCACGGGGCTCGAAGCCCTGGAGATCGCCGAAGAGAACCAAGGCCTCATCGATCTCGTGGTCTCCGATGTGGTCATGCCGGAAATGGACGGCCCGACAATGTTCGGCGAATTGCGCAAACGCGGGGTGAAGGCGAAAGTCATTTTCGTGTCGGGCTACGCCGAGGAGGCTTTCGCCAAGAATCTCCCCGAAGGCGAGGATTTCGGCTTTCTGCCGAAGCCTTTCTCCCTCAAGCAACTGATCGAGGCGGTGAAGGGAACCACAACGCCCGCCAGCTGACGTCAAACGGATCGCCCAAGCTCGCCAGTGTTAGCCTCAGAACCGCTGCGGGGGCGGTGGCGCTTCATATTCGGCCGGCTGGAGAGTCACGACGCCTCCAAGAATCTGGACGGCCGTGAGAACGGAATCGACCGCGATCCCGTTGTAAGCACGGCAAGCCACGCCGATCACATTGTTGTTTTTGCTCGACGCGGATGACGACCCAACGATTTTGAACGCCGCCTGAAGGGCGACGGCCTGTTGGCTCCCGCCGTCTTTACGGCCGATCCTGAACTCGGTCTGATCGATCACGACAAGCTTGCTGGTGGAAAGCACAGTCCCATTAGGCCCCAATCCGCCAATCAGAACCCAGAGCTTGCAATTTCCGCTCTGGGCGTCGATGGCGGCGTTTATTATCGACGTCTTGGCGTTGATGACGTAGATCCCATCGGGAACTGGCATCTGGAGAATGCTTTCCCCCAATTCGATGGGCCCCGGCCCATGCAGAAGAGTCTGCCCCCCAGGACGGTAATTGGAGGTTGCGAACGCAGTTTGCGCCGATGCGGCGGCGGGCGCCAAAAGCGCCAGCAGCAAACCTGCAAAAATTGTCGCGAGTTTCCCGTCTTTCATGCTCCCCTCCCTGCATGAAACCCTGAGGCGCATCGCGCGATGAGCTAACAGTGAAATTTCGCATTGGAAGTTGGCCGCGCGCCTGACATCGCGGCGTTCAACTCTCAACGCGTGGGAGAATCGACGAATATAGTCCTTGCCGAAGGCCCCCGACGCCTAGTCGGCTCCGCCCCAAATAGCGAAATTAGCGAACATCGCCTCGGCCAAACGTATCCATTCGGCCATTTGTTCCACAGCTGTGAACTTTTGCCGCTGGATTCAACCAAAATATAACTGGAATGAAATCGATGGGGAGGCGTCGCCGCTTTGACTGCGTCGCGCATCATATTGGATACGCCTCATGAGGCGTACCGTCCCGGACTACATCACGCTTTGGCCGCCGCCGAACCCAATCCTCCGGAGAACATCTGACCGTTCACGCCGCCAAGCGTTCCCCAACCGCATCTTCAATTCGCAAACGCGGTTGCATTGCTGTCGCAAGTTCATCCATTCGCCGCGGAACTCGCTGTCCGCCGTGTCACGCGACAAGCACCGATCTGTCGTAATCAAAGTAATTTGGCATGAGCGCAAAATGCGTTCAGCTCAATCTGATTTTGCTTGCCGGCGCAAATCGGACGGCGGCAAGCATCCATTTCCTATCGCCGATCCAACCGCCAATTTTCAGGATAAATCGGCGACGGTCGCTACTCAATTCCCGCTTCATGGTTGCGCGCGTTCCAGGCTTTGCGGAAGCGCTCGGTGATCTCGATGCGATCGGTCAGAGGATCCTTCGCCGCCGCGAGCGCGCCGCGCACGACGGAAGCTTCCTCGGCGGTCAGAACGACCGGGCCAGCCATAAACGCCGCATTCGGGAGCGCGAAAAGGATCTGCTCCTTGTTCGGATGAGTCTTGACGTCCACGAGCGAGTCGGCGACGGGCTTGCCGTCGACGCAAACATGTGGCCCGATAACCTCCACCTTGCGGCCATCCGAAGTGGTTCTGATAAATGTGGTTTGCATCCTAGCTGCTCACCCTTTGTTGATCGTCGCGCGCATCATCAGCGCAACGCTTCGAAAAAAAAACTCCATAAATCACGACCATGCGCGGACGCAATTCATTTTCGCATCAGGCAACCCCCGCCGCCAGGGCGGCGATGACGCTGCCGCCGACTGTCTCCATGGCGCCAAGTTCTGCGATCTTGTCGAGGCAGCGCTGCGACATCGCGTTCTCGTCCCGGCGCAAATGAATGAAGGCCAGAGCCTTCAAGGTGTAAAGGCCGAAATGGCCCGGCCCATTGACGTCGGAGGAAATTTGGCCGGGCTTCCAGAGGGTCCAATCCGGATCGAGCCCCGCCTGCCGCGCGGCCTCGGCGAGGCCTGCCTGCGCGATCGCCAGCGCCTCGTCGAGATTGCCCTGATAGGTGTGGATCTTGTAGAGGCACAAATAGGTCGGCAAAGCCTCGGGCCGCAACGCGAGGGCCTCGCGAAAGGCGAGATCGGCCCCGGCCGGATCATGTCGATAAAGCGACACGCCGCGCTGCAGGATCTCGTTCACTTCCGGCAGGACTTCGCCGAAATCGATGAGATTGTCCTTGATGGTCCGAAGCTTTATCGGTTCATTCGTTTCTGGCATGGGCGATCGCGCATCATCTCGAATTTGGTCCGGGATTTCAGGATGAAAAGCAAATCCTGTGCCCACGGCGGCTCTCATACTAATCATATCAAGGGTCAAGTTGACTTCCGGCAGGTCAGCTAGGCAACCCCGGTTCCGTTTTCTCGGCTTCCTTAACCATTTTTATTCTTATTACGGCAAATGCAGAATTGGCGCATAAAAGAACTTGCGTGAGAGAACAAACAGGGTACATCTAAGTCTATCGCGGCTTTCATTGCGCTCTATGCCCTGCTCATGCCAGAAGGAATAATTCAGTGACCCAAGCGAATCTTCGCCTCGTGGAAGGATCGTCCGTGGACAAAACCAAGGCGCTCGACGCCGCTCTTTCCCAGATCGAACGCGCCTTCGGCAAGGGCTCGATCATGCGGCTCGGCAAGAACCAAAAGGCGGTCGAGATCGAAACCGTTCCGACCGGTTCGCTCGGACTTGACATCGCCTTGGGCGTCGGCGGCCTGCCGCGCGGAAGGGTCATCGAGATCTACGGCCCGGAATCGTCGGGCAAGACCACCTTGACCTTGCATGTCATCGCCGAAGCCCAAAAGAGAGGCGGCGTCTGCGCCTTTATCGACGCCGAGCATGCGCTCGATGCCGTCTATGCGCGAAAGCTCGGAGTCAATCTCGAGGACCTCCTGATCTCGCAGCCCGATACTGGCGAACAGGCCCTGGAAATTACCGATACGCTGGTGCGCTCCGGCGCGGTCGACGTGCTGGTCATCGACTCGGTCGCGGCTCTCACTCCCCGCGCGGAAATCGAAGGCGAGATGGGCGACGCCCAACCCGGCCTTCAGGCGCGTCTCATGAGCCAAGCGCTCCGCAAGCTCACAGCATCGATCTCGCGATCCAACACGATGGTCATTTTCATCAATCAGATCCGGATGAAGATCGGCGTCATGTATGGCAGCCCGGAGACGACGACAGGCGGCAACGCGCTGAAATTTTACGCTTCGGTCCGGCTCGACATCCGCCGCATCGGATCAATCAAGGACCATGACGAAGTCACCGGCAATCAGACCCGCGTCAAGGTCGTGAAGAACAAGGTTGCGCCGCCCTTCAAGCAAGTCGAATTCGACATCATGTATGGCGAAGGCGTTTCAAAGACGGGCGAGCTTATCGATCTTGGCGTGAAGGCCGGCGTCGTCGAGAAGTCCGGCGCCTGGTTTTCCTATGACAGCCAGCGGCTCGGCCAGGGCCGGGAGAACTCCAAAAACTTCCTCAAGGCCAATCCGCAGATCGCGGATCGGATCGAGCAGGCCATCCGAGAAAATTCCGGGCTTATTGCGGACCGTATTCTCGACCAGGTCGATCCCAGCGCCGCTGATGAGGAATGAGGCGGCTGAAGGCGAATCGCTCCCGGCGCCTCGATCCATCCGCTCGAGCTCTTAATGAGCGCCAAGAGTTCCGGCGCCGCGTCGCCACGGCTTAGAGCGCTCTCAGTTGGACGCGAGACGAGCGAGAGCGTTAGGCCAACGCCCATCGCGGACTGAACTCATCGAGAGCGATCGCCGCCCGCGCCGATCGGCTCCGGCGGCAGGCGTGTTTCCCGATGCGCGGGAAATGCTCTAAAATAGCGCTTATGTTTTCATGAGCGGAAGCCCGCGCAGCGCTTGCGCCAGTCGCGCTGGCGCTTTGCTTTCATGGCCGGCGCAACCGCGGCGTTCGAGCATGTTCCGAAAAAGTTGATCGACTTTTTCGATCAGAACATGCTCCAACTCTTTGAATTTGAGCGGGTCCTTTTCGATCGGACGATTCCATCCGATCGGGACGCGCTCTAGAGCGCGCAGACAGGTAAGATAGACATGAACGGCGTCAATGAGATCAGGTCGGCCTTTCTCGATTTTTTCAAAAGGAGCGGACATGAGGTCGTCCCCTCGTCGCCCCTCGTGCCGCGCAATGACCCGACCCTCATGTTCACCAACGCCGGCATGGTTCAGTTCAAGAACCTTTTCACCGGCGTCGAAAAGCGCGCCTATGCGCGCGCGACAACGGCGCAAAAATGCGTTCGCGCCGGCGGCAAGCACAATGATCTCGACAATGTCGGCTATACCGCGCGGCACGCCACTTTCTTCGAAATGCTCGGCAATTTTTCCTTCGGCGATTATTTCAAAGCCGAGGCGATAGAATTCGCCTGGACCTTCATCACGAAGGTTTTGGGTTTGCCCAAGGAAAAGCTGCTTGTCACGGTCTATCACACCGACGACGAGGCTTATGAGCTTTGGAGGAAGATCGCTGGCTTCCCGGATTCGAAGATCATCCGCATTCCGACGTCCGACAATTTCTGGGCTATGGGCGACGTCGGGCCCTGCGGACCTTGTTCCGAAATCTTCTTGGATCGAGGCGACAAGATTTATGGAGGGCCGCCCGGCAGCGTCGACGAAGACGGCGATCGCTTTCTCGAATTCTGGAACCTCGTGTTCATGCAATATGAGCAGCTTGGCTCCGGCGAGCGCATAGCTCTGCCGCGGCCGTCGATCGACACCGGCATGGGCCTCGAACGTATCTCGACCTTGCTGCAGGGCGTGGATTCGATCTTCGACATCGATCTGATGCGCGCCTTGATCCTCGCGGTGGCGGCGGCGACCGGCGTCGACCCGGACGGGCAGCAAAAGGCGAGCCACCGGGTCATCGCCGACCATTTGCGCGCCTCGGCGTTTCTCGTCGCCGACGGCGTCCTGCCCTCGAACGAAGGGCGCGGTTATGTGCTGCGCCGCATCATGCGCCGCGCCATGCGTCACGCCCAGCTTCTCGGCGCGCAGGAGCCGCTGATGTGGCGGCTCGTTCCGGCTCTTTCGCGCGAGATGGGCCAAGCCTATCCCGAGCTTTTGCGCGCCGAGGCGCTGATCGTCGAAACGCTGCGCCTCGAAGAGACGCGCTTTCGCATCACACTTAAGAGAGGTCTCGAAATCCTGGATGAGGCAAGAGCGTCGTTGAAGCCGGGCGACGAGCTCGACGGGAAGATCGCGTTCAAACTCTACGACACCTACGGCTTCCCCCTCGATCTCACGCAGGATGCGCTGAGAGCGACCTCGAACACCGTCAACACCGAGGTTTATAGCGAGGAAATGGAGCGCCAGCGCGCCGAGGCGCGCAAGGCCTGGGCCGGCTCCGGCGAGGCGGCGACCGAAACCATCTGGTTCTCGATCAAGGACAAAATCGGCGCAACTGATTTCCTCGGCTATGATGCGGAGCGCGCCGAAGGAATTGTCGCCGCGCTGCTCAAGGACGGCAAGGAGGTCAATCAGCTCCACGCCCGGGACGCCGGCGCCGTCATCCTCAATCAGACCCCTTTTTATGGCGAGTCGGGCGGTCAGGTCGGCGACACAGGCATCATCCTGGCGAGCGGCCTGCGCTTTCGCGTCGCCAACACTCAGAAAAGGCTTGGCGATCTTTTTGTTCATGAAGGCGTGGTCGAGGAAGGGATTGTCGAACTGGGACGTCCGGTCGAGCTCGTTGTCGATCACGACCGCCGCACCGCTGTGCGCGCCAATCATTCGGCGACCCATCTCCTTCATGAGGCGCTTCGCCAGGTCCTCGGCGATCACGTGGCGCAGAAGGGATCGCTGGTCGCCCCCGATCGCCTGCGGTTCGATTTCGTGCATCCAAAGCCGATCGCCGCGGAGGAACTGGCGCGCGTCGAGGATATCGCCAATCGCGCCATATTGGAGAACGCTCCAGTCGTCACCCGGCTCATGGGAGTCGAGGAGGCTATCGGGGCCGGCGCGCGGGCGCTTTTTGGCGAGAAATATGGCGACGAGGTCCGAGTCGTCTCGATGGGCTATGCGCATCCTGAGGATGGGGGCGGCGCGGCTGCAGAGTCCGCCTTTTCGATCGAGCTTTGCGGCGGCACGCATGTCGCGCGCACAGGCGACATAGGTCTCATCGCGATCTTGGGCGAAAGCCCGGTCGCCGCCGGGGTGCGGCGAATCGAAGCCAAGACCGCGACACAAGCGCGCCGCCACCTCAATGCGCAGGCGAAGCGTCTGCATGACGTCGCAAACCTTCTCAAGACGCCGGAGGAGGACTCCGTCAAGCGTCTTGAGAGCCTCATCGATGAGCGCCGCAAGCTCGAACGCGAGTTGAGCGACGCGCGCAAGAAGCTGGCGATGGGCGGCGCCGGCATGGGAGCGGCGCATCCTTTGGAGGAGATTGACGGAGTCAGATTTTTCAGCCGCGCTGTTTCAGGGATCGAGATGAAGGATCTTAAATCGCTCGCCGACGAAGCGAAGCAAAGCGTCGGCTCCGGCGTCGTCGCCATTGTCGGCGTCGACGCGGATGGAAAGGCCGGCGTCGTCGTCGGCGTCACTGCGGATCTGACGGAGCGTTTCGACGCCGTTCAATTGGTGCGCGCCGCCGCCGCGAAACTCGGCGGCAAGGGCGGCGGCGGCCGACGCGACATGGCGCAGGCCGGCGGTCCGAACGGAGCCGCCAGCGAAGCGGCGCTCGCCGCCGTCGGCGACGCTTTACGGAGCAGCACGCGTGCGGCCTAACGGCGGCGCCAGCCAAAGGCGGGATCGCGACCGCGCCGTGACGGAAGGACTTGCGCTCGCAATTCGTCCGGTTTAGGCGCATCCCTCGCGCTTCGGCCTCGGAATACGACCCTGGCCTCCAGTCGGGCGAGCCGTAACCGTCATGAGAGAGTCATATACGTTCGAATCCGCGACAAGTTTCAGGTCCCGATGCAACCCATTTGGTCCTGAGCCGTTTTGGAAACGCCCCCCTTCGATGCCGGAGGGCGCCCAAAGCTTAAGGAGAGAGAAATGGCTCAACAGGATCCGCAGGGGAAGCCCGCCGCAGCCGGCATCGATGCAGCGGTGAACGGAGTGACGGCCACATCCCAGAAATTCCAGGCTTTTGCCGGCGAAATCGCGCAGATGTCCAAACAGTCCCTTGAACACGCAACCGAGACCATCGAAAAATTGCGCAATGCGCATGGCCTTGAGGAGATACTCGCGATACAGACGAGCTTTGTGAAAGAGGCTTTTGAGCACGCCGCCCAACACACCAAAAAATTTAGCGATCTGTTCGCGGCTTTTCCGATCGAGCTGACGAAGACCTATCAAGAAGCGTGGACGAAATCGGTAGATGCCGCGGTGCAGACCACCGAGGCGGCGCGTAAAGCGGTCGCGGCGAATGTCGAGCGCCTGTCTGACGCCGTGCGCAAGGAATGACGGCAATCCATTAAGGCGCGAAGCGACGATGAGTTATGACGCCCGTCAGCGCATCGTTAGGATGACGCCGAAGTCTTGTTTTTCCCGCTGCTCAAAAAGCGGCGGGTTTCGCTGTTAGAGCGTCATTCGTTAATCCGCTTCGCCGGAGCAAACAGCGCCCATTCTTCCTCAACTGCATAAATTTCGATATTCCCCGTATCGCAATAAGGCCATGAAAGGGGATCGTTTCGGGCTCTTCAAAGAGCCGGGTGGCTGGCGATAATGTCTAATCGCAACATAAGATTTGTGCGTTGCCGCGGCGTCGGGCGTCTTTTGTTCGAGAGAAGGCTCTCGCATATCCCGCAGAGCACGGCGGTCGCGCCACAAAACTATTGGCTAAATTGCGAACAGCCGCTCTTTCATATTGCCATATGGCGCGGAAACATGAAAAAGCTTCGGGCTCTTGCTTCCATCCGGCATTCATCCTGCTATCAAGCTTTGGCTTGCCTCATGCTGCGGCTCCTTCTCCTTCGCCACGCCGAGGCCGTCGCTCACGCGGCCAGCGGCGACATCGAAAGGCGGCTAACCGCAGCCGGCCGCGCCGGCGCGGCGCGCATTGGCGCATATTTTCGCAAGTCCGGTCTCGCTCCCGACTTCGTCCTCGTTTCGCCGTCTCGGCGAACGCGCGAGACTCTCGAGATCGTGGAGCGTGAATTGGCGCGCGAGCTTTCGACCGCAATCGAACCTTCGCTTTACAGCGCCAGCCTGAGCGCGCTCCTGGACGCGCTTGCGCGGGCGCCGGCGATTGTCAAAACCTTGCTGATTGTGGGGCATAACCCGAGCCTCGCCGAGGTCGCGAACGCTCTTGCGAAGGATGGGGAAGGCGCTGGTCTCGCCAGAATGCGCAGTCAGTTCCCGGCGCCCTGTCTCGCCGTGATCGATTTTCACGAGGATGATTGGAGCGAAGCGCGCTCCCGCGGCGGCACGCTCGACCGTTTCGTGACCCTCGCTACATTGTCTGGTTAAGCCCCACAGTCGGTGCGGCGCGAGATAGAAGCGAGACTGTCGGGCTTTCGCCGGCAACGAGGCATGTGCATGCTTCCTGAAATTTTCGGTCTTTTGGCCTTGCTGATGAGCGATGCAGCCGCAACAAGCCAAATGGATGCGAAGCTGCATGGGTTTGCTCCGGTCCTCGCGACCTTGCGCCATATGTCAGTCGCCGATGTCTTGCCCGAAGCGAAATTTCGTCCAGCAGATCGGGCCGTGACGAATTGGCGGATCGAGGCGACGGGAAACCTCGACCTGCCGCCTGACTCCCTGATGAAGCTGGCCGCAAGCCCCGACCCGCCGGCCGTCGCCCGCTGCGTGAAGCTCAATAATTATTGGTGCATCAAGCGCGCGGGATGGGCCGGCGAGATCGCCGCGGACGCCGAGGGCCATGTCGCCTTCGCCTCCGCGATTGAGGGCGCAATCGTCGCAACGATCTTGCTGCGCCGATATTACCTCGATTATGGCCGCCATTCCGCGCTGGCGATCCTGTCGCGCTGGGCGCCCGCGCAATGTGGAAGCGCAGCCGCCGCTAGCGCTGGCCGGAGAGGCGCCTCGAGGGCGCGGATCGCCAGCGGAGCGAGCGCCTTGGCGCTTCACGGCATCGGCCCAATACGCTCCGCGCGCGCTGGCTCGCCGCGCATAGGCCGGGCCTCGCCAACGGCCGCAAAATCGCGGCCTTGCATCGGTCGGTCGTCGCGGATCGGCCAGCGCCGCTGATGCGCGCGCCGGAGATCGCCGTCGGCATGGGCGAGGTGGAGATCGGCCGCGCTCCGATCAAGCTCGCCGCGCTTGAGCCCGTCCTGCGCGCCGCTCCGACAGGCGGCGCAACATGTCCAGACGAAAGTCAAAGAATCCGCAATTACGCTCTGCGCGCGATCGATGGCGTCGCCTCGGATCCCGATGAGGATCTGAGGCTCTTTTCTCCGGATGGGACGCCGGGGGCAAATCTTCCGCGGCTGATGCTCAACATGGCCAAGGTCGAGATCGGCCCATTGGCGGCGCGGGCGGATTTGATTGCGGCCGCGGTGGAGCTGGCGACGCAGCGCAATGACGGCGCTTCGAGCGGGCAAATGCCCAGACCCAGATCGCGGGAGCTTCCCGATTTCGCGGATAGAGAAGCTGCTTCACATAATCGAAATCGGCCCTAGAGCGCCTCCCGATCAGATGGAATCATCTGATGGAAAAGGAATCGGTCAAATTTCAAAGAGTTGGAGCATGTTCTGATCGAAAAAGTCGATCAACTTTTTCGGAACATGCTCTAGAATGAACATGACAGAAAAGCGAAGCGCCGCTAAGTTGCGGGCCTCTTCCCTGTCCGATCCCGCCTAAAAGAGTTCTAAAGATTCCATGCGCCGAATGTTTGCATCGGGCACAGGTTTCCGTTTCGCTGGAAATTGCTCCATATCCCTGTTTTATCGCCTTTGCGTTGGACAAACCTGTCCCGACCGCAAGGGAAACGGCTCGGCTGGACTGATCGCGACGGGAAATCTTCTGCTGGGAGACCGGGCTTGAACCGCGCATATCGGATGTCGAAGATCGAGTCTCTTTTAACTATTTTGCGACCATCTATCGGAGTTCATCCCGTCGAAACCCGGCCGGAATTCTTGCTTTGCCCTTGATCTCGGATCTCTTGTTCGAAGCGCGCGCCGTCGCGCAGAGCCTTGCCGAATACGCCAGCGGTCCGCACATTCGGTTAGGGGTTACCGGACTGTCGCGCGCAGGCAAAACAGTCTTCATCACGGCGCTCGTCGAACATCTGACCAAGGCGACAAGTCCGGCCTTGCGCGGACGCCGGAACACCCTGCCCGTTTTCCGGGTCCATGCCGAAGGACGGCTTATCGGCGGGACGCTCGAGCCGCAGCCGGACGACGCCGTTCCGCGCTTCGCTTATGAAAACCATATCGCCGCGCTGACAGGGCCCGATCGACGCATTGAGGCGCGCCATTGGCCGCAATCGACGCGGCGCATCTCCGAATTGCGGCTGCGCCTCGATTTCGAACAGAAAGCGGGCCTGCGGCCTGGGCGGCAATCGCTCGCCATCGACATCGTCGATTATCCCGGCGAATGGCTGCTCGATCTGCCACTGCTCTCTAAATCCTTCGCGCAATGGTCGCGCGAGGCCTTCGTCGCCTCCGCGAGCGCGGCGCGCGCGCCGCTCGCGGCGCAATGGCGCGGATTCGCGGTGAGCACAGACCCCCGGACCAAGGCGAATGAAGACGACGCACGCGGCGCGGCTGAGCTTTTCACCGCTTATTTGCGGGCCTGCCGCGCCGATGAATATAGCTTCTCCAGCCTGCCCCCCGGCCGCTTCCTGATGCCCGGGGACCTTGAAGGATCGCCTGCCCTCACCTTCGCGCCGCTCGCGGTCGAAGAGGGCGAGATCTATCCGCAGGATTCGCTCGCCGCCATGATGGAGCGACGCTACGAGGCCTATAAGGCCCATGTCGTCAAACCGTTCTTTCGAGATCATTTCGCCAGGCTCGATCGGCAGATCGTGCTGGTCGATGCGCTTGCCGCGCTTAATGCGGGACCAGCGGCGGTCCGCGACCTCGAAACGGCTCTGACCGATGTCCTGGCCGCGTTTCGGGCCGGACGCGGCAATGTGCTGTCGAATCTTTTCCGGCCGAAGATCGACAAAATTCTCTTCGCCGCGACCAAGGCTGATCATCTGCACCATACGAGCCATGACAGGCTCGAGGCGATCTTGCGCCATCTGACCTCGCGCGCCATCGCCCGCGTCGAGTTGGTTGGCGCCGAGGTCGACGTGATCGCGCTCGCCGCCGTGCGGGCGACCCGCGAAGCCAAGGTCAATGGCCATGGCGGCCCTGCGCTTGAAGCCGTGATCGGCACGCCGCTCGATCGCGAACGCATCGGCGACGAGGTTTTCGACGGAAAGTCGGAGGCGGCGATCTTTCCGGGCGAACTGCCGAGCAATCCGAAGCTGGTCTTCGAAGGCGAGCCGCTCGCCGTCATGGCCGATCAGATCGATTACCGCTTTGTTCGCTTCCGTCCGCCAATCCCGGCTCGCGGTCAGAATGGAATTTCGCTTCCGCCTCCCCATATCCGGTTAGATCGCGCGCTTCAGTTCCTCTTCGGCGACCGGCTGATATGATGGAGTCGACTCATTTGATCAGAACGTGCTCCAACTCTTTGATATTGAGTGATTCCTTTTTGATCGGACGATTCCATCCGATCAGGAGGCGCTCCAAGAGGTTTGTCCCGTGACGCTTGAAAAGAGACGCCCGCCGCGCGCCTTCCGCCTCGACGAGATGAGCTTGAGTTTCACCGGGTCGCCCGACGATAAGCCGCGCGGCGCAACGGTGATCGAAACCCTTATCGACCCATTCGAAGCAGAAGCGGCAGCCGCAGCGGCGGCGGCGGATCCGGACGAAGTCGCGGTCGAGGTCGCGCAGAAAAAAGGCATTGTCGCGCGCTCGCTATTTTCCTGGTCGGGCGTTTTTTGGTCCTCCTTGGGCGGGCTCGTTTCGCTCGGCTTCGGCCTTCAGCTGACCCAGCTTGTCGACGCCCTCTTCGCGCGCGCGCCGACCTTCGGCGCCATCGCCGTCGTCTTGGCCGGCCTCGCTGGCGTCGCCCTTTTCGTCCTCGCCGGGCGAGAGATCGCGAGCGTCCTGCGGCAGCGCCACATCGCCGAGCTCCATATCGGGCTCGCGCGAGCGAGGGAGAAAGACGACTTCAAGGAGGCCCGCCGCCTCGTCCGCGAACTATCCGCTCTCTACGTCGCCAGGCCAGAGACCGCCCGCGCCCGCACCCAGCTCCGCCAGCTGGCGCATGACATCGTCGACGGACGCGATCTCATCGACATAGCGGAGCGCACGCTCATCGCGCCTCTCGACGCGGACGTCCGGCAGGAAATCGCGAACGCGGCCAAGCGCGTTTCAATGGTGACGGCGCTCGCGCCGAGGGCGATCATCGACGTGGTCTTCGTTGCAGCGCAGGCGATCCGCCTGATCCGGCGCATCGCCGCGATTTACGGTGGGCGGCCCGGCCTCCTCGGCTTTCTCAAGCTGCTTCGCTCCATCGTAGCGCATATAGCGATCACCGGCGGCATGGCCGCGGGCGACAGCCTGCTGCAGCAATTCGTCGGCCATGGGATAGCCGCCAAATTGTCCGCCCGTCTCGGCGAAGGCGTGTTGAACGGGCTCTTGACGGCGCGCGTGGGGCTTTCCGCGATGGCGGTCTGCCGTCCGCTGCCCTTTTCAAGCGGACGCGCGCCGGGCGTCAGCGAGGTCGCGCCTTTCCTGTTCAGCAAGACGGACGCCAAGGGCTGACGAGAGAGCCGATCGAAATCGGGGGCAAGAGTTCGGTATCTTTTCCGAGCCGATGCGCCTAAGCTGGGATTAACCCGCGCGCCGGACTAAGGCGACCGCTCGAAGAGATGTCCGATGGCCCTGATCCAAGCCCCTATCACTTTCGTCGTAGGCTCAAAAATCGTTCGGGCCGAAGGCGCCGTCGACAAGAAAACCGCCGAAAACCTGATTGTCGTCGAAACGATCGACACGAAAGAGGGCGGTCGCGCTTTTTCGATTTTCCGCACCCGCAAGGAATATGACGCCTATGCGGAGAAAATCATCAATCCCTAAAATTCGGCGCTGAGGCTGCCGTCTTTCGATCGCGTAATTTTCAAAGCTTTGAAAATGAGATTTTTGATCGAGATCGTTATGGGCGGCGCGGTTGCGATGGCGCCGGTCATTTTTCTCCGCACGCCATTGAAAAAGCTTCTTATAGACCTTTGCGGAACGGAAGACCGAGCGAGCTTTTGGGAGCGATATACGTGGACCCTGATTTTCATAGCGCCGGTGCTCTTCGGCATTATTTTGGGGGATAGAAACTCTAACGCGGCTGTTGTCGATTCCGTTTTCTTGGAAGGGGCCTTTAAA
Source organism: Methylocapsa polymorpha (assembly GCF_045689225.1). GTDB lineage: Bacteria > Pseudomonadota > Alphaproteobacteria > Rhizobiales > Beijerinckiaceae > Methylocapsa > Methylocapsa polymorpha. The sequence continues at coordinate 3,497,827 of NZ_CP136862.1, read as the reverse complement.
AGCGCCCTGCTCGGATTGTTTATTGCGCTGATCGCGGTAGGGCTGCAATTGGCGCGGATCATGAGAGGTCGGCTCAATCCTCCAAACAACGGCCAATAAAACATCCGCCTATCTGCTTGATTTGCGTTTGCGGGTTTCCACGACGCCGCTCTCACGGCCCCTCGGGATGAGGTTGAGCTCTGAGTTCTGGATCTTCTCCTTATCCGCCCGCTTGTCGGGCCGATCCATCCAGGACGTCATGGCGCGGAGCTTTGCTCCAACGATCGCATGCGCGGGCGGCGGCGCTCCTTTCTTGTTCAAAACCTATGCCAGACCTTGACGGCCGATCTGCCACGAATGAACCTTTGAGGGGTCAAGGAAAGCCATCGAAGGGGGAAAGATGGAGACCAACACGAGTTCTAAACGCAAGCGGAGCCAGCTCATCAGCGCCGCAGCCGCAGCGCTGATGCTTGTTCCAGGGACCGCCGGCGCCGTCTCGCTTTACTGGGCGACAACGCCAGTGCATACGTCCAAACTCAACCAATGCCTTTCGTTCGCCCAGGACGCGATGCGAGACCTGAACGTTCAGAACATTCGCCTCGGTCGCGACGAGGTCGCTGGAACCAGCGGCCAAGCTTATGCCGCGATCACCTGCATCGGAACCAATCCCGTCACGGCGGTCGTCATGGTCGCCGGCGAGCAGGACGGCCCGACCGGCGCTTTGCGCGATGGGCTGAAGCAGAAGGTAGCCGGAATCGTCAATATCGACTAGCTGTTTGAGCCAGGTCGAGGCCGTGGAGACACGGCCGCGACCTGCGCGCCTTCAGTTCTTGTCTTTATCGACCAATTTGTTCGCGCCGATCCAGGGCATCATGGCGCGGAGCCTTGCGCCGACTTCCTCGATCGGATGCGCCGCCGCCTTGGCCCGCATCGCCTTGAAGGAGGTCTGATTGACCTCGTTTTCGAGCATCCAATCGCGGGTGAATCGGCCGGACTGGATGTCGTTCAAGACGCGCTTCATCTCGGCCTTGGTCTCGGGCGTCACGATGCGCGGACCGGTGACATATTCGCCATATTCGGCGGTATTGGAGACCGAATAATTCATCGTCGCGATGCCGCCCTCATAAATGAGGTCGACGATGAGCTTCACCTCGTGAAGACATTCGAAATAAGCCATCTCCGGCGCATAGCCGGCCTCGACCAAGGTCTCGAAGCCGTTGCGGATGAGCTCGACGAGGCCGCCGCAGAGCACGACCTGTTCGCCGAAAAGATCGGTCTCGCATTCTTCCTTGAAGGTCGTCTCGATAATGCCGGCGCGGCCGCCGCCGATCGCCGAGGCATAGGAAAGGCCAAGGTCGAGCGCATTGCCTGACGGATTGCGCGCCACCGCGACAAGGCAAGGCACGCCGCCGCCGCGCTTATATTCCGAACGCACCGTGTGGCCGGGACCTTTCGGCGCAACCATCAGAATATCGAGGTCGCCGCGCGGCTCGATCAGATTGAAGTGAATATTGAGGCCATGCGCGAACAGAAGCGCTGCGCCCTGCTTCAGATTGGTGCGGAGATGATCGGCGTAAATGTCGCGCTGAAGCTCGTCGGGCGCCAGGACCATCACAACATCGGCCCATTTGGCGGCGTCGGCGACGCTTTTCACCTCGAGTCCTTCCGCTTCCGCCTTCTTGGCCGTCGCCGAATCTTCCCGCAACGCTACGGAGACCTCCTTCACGCCGGAGTCCCTGAGGTTCAAGGCATGCGCATGGCCTTGGCTTCCAAAGCCGATAATGGCGACCTTCTTGCCCTTGATGAGATTGATGTCGGCATCTCGATCATAATAAACGCGCATTTCGTGACGTTTCCTCGTTCGTTCGGCGGCCTTCCGGCGCTCCCAATGGCATGGATTTCAGCTTAAGACTAGTCCGAAATCCGGCGATCGTGGTCGTGCGCTTCACGGTTCGCGGCATAGGCGCCGCCGCCAGGCCGGGCGGCAAGTCCGGGACGATGCTATGACGAACCGATTTCTTCAAATTGCGATCATCTGGCTCCTTGTGCTGGCGACAGGCTTTGTCGCGGAGCCCTATCTCGTCGCCTGGCGCTTCTCCGCGACTTCGCCGCAGACGATCGCGCCGCGCGCCGATCTCACCGAGACCGAGCGGACGACGATCAAGCTGTTTCAGACCGTTTCGCCTTCCGTCGTTTACATTTTCGCGCAGACGAGTTCGCAGAATCTCTTCACGCTCGAACCGGAAGAAAGCGTCGTTCAAACGGGAACCGGAATCATATGGGACCCCGCCGGACATGTCATAACCAATTATCATGTCGCCAAAGGCTCGAATCAGTTCGGCGCGCGTCTGCCCTCCGGCGAATCCGTCGCCGCGCGCATCATCGCCGTCTCCCCGCAGTATGATCTGGCCGTGCTTCAGTTGGAAAGACCCCGCGCGCCGATTCATCCGATCGCGATCGGCAATTCCTCAGACCTGCAAGTTGGCCAGTCGGCCTTCGCCATCGGAAATCCCTACGGCTTGGAGCAGACCCTGACATCGGGGATCATCAGCGCCTTGCATCGGCGGATACCGACGGAATCGGGGCATGAGATCGTCGGCGGAATCCAGACGGACGCGCCGCTCAATCCTGGAAATTCCGGCGGTCCCTTGCTCGATTCTTCCGGCCGTCTGATCGGCGTCAATAGCGCCATCATATCGGGCTCCGGCTCGTCCTCCGGCATAGGCATCGCGATACCGATCGATGTCGTCAATCGCGTTGCGGCGGAGCTCATCCGTGAAGGCCATGTGCCGATACCCGGCATTGGAATCGTCGCCGCGGCTGAAGCCGCCGCCACGCGGCTCGGCATCGACGGCGTCGTCATCCTGCGGGTTCAGCCGGACTCGCCGGCCGCGAAAGCCGGGCTCGAAGGCGTCGCGCCCGGGAAAGCGAAAGTCGGAGATGTGATCACCGCGGTGAATGGCCAGACGGTTCACGACATTACCGATCTCGCGGGCGTTTTCGAGCAGATCGGCGTCGGAAAGACGGTGACGCTGACCGTTTTGTGCGGCGATCAGTCAAGATCGGTTGAGGTCACCCTCGCCGACGTCTCCCGATATCAGGGTTAGAGCATGATCCGCGAAAGCGGTCTCAAATCGGATTCGGCCCTCGCGAAATCGCGGCGACCCCGGTGCGCGACACTTCGACGAGTCCGATCGGCCGCATGAGCTCGATGAACTGATCGATCTTGCCGACATTGCCGGTCAGCTCGAAGACAAAGCTCTCGATCGTCGCGTCGATCACCCTCGCCCGAAAAGCGTCGGCGAGCCGCAGGGCCTCATCGCGATTTCGGCCTGTGCCCGCGACCTTGATCATCGCAAGCTCGCGCTCGACGGCGCCGCCACGCAGCGTCAGGTCGGTTACTTTGTGGATCGGCACGAGCCGCTCCAGCTGATGTCCGATCTGCTCGATCGCCTCGGGCGTTCCCGAGGTCACGATGGTGATGCGCGAGAGGTGCTCGGCATGGGCGACTTCGGCGACGGTCAGGCTCTCGATATTGTAGCCGCGTCCGGAAAAGAGCCCGACGACGCGCGCGAGAACGCCAGGCTCGTTGTCGACCAATACCGAGAGCGTATGCACCTCGATGTTCGACTTGCCGACGGCGGAGGAATAAGGCGAGAGGGGGGCCGCGGGAGCATTCATGTCGCTACACCAGCATCTTGCCGGGAGCGTCGATCACGCTCCCGATTTCGGCGTCCTGATCGGGAAGGATCATCTCGTTATGCGCCTTGCCCGAGGGGATCATCGGCAGGCAATTTTCAGTCTTGTCGACGACGCAGTCGAAGATCACGGTTCTCGGCGTGTCGATCATCTCAATGATGGCGGCGTCGAGCTTCGCCGGGTCCGAACAGCGTATGCCATGCGCGCCATAGGCGTCGGCCAGCTTGACGAAATCAGGCAAGGCTTCCGAATAGCTCTCCGAATACCGCCCGTCGTGCAGAAGCTCCTGCCATTGGCGGACCATGCCCATATATTCGTTGTTGAGGATGAAGATCTTGACCGGCAGACGATATTGCGCGGCGGTCGAAAGCTCCTGAATATTCATGAGGATTGAAGCCTCTCCGGCGATATCGACGACGAGCGCGCCCGGATGCGCCATCTGCGCGCCGATCGCCGCCGGCAGGCCATAGCCCATAGTGCCGAGGCCGCCCGAGGTCATCCAGCGGTTCGGCTCCTCGAAATGGTAATGCTGCGCCGCCCACATCTGATGCTGCCCGACTTCGGTTGTGATGTAGACATCGCGCCCTTTCGTCAATTCATAAAGACGCTGAACCGCGAACTGCGGCTTGATCACCTCATTCGACGCCTTGAAGGACAGGGACTTTCGCGCCCGCCATTTGTCGATCTGCGCCTGCCATCTGGCGAGCGGCTCAACGTTGGAAGCAAGCTTTTTCGCGCGCCAATATTCGATCATCCGGCGCAGGACATGGGCGCAATCGCCGATGATTCCGAGATCGATCTTCACATTCTTGTTGATCGAGGACGGATCAATATCGACATGAATCTTCTTCGAGCCCGGCGAGAACGCGTCCAGCCGTCCGGTGATGCGATCGTCGAAGCGCGCGCCAATGGCGATCATCAGATCGCAATCGTGCATCGCGTTATTGGCTTCGAAAGTGCCGTGCATGCCGAGCATGCCGAGCCAGTTCGCGCCCGACGCCGGATAGGCGCCAAGCCCCATCAAGGTCGAGGTGATCGGAAAGCCGGTGAGGCCGACAAGCTCGCGAAGCAGATGCGACGCCTCGACGCCGGAATTGATGACGCCGCCGCCGGTGTAGAATATCGGACGCTTGGCCGCGGCCATCATCTCGACCGCTTGGGCGATCTTGTCGGGATCGCCCTCGAGCCTCGGCTTATATGTCTTATGCTCGATTTTATGCGGGCCGGAATAGGCGCCGATCGCGAATTGCACATCCTTCGGAATGTCGATCACGACCGGACCCGGACGTCCGTTCTGGGCGACATAGAAGGCCTCGTGCAGAATGCGCGAGAGATCCTCGATCTGACGCACGAGATAATTATGCTTGGTGCAATGGCGCGTGATGCCGACCGTGTCGCATTCCTGGAAGGCGTCGGAGCCGATGAGATGCGTCGGCACCTGACCGGTGATGCAGACCAGCGGGATCGAATCCATCAAAGCGTCGGTCAAGCCGGTGATCGCATTGGTGGCGCCCGGTCCCGACGTCACGAGAAGGACCCCGACCTTGCCGCTCGACCGCGCGAAGCCTTCGGCGGCATGCGCCGCGCCTTGCTCGTGGCGCACCAGCACATGCTTGATATGCCTTTGGTGGAATAGAGCGTCGTAGATCGGCAACACGGCGCCGCCTGGATAGCCGAAGATCGTCTCGACGCCTTGATCCTGCAACGCCCGGACAACCATTTCCGCGCCGGTCAACAGATTGGACATGTGTTGGCTCCCAGGATGAACGCCAGTCTTCAGGCAATAAAAAAGGCCCCAGAGGGCCTCGGATATGCGCCAGTTTCGGGACTGCGGAGCCTATCTCCGTCCCGCCTCCGGCGCGCAAGCTACGATAAGAGAAATTTTCACGGTTTGATCCTAAATGCAATGTCCGTCACCCTATAGCGGCTGAAGCGCGCAGGGTCAACACCCGGGGTCGCGGGATGAGCTATCTCTTGCAATTTGGAGCACAAACGCCTCGTCTGGGGACCCTTGACAAAAATGGACCAGCCTCGACCCTTACGGCTGAAAAGGTCACGAATAGTCTTTCCGACGCCATCGGCAGAGGCTTCTCTTCCCGTCCCCATCCGAAATAAAAGCCTTCTTCTTCGACGTCTTCGGCACGCTGGTCGATTGGCGCGGCGGCATCGCGTCGTAGGCCGAGACGATCCGTCGCGCCGCCGCCGATCTTGGCCATTTGGCCGCGCTTCTCGGCCTTTAGATCTTTCAATTTAGCGGCCGCTCGGGCCATTGCCCGGCGCGGCGGATCGGTTGGCGCTTCCGCCTCGGCGGGATCTGCTTTAGGAATAGGCCATGACGGATGTCCAACCCGCATTAGCCGCGCCCCAGGCCCAAATGCGCGTCCGGGCGCGGGCCCTGCTGCTCGGCGACCGGATCGACGCCGCCGGTCTCGAACGGTCTGATATGATCTCGGCCACGCCGCTCGCTTTTCACGTCGGCGCGAACGGCTTCGTCGCGCTCTATCGTTTTGGCGTCGCCGTCATGGTCGGGCTGTCGCCGCTCGAAGAAGACGACGTGCTCAACCAGGTCAAGCTGCGGGTTTCGGGGCCGCATGAGCATATCGACGACGAAACCGCGATTCTCGAGATCTCCGCCGAGCATGACGACAAGATTCCGCCCGGCGGCGCGATCGCAATGAAGGACCTTTCCGCGCAGCGCCTCCTCGTCGTCGCCGACGCGCTAGCAAAGACTGTTTCTCTCGGCCGCGACGAACGCGAGGTCAATTCCGTCTTCGACATTATCGAGCCTTTCGCCGCCGATCTCGCGCGAAACGGACGCCCCCCGTGGAAGCGCCGATCTATGTTGAAATTGATCGGCCAGACGCTTCTCGTGCAGCATCGCGTCTCCGGTCGCGTCGCGGTCGAGGAAAAGCCCGACGTGTTGTGGGACCGGCCGGACCTCGAGCGGCTCTACGCCCGCCTCGAAGACGAATATGAATTGAAAGAGCGCGCCGAGACATTGAAGCGGAAGCTAGACATGATCGTGGAGACGGCGCGGGCGCTGACCGACATGATCGACGCCGATCGCGCAACCCGCCTCGAGGCGACGGTCGTGGTTCTGATCATTGCCGAGATCCTGCTGACCATCGGACAAATCATCTTCTGGCGCCATTGAACTTTTCATCTTAGCGCAGCCAGCGCCAGCGCCTCGGCGTCTTCGGGCGCGATCCAATGAAACGTGGGTAGCTGATGCCGCGCGAAGGTGAATTGGCGCTTGGCGTATCGGCGCGTGTCGAGCTTGGCGAGCGCCGCCGCTTCGGCCAAGGATAATTCGCCGTTGAGATGCGCGATCAGATGCGGCGCGCCATGCGCGCGCATGATCGGCAGCGCCGCGTCGAGGCCGCGCGCGCGCAACGCCTCCGCCTCCTCCAAGGCGCCGGCTGAGAGCATGGCGTCGAAGCGCGAGTCGATGCGCTCCGCCAAAATGCGCCTGTCAGGGGTGAGAAACAGAGCGAGCGCGTCTTTGGCGTCGAGAAGCGGCGGCGTCCGTTCGGTCTGGAACGAGGCGAGGCTTTTCCCCGTCGCCTCGAAAACTTCGAGCGCGCGCAAGATGCGCTGCGGATCGGTCGGCCTCAATCGCGCCGCCATAGCCGGATCGCGACGCGCAAGCTCGGCGTGGAGCGACGCCACGGGCACGCTCTCGGCCCGCGCGCGAAGATTTTCGCGGACCTCGATCGGAACCGGCGGAATGGCCGACAGGCCTTGAGTGAGAGCCTTGAAATAGAGGCCGGTTCCGCCGACGAAGATCGGCAAGCGGCCATCGCGCCTCGCCTCATCGAGCGCAAGGCGCGCATCCTCGAGCCAAAGTCCGACCGAATGATTGATTGCGCCATCGACGCAGCCAAAGAGCCGATGCGGGGCCCTGCCCTCGTCTTGCGGTCCGGGCCGCGCGGTCAGCACGCTGAGATCGCGATAGACCTGCATGGAATCGGCGTTGATCGCCACGCCATCGAAGGCGCAGGCGAGGCGCAGCGCCAAGGCAGACTTGCCGCTCGCCGTCGGTCCCGCGATGAGGATCGCCGAAGGTCTGGTCAATACGGTCCGAGGTTCTTTCGTTTGGACCCGATAGCGCTTTCGGCGCGAATAGCTTGGAAAGCGTTCTGTGTCTCGGTCTTATCCGCGGCCGCGCGCCCTTTTTGCCTTGGCGCGTCGGTTCCTGCTTTGGCCAAGGCGGCGCTACACTGCCTGACGCAATTCACGCGGCAAGGGGAAGAAGACGCCCTCGTCCGCGGTCGACACTGTCTCGACGCGCAAATCGAAGCGCTCGGCGAAGGCGTCCATGATTTCCTCGACGAGAATTTCGGGGGCCGAGGCCCCGGCCGTGATTCCGAGCGAGGAGATGTTGGAAAACAAGTCCCATTCGACGTCCTCGGCGCGCAGCACGAGACGGGCGAGCTTGCACCCTGAGCGTTCGGCGACTTCCTTCAATCGTTGCGAATTGGACGAATTGGAGGAGCCGACGACGAGCAAGGCGTCGACGATCGGCGCGATATGCTTCACCGCTTCCTGCCGATTGGTGGTCGCGTAGCAAATATCCTCGCGATGCGGCCCGATGATGCTCGGGAACCGTCGCGTCAGCGCCTCGACCATGCAACGCGTGTCATCCACGGACAAAGTCGTTTGCGTGACATAGGCGAGATTTTTTTCGTCCTTCGGCGCCAATTTGGCGATGTCGTCCAATGTCTGGACCAAGAAAATCGAGCCGCTCGGCAATTGCCCAAGCGTGCCGACGACCTCGGGATGTCCGGCATGTCCGACGAGGATGACCTGGCGGCCTTGACTGAAGTGAAGCTCGGCTTCGCGATGCACCTTGGTCACCAAGGGACAGGTGGCGTCGATAGCGAAGATCTTTCGCGCTTCGGCTTCCTCAGGGATGGATTTCGGAACGCCATGGGCCGAAAAAATCACCGGCTTCGACGTGTCCGGAACTTCGTCGAGCTCTTCGACAAAGATCGCGCCTTTGGCCTTGAGCCCTTCGACGACATATTTATTGTGAACGATCTCATGCCGGACATAGACGGGCGCGCCATGGAGCCGAAGCGCCTCCTCCACGGCGTCTATCGCGCGCACGACGCCGGCGCAGAAACCGCGCGGCGCGCAAAGGAGGACACGTAACTTTGGCTTGACGTTCATGCAGCGCTTAGCCCAGGGTTGCAAACGTTTATGGGTTCGCCCCTTCGGCTGTCAAGTAGGCGCCTCCACTCATGCTAAGTAGAGGGCTAAGCCGACAAATATAAGTGATGAAACCGCGAATTCATCAAAACTGGAACAAGCCTGGGCGCAGTCGCCCGATTGGCTTGCGACACTCACGAAACGGCCCGTTTCGAGCATTTTTTCACCTGGCTCGATTGTCTTTTTCAGATCTCTCCGCAATTAGCTCTGTAGCTTTCGGCGAACCCCTCGCCGCTTATGTTGTTTCGTCGGGAGCAAAAATTGAAAAAGCCTCTCTTCATTTGCTGCCTATTTTTTACAGCGGTTTCGCTGCACGAACCAGCCCTGGCCCAGGATGCCGCACTGCAGCGCGTAGAGCTGCAGGAGGTCGCGCTGCCGCCCGACAAAATCGGCTTCATGGATATGGTCACGATCGCCGCCCATGGCGCCGTTCCGCCTTTTACGCATCCCGGCGTCCAATTATTCTATGTCCTCGATGGCGATTTCGTATTGAAGATCGAGGGCCAGCCGGAGCTGGACCTGAAGCCCGGCATGAGCTTCAGGATTTCGGCGGGTGCGCGATACAGCTTCGAAAACCACGGCGCCACGGTCGCTAAACTGATCGATTTTGTGGTCGAGAAAGACAAGCCGACTGGGACGCCAGCGCCCTAGCGACATTATGTCGGCGGAGGGCGCCTGACGAGCGCGGCGCCATCTTATCGCCGGGCGGCGAAGAAGCGGCGCAACATATCCGCCGATTCGCTTTCCCGGATGCCGCCATAAAGTTCCGGCGCATGATGGCAGGTGGACTGCGCGAAAAAACGCGGGCCGTGCTCGACCGCGCCGCCCTTCGGATCGGGCGCAGCCCAATAGAGGCGCCGTATCCGGGCGAAGGAAATCGCGGCGGCGCACATGGCGCAAGGCTCGAGCGTCACGTAAAGATCGCTGCCGGTCAGCCTTTCGGAGCCCAACGTCCGGCAGGCCGAACGAATGGCCAGAATTTCGGCATGGGCCGTGGGATCCTTGTCCTGCAAGGTCTGGTTTCCGGCGCGTGAGACGATCTCGCCATTGCGAACGATCACCGCGCCAACCGGCGTCTCGCCGCGCTCCAATGCGGCTCGCGCTTCAAAAAAGGCGCAAGACATCGGATCGTTTTCCATCTGCCGCATGGCTTGGCCGTCTTAAACGCGTTCGGTTGGCAATGCTGCGCCAAACGCCATGATTACCCTTTAGGCTCAAACTCTGTTATCAGGATTTATGCGCGATCACCCAACCAAAGACCATCGTCCCACCCGTCCCTGGGGCCGTTCGCCGGATCGCGGAGATACGCGCACGAAAAGCGCGCGGCCATCGCGGAGCGGCGCTTCGCCCGGCTCATCCGGCTTCGCGGTAAAGCCCTCGAGCCCGGCAGGCGCGAGACCTCGTCCGACGCATAAGAAACCCTTGAAGCGCCATGACGAAAAGCAAGAGCCCTTTCGCGCGCTTGAGGCCGAAGCCGGCGGCGAAGACATCGGCGCGCAACGCATCGCCAAGGTCATGGCCCGCGCCGGCCTTTGCTCGCGTCGGACCGCCGAATCCTGGATCGCGGAGGGCCGCGTCGCCTTGAATGGCGCGCTGGTGACGGACCCGGCCGTCAATGTCGGCGACGCCGACAAGATTACGGTCGACGACGAACCTCTCGCCCGCCGCGTCCATACAAGGCTCTTTTTGTTTCACAAGCCCCGCGGACTCGTGAGCACGGAACGCGACCCCGAAGGCCGGCCAACGATTTTCGATTATCTGCGCGAGCATTGGCCGGACGGCCCGCGCGTCGTCAGCATAGGACGGCTCGACATCAACACCGAAGGGCTCTTGCTGCTCACAAATGACGGAGGTCTCGCGCGAATCCTCGAATTGCCATCGACTGGTTGGGTCCGGCGCTATCGTGCGCGCGCCAAGGGCGAAACCGATCAGAGCATTCTCGACCACCTGCGCGAGGGCGTGACCGTGGACGGCGTGAATTACGCCGGCATCGAGGCCACGCTCGATCGCGAGCAGGGCGCCAACAACTGGCTGACGCTGGCTTTGCGCGAAGGCAAGAATCGCGAGATCAAACGCGTGCTCGAACATTTGGGATTGACGGTGAACCGCCTCATTAGGCTTTCGTTCGGACCGTTCCAGCTCGGCGAGTTGGCCGAAGGCGCGGTCGAGGAGGTGCGCACGCGGGTGCTGCGCGATCAGCTCGGACCTTCGCTCTCCAAGGCCGCCGGCGTCGATTTTTCGAGCCCGCCCGTGGAAAGGCCTGAGACGCCGGAACGCGTCGAGAGTCGTCGGCAGGAACGGCCCCGGACAGGCGGCCCGGATCGAGAGCGCGGCGCGGCGCGCGCGCGCGCGTGATCCCCGGCAACAGGAGAGGCGTCCGCCCGAACGCGCGCCTGCCCCGAAGCGAGGGGCAAGCCGGAGGCGCGCCCGCGCAAGCATATTACCGCGCTGCGCGCCGAAGAGAGCGCGGGACAAGGCGGCGCGCGCAAACGGATCGAGCGGCGTGAGACCGCCGATCGCAGCGGACGGACGATTCAGGTCGAACGCCTCGTCTCCACCGAGGCCCGGAGCGCCAAACAAGACAATCTCCGGCGCCAGCCACGCGCAACGGGCCCGCCGCTTCGACGCCGAACGAAAAAGCCGCGACGGCGAGATCGCCCGGCCGCCGGCGGCCGGACAAACCGGCCAGTTTCGACGGCGGAAGGATCGAGAGAGGCGAAGCGGACGCGTTGGGACAAGGCAGGCGCCCAGGGCGCGCGCGAACGCTCCCGAAACGCTTCGAGGACGGCCCCGCCCTGCAACGCCAACGGACACGACCGAGAATAGCCGCCCTGTTCGCCGCCCCGCCGGCGCAGGCGGCAGGCCCGCATCGGCGATGGAGAAGCCGCAGGAGCGGCCGCGGACGCGTTGACACGGCTGGCGGGCATGGCGCGCGCGAGCCCGCCCCGAAACGCTTCGAGGAACGGCCCTGCTCGGCCAAGCCAGCGGGCAAAACGGAGGGCAACCGCTCCGCGCGGCATGCCAGCGGTCCAGCAGGCCGGCCGGAGGCCTCGCAGGAACGCAAGCGGACACATTGGGAAAAAGCCGGCGCGCATGGCGAGCGCGCGCCTGCCGCCAAGCGCTTTGATGCGGGCGCGCGCGCCGCGAGGCCAAAGGGCAAGACCGAAGGCGGCGGGCCGGCTCGCGCGAGCCGGCCGTCAGCCGGCGGAAAGCCCGGCGGCAAAGGCGGGCCGATGCGGGGAAGCGGACCCGGAAAAGGGCGACCGCGCGACAAGCGCTGACGCCTCATGCGCATCGTCGGCGGCAGGTTGAAAGGACGCGCCCTGCGAGGCCCAGCCGCGGATGCGATCCGGCCGACCTCGGACCGCCTGCGCGAGACGCTCTTCAACATTCTCATTCATTCCTACGGCGATCCGATCGAGGGCGCGCGAGTCTTGGATCTTTTCGCCGGCACTGGAGCGATGGCGATCGAGGCGCTGTCGCGCGGCGCGCGTTTCGCGCTTTTCGTCGACCAAAGCGCCGAAGCCTGCGCGCTTATCCGCGGCAATATCGAAACCTTCGGCCTCGGCGATGCGACGCGCGTTCTTCGCCGCGACGCAAGAAAGCTCGGCGCTTCGTCCGCGGACGATCGTTTCAGCCTCGCCTTTCTCGATCCGCCCTATGGCAAGGGCCTCGCTCCGCAAGCGCTTCTCGCCTTGCGCGACGGCGGCTGGCTCGACAAGGACGCACTCCTTCTCGTCGAAGAAACAGCGCAATCCGAAGTTCCTTTGCCCGAAGGCTTCGCGCTGATCGAAACGCGGACCTATGGCGACACGCAAGTCATGTTCGTCCGCGCAACGTGAACGGTTTTTGCGCGCGCGAGTCCTTGCGTTTCAGGCCCGCTTCAGCGCCCGCCATCCGATATCGCGACGATAGAATCCCTGCGGCCAATCGATCGCCTCGATCGCCGCATAGGCGCGGGCGCGGGCTTCCGCCACATCGGCGCCGAGACTCGTGACATTAAGGACTCGCCCGCCATCGGCGATGATCCTCAAGCCCTCGCGCTTCGTCCCCGCGTGCGTAACCGATATGAAAGGCATTGCCTCGGCGCGCGCGAGCCCGCGAATTTCGCTCCCCCGAAGCGGCGCGTCCGGATAGCCCTCTGCGGCGAGCACGACGCTGAGCGCCGTCTGCGGCGAGAGACGCAGGGGACGCTCCGGCAAGCGCTCCTCGACGCAGGCGAGCATCAGCGCGAGGAGATCTTCTTCAAGACGCGGCAGGATGACTTGCGTTTCCGGATCGCCGAAGCGCACATTGAACTCGATGAGCTTCGGTCCCTTCTCGCCGATCATCAGGCCGGCGAAAAGCACGCCCTTGAACGGCGCGCCCATCTCGGCCATGCCTTCGAGCGTCGGCGCGACGATCTCGCGCATCGCGCGTTCGCTCATCGCCGCGTCCATGATCGACGTCGGCGAATAGGCGCCCATGCCGCCGGTGTTTTGCCCGGTCTCGCCCTCCCCGACGCGCTTATGATCCTGCGCCGATGCGAGCGCCAATGCGCGGCTTCCGTCGCAGAGCGCGAAAAAGGAAGCTTCCTCTCCGACGAGAAACTCCTCGACGACGATCGCCTCTCCCGCCTTGCCGAAGCCGCCCGCAAACATCATGTCGATCGCAGCTTCGGCGTCGGCGAGGCTCATAGCCACGACGACTCCCTTCCCCGCGGCGAGCCCATCCGCCTTGACCACGATCGGCGCGCCTTTTTCTCGCACATAAGCCTTTGCGGCGTGGGCGTCGGCAAAGCGCGCATAGGCGGCCGTCGGAATATTGTAGCGGCGGCAAAAATCCTTGCTGAAGCCTTTCGATCCTTCGAGCCGCGCCGCGGCCTTGCTCGGGCCGAAGGCCTTGATCCCCGCCGCCGCGAGATCATCGACAATGCCCGCCACGAGCGGCCCCTCGGGGCCGATCACCACGAGATCGACTCCCATGATCTTGCAAAAGCTCACGACCGCCGAATGGTCCGCCGCGTCGAGCGCGACGGCATGGCCCAAGGACGCCATGCCCGGATTGCCCGGCGCGAGGAAAAGCTCTTTCAGAAGAGGGCTTTTCGCAAGCGCTAGAGCGATGGCGTGTTCGCGTCCGCCCGAGCCCAGGAGTAGAACATTCATCTTGTGCTGCATGCCCTATTTGCGGCCGAACAATTTTTCGACGTCGCTGAGCTTCAACTCGATATAGGTCGGGCGGCCATGATTGCATTGGCCGGAGCCTGGCGTGCGCTCCATCTCCCTGAGCAGCGCATTCATCTCATCGGCGCAAAGACGGCGCCCGGAGCGCACCGAATGGTGGCAGGCCATGGTCGCGAGCACGTGATCCAGGCGCTTTTCCAAGGAGGCGACGGCGCGATCATCCTCGCGCAGCGCCGCCGCGAGATCGCGCAGAAGCCGCTGGGCATCGTCGAGCTTCAAGACCGCCGGGATTTCCGCAACCGCCACGGCGCCCGGTCCGAAAGGCTCGACGATGAGGCCGAATTGCGCGAGAAGCGGCGCGGCGTCCACAATGCGTTCGACGTCGCTTCGCCCCATCTCGACAATCGCTGGGATGAGAAGCGCTTGCCGCTCGACGTTCTTGCCGCCCCGCGCGGCTTTCAGCCGCTCATAGACAAGGCGCTCATGCGCCGCATGCTGATCGACAAGGACGATCCCGTCGCGGGTCTGCGCGAGAATATAGGAATCATGGATCTGCGCCCGCGCCGCGCCGAGCGGGGCGTCGATGAATTTCGGCGAGGCCGGCTCTTCATGCGCCCGCGCGTCCACGGCGAGCGCCGCGCCCAATCCGGCGAGATCGTCGAAGCTTTGCGGCGGCGATTCGGAAAAACCTGAGGGAGCGGGCGACGGACGCGCCGGCGACTGGCGCCAATCCCAATCCGCCATTGCGGGACGCTGCGAGAAATCCGCGCCGCCGCGCCGCGCGATCAGGTCAAGCGCCGCCGCGCCATTGGCCGGGGTCGCGCGATGGAGCGCACCCGCGAGGCTCTGCTTCAAGGCGCCGACGAGAAGGCCGCGCACGAGGCCCGAGTCGCGAAACCGCACCTCGGCCTTGGCCGGATGGACATTGACATCAACCTCATGGGGATCGAGGCTGATGAAGAGAACGAGCGCCGGATGGCGCCCGTGCGGAAGATAATCCATGTAAGCGGCGCGCACGGCGCCCGAAAGGAGCTTGTCGCGGACCGGGCGCCCGTTGACATAGAGATATTGCTCCGAGGCGTTGGCGCGATGCCAGGTCGGCAGCCCCGCAAAGCCTTCAAGGCGGACGCCTTCTCGCTCCGCCTCGACGCGCAGCGCATTGGCGCGGAACTCGTCCCCGACGATCTCGCAAAGACGCGTCAGCAAGCCGGACGCGCCCGCCTCGCAGGCGGGAAAATCGAAGCCTGCGACGGAATCCCCGGCGAAACTGAAGCGGACGCAGGGATGCGCCATGGCGAGTCGATGCACGACATCGGCGCAGGCGCGCGCCTCCGCGCGATCGGTTTTCAGGAATTTGAGCCGCGCCGGGGTCGCGGCGAAAAGATCTCGAACTTCGACTTTTGTTCCTAAAGTTTGCGCGCATGGCGCCGGGCCAAGCTTTTGACCCTGATCGACGCGGATCTTGAACGCATTCGGCGCGCCCTCGGCGCGGGAGGAGATTTCCAGCGTCGCGACGGAGCCGATCGACGGCAAAGCTTCGCCGCGAAAGCCAAGCGTCGCGATGCAAGACAGATCACCGTCCGGCAGTTTCGAGGTCGCGTGGCGCTCGACCGCGAGGTCGAGGTCTTCTGCGTTCATTCCGCCGCCATTGTCGATGATTCGGATGAGCTTTTTCCCGCCCGCCTCGATGGCTATGTCGATGCGGCTCGCGCCGGCGTCGAGCGCGTTCTCGATAAGCTCCTTAAGCGCCGAGGCCGGCCGCTCGACGACCTCGCCGGCGGCGATGCGGTCGACCAGAACAGGATCGAGACGGCGGACGGGCATGAATCAGCCTTTACGCTCCAAAGCCCTCATTCTGAAGAGCTTGCGAAGCAAACATCTCGAAGGATAAGGGCTTAACCGCGACCCTCATCCTGAGGAGCGCAAAGCGCGTCTCGAAGGATGAGGAGCCCTTCTGTCCCCACAATCCCTCGCCCTTCGAGACGTGAGCTTCGCTCACTCCTCAGGGTGAGAGGCGGGGCTGCGCCCTCAGCCTACCCTTTGGCGACCGCCAAGGCACGCGCAAGATTGAGCACAAGAAGCTTTTCCAAAGCTTCCTCGGCGAAAATTCCATTGGGCCAACCGTAAGCGGCGGCCGCCCTCACATCCCCTCCGGCCGGCCGGCGACCGTGACGAGCAGCTTGGCGTCGCCGAAGAGGCGCTTGGCCGCGCGCTTGGCGTCTTCCATTGTGACGGCGGCGATGAGTCTGTTGCGCTCGTCGAGATATTCGACGCCGAAACCTTCCGTCTGGAGATGCGTGAGCTGGCCCGCGATCTTGGTCGAGGTGTCGAAGCGCAGCGCATAGGAGCCGATCAGATATTTCTTCGCCTTGTCGAGCTCCTGCTCGGTCGGCCCGTCATTGGCGAGGCTCGCGATCTCGCCTTCGATCACCGACATGGATTCGGCGGCGCGCTCGTTCTTCGTCGAGGTTCCCCCGGCCAGCATGGCGGCGTGATCGTAAGCGACGAGCTGCGAATAGACCGAGTAAGCGAGGCCGCGCTTCTCCCGCACCTCGCGAAAGAGCCGCGCCGAGAAAATTCCGCCGCCGAGAATATGATTGACCACGGTCGCCGCGATGAAATCCGGGTCCTTGCGGGCGATGCCCTGGCGGCCGAAGCGGATCGTCGATTGCGGAACGTCGATTTGCGAGACATGCCGCTCGCCCTCGCCCGAAAAAGACACAGAGGCGATCGGATCGAGATTGGATTTCTCGGGCAGAGCGCCGAAGACATCGTCGATGTGTCCAGCCAGCGTCGCGGCGTCTATGGCGCCGACCACGGCGATTTTCAGCTTGTCGCGGGCGAAGACATTGGCGCGCATGTCGATCAGATTGCCGCGGGTCAAGGTCGGCAGGGTCGCGAGATCGCCGCGCACCGGCAAGCCATAGGGATGGCCGGGGTAGGAAAGGCTGCGGAAGACGCGGCCGGCGACATAGTCCGGATCGTTCGCCTCGCGCTTCAGGCTCGCCGCCATCTGGCTTACCACGCGTTCGAAGGGCTCGACGTCGAGACGCGCCTCGGAGACGGCGAACCGCAAAAGCTCGAAGGCGCGGGCTCTGTTGCGCGAGAGGGTCTGCATGCGCCCGCTCAAAATGTCGCGATCCGCCGAGAAGGACATTTCGATAGCGTCCTCGTCGAGCGCGCGATGGAAGCCGTCGGCGTCATAGGGACCGGCCCCTTCATCGAGAAGGCCGGCGAGGAGCGTGGCGACGCCGGGCTTGCCGATCGGATCCTGCGCGCCGCCGCCCTTGAAGGCGAATTCAAGCGCAATGAGAGGGACCGCATAATCCTCGACGAGCCAAGCCTCGACGCCCCCTTTGGAGACGACCTTCTGCACGGCGGCGGCGCGTGAAGGGCTTTCGGTGGTTGCGCGTGCGGTCATATCTCTCATATCCAAAATGCTGCGCCCCGACATGTTTCGGAACGTCGGCGAAAAATTTAAGGTTCAGCCGGCGATGAGCGCGGACTCGGCGTCGTTCTCGACCGAGGCGGCAGGTTCGGCGGGCAAGAGGAAGCCGGTCACGCTGCGCCGCTTGTCGAGCCAGAGCGCCGCCTTTTTGACGTCCTCAGCGGTCACCGCCTCGATCCGCTCGGGCCAATGCGCGACGTCCTCGATGGTGAGGCCGGTCGCGAGAGAGGCCCCATACCAGCGCGCCAGCGTAGCCTGATTATCCTGCGCGTAAATCGCCTCGGCGACGAGACGCGTCTTGGCGCGCAGGAAATCGGCCTCGTTGACGCCAAGCGCCGCGACGCGCGCGATGATGGCGTCGATGGCGGCGTCGAGGCGCTCGAGCGTGACGCCTGCGGCCGGCACTGCAAAGACATAGAACCGGGTGTCATCGACCGCGGTGCCCTGATAATGCGCTCCCGCGGCGACCGCGAGCTTGTCGTCCATGACCAATGTCTTGAAGAGAAGGCTCGTCTGGCCGCCCCCAAGCAGATGCGCGAGAACCTCGAGCGCCTCGGCCTGGCCGGGCGCGGCCGTGCGGTAGGAGGGCACGAGGAAGACGCTTTGATGCGAGGGCTGCTCCACCTTCTCGTCGGCGAGCGTCACCAGGCGATGCGCGCGCGGCTCCGGTTCATGCGGGCGCGTCCGCTGCGGCGGCTCGCCGCGCGCCGGGATCTGTCCGTAAATCTTTTGCGCGAGATCGATGACCTCTTGCGGCTCCACATCGCCGGCGACGACGAGGATCGCATTTTCCGGCGTGTAGAAACGATCGTAATAGGCGAGCGCGTCGCTGCGGCCGAGGCCCTCGATCTCATGGCTCCAGCCGATGATCGGCTTGCCATAGGGATGCTGGGTGAAAAGCGCCGCCTGGACGGCCTCGTTCAGCTGGTCCGAGGGATCGGAATCCGTGCGCATCCGGCGCTCTTCGAGAACGACGTCGCGCTCGGGCGCGACCACCTCGTCGGTCAGAACCAGGTTTTTCATCCGATCCGCCTCATATTCCATGCAGACGGCGAGATGATCCTTGGCGACGCGCTGAAAATAGGCGGTATAGTCGTTCGAGGTGAAAGCGTTCTCCTGGCCGCCAAAATCCGCGATGAGCTCGGAGAACTTGCCTTGCGGATTGGTCTTTGTGCCCTTGAACATCAGATGCTCAAGAAAATGGGCGATGCCCGACCGGCCCAATGGATCGTCAGCCGACCCATTGCAATACCACACCATATGGGTGACGACCGGCGCGCGATGATCTGGAATGACGACGATGTCGAGGCCGTTCGCGAGCTTTGCCTGCGTGATTGCGGGCCCCCCCGGCTTGGCGGACGATGGCGCGGAAGGCGTAAGAAAGACAGCGCCCTGCGCCGCCGCCGGTTGACCTAAAGACATCGAAATCATCGCTTTCTTCGTTCCATCGCCTCCAGAGAAGGCGCAGCCGATCTGTCGGCCTTATCCTTCGCCACGCAAGGCGGATTGAACGAATATAGGATAGAATTTCGAAAACGTCATAGGTTTATCGCGACCTTTGGTCGCGGATCGCGGCGAAGTTCGCCCGGCGGCGGGGCCAGCGCCAGCCCAGACTGGGCGGAAGGAACGGCTTGCGGAGAGCGCTTCGCGCATCGGGATCGGCGCGATCCTCACTCCACAAGCGCCTGCCGGCTCCGTCCGATCAGGTCAATTATTATCGACCGAGGCCTTATGCTGTTGCGACGACCGAATATAAGCGCCGGCGTCGCCGGCGTCAGGCTGGTCCTTGGGCGCGTCGATGCTCGCCTTGGCGGTTGCAGTGGCCTTTCTGTAGCCTGGCGGCGGCTCGGTCAAATATTTCCGGTCCGGCTCCACGCCGGGCTGCACCTCATCCGAATGAGTCCCTCCGATGGCGGTCTGCAAGGCCTTCCAAGGCGCATAGAGGCAAATCGGCGTGCCCGAACTGGCCTGGCATTCGCTCGGCGGCCCCTCGCTCGGAAGCGATTTGTCGCCGCCGACGCCGCGCTGCAATTCCAACTGGGATAGCTCGGCCCGCGCGTTCGGGGTCAATTGCGGGGCGGGCCGGCGCGAGTCGAGCGCGGCGCGGCGCCGCTCGGCGATGTCGGGATCAGTCGGCCAAGCTTGGTTGCGCTCCGCCTTTTTCGGCTGCGGCAGATCCAAGCGGGGCGGCACGACAATTGGAGCCCGCGCCCGATAGTCAATCGATTCCTGCTCCTTGTCGAACTGCATTCCGAAGAAGCCGAGCATCGAATTGAACATATTCGTGTCTTCCTCGGCCTTCGCCGGAGAAGCGCCCACGGATCCCGCCAGGGCCAACCCTGCGGCGACCAGGAAGCCAGCCGCAGCGGGCCAGCGGGGTTGAACTCTGTCGAAGACCATGGCGTCCATCCTCTTCATTCCTTGCGCGCCGCCTCCCGCGCTTTCAAAAGGCCACAGGCGTCTCGCATAAAAGCTCGTCGGAGCCATTCTGCAGAGCTTCAGGGCATTTTGGCGGCAGATCGGGCGCCCAAACGTAATTATTGCCTGGCGACGCCCTCGGCCTCCCCAGTCTTTCGCGTCAAAAATAAGGAATCGTAAAGAAGCAGCCCGACTCCGGCGACAATCGCGACATCGGCAAGGTTAAAGACATACCAGGAGAACGAGCCGAGGTGAAAATGATAGAAATCGGCGACAAAGCCATAGGCGAGGCGGTCGCAGGCGTTGCCGAGCGCGCCGCCGACGATGAGGCCAAGGCCCAGTCCGACGATTTTTGTCTCCGCGCGCCAGAGCCAAACGCCGATGCAGACCGTCGCCGCAAGCGTCAGAACCAGCAAGGCGAAGCGCTCAGTCCCGCTCTGCGCGCGCAGGAGCGAATAGGAGATGCCCGGATTCTTCGCGAAGATCACATCGAAGAAGGGCGCGAGCCGAATCGGCTGGCGTGTTTCAATGCCGTAGCTGAAGATCAGCCAGAGCTTGTTCGACTGGTCCGCCGCCAGCGTGGCGACGGCGGCCAAAGCGCCAAGAAGACGTGGATTCAAGAGACCTTGGCTCATGGCCAGCGGCCCGCCGCTTTAAGCTCGCGCAAGGCTTGCGCGTCGCGCGGCGTGACGTCCGGAAACTCCGGATCGCCGCCGACCGAAGGCGAAATCTTCCAGGACCTCGCGCATTTGCGGCCTTCGGCGAGGCTCGGCTGGACGGCGACGCCCGGAACGTCATCAAGGCGAAACGCGTCGGCCGGTCCTTCTCCCGCCTCGATCGAAATATCCGAGGTGATGCAGATTTCGGCGAAATCCAGGCCATCCAGCAGCGCGCGCCAATCGTCGTCCGCGATGAAAACCTTCGGCGCCGCCTCGAGCGAGGAGCCGATGCGCTTTTGCGCCCGCTCGATCTCCAAAGCGCCGGTCACGACCGCGCGGATGCGGCGGATCTTCTCCCATTTGGCGGCGAGCGCATCATCGCGCCACGCGGCAGGGATCTCGGGAAAGGTCTCCAGATGAACCGAGACGGCGCCGGGATAGCGCGACAGCCAGACCTCCTCGGCGGTGAAGACGAGGATTGGCGCGAGCCATAGAGTGACGGAGCGAAAAATCTGCTCGATCGCTTCGAGCGCGGCGCGGCGCTTCTCGCTCGAAGGCGGATCGCAATAGAGCGCATCCTTGCGAATGTCGAAATAGAAGGCCGAAAGATCAGTGTTGAGGAAAGCCGAGAGGCGCGCGACGATGCGCTTGTAATCGAAGCGCTGATAAGCGTCGCGGATCTCGCCGTCCAATTCAGCGAGGCGATGCAGCATGAGCTTCTCGAGCTCGCCCATCGCTTCGTAGCCGACCGCCTCGCGCGCGTCGTAATGCGCGAGCGAGCCGAGCATCCAGCGGATTGTGTTGCGCAGTTTGCGATAGGTCTCGACGAAAGTTTTGAGGATTTCCGGGCCGATGCGCAGATCGTCGGAATAGTCCGAGGCCGCCACCCAGAGCCGGAGAATGTCGGCGCCGGAATCCTTGATGACGGTTTGCGGCGCGGTGACATTGCCGAGCGATTTCGACATCTTCTGACCCTTCTCGTCGAGAACGAAGCCATGCGTCAAGACCGCGTCATAGGGCGCGCGCCCGCGCGTGCCGCAGGATTCGAGAAGAGAAGAATGGAACCAGCCGCGATGCTGGTCGGAGCCTTCGAGATACATGATCTCATCCTGGCCGCCGTCGCGGATGCGGCGAATGCCGGCGAGGCCCGGAAAATGTTTCGGATCGTCGAGCGTGAAGGCATGGGTCGAGCCAGAATCGAACCAGACGTCGAGCACGTCGTCGATTTTTTCATAGTCGCGGGGATTATAGTCCGGCTCAAGAAAACGGTAGACAGCCGATTCCCCGAACCAGGCGTCGGCGCCATCGCGCTCGAAGGCGTCGGCAATCCGTTGATTGACCCTCGCGTCCCTCAAGATTTCCTTCGTTTCCTTATGGACGAAGATCGCGATCGGCACGCCCCAGGCGCGCTGGCGCGAGACCACCCAATCCGGGCGATTAGCGATCATGCCGGTGATGCGGTTTTCGCCCGCAGGCGGATACCATTTGGTGACCGCAATTTCTCTGAGAGCACGATTTCTGATGGTATCGAGATTCGCTCGGTATGCGTCTTCCCCAGCCTGAATCCTGTCGGCGACGTGGGATCCTGCCAGAAAAGTCGGTAGCGCATTGATACGCTTGTCTAACGCGATGAACCATTGCGGCGTGTTGCGAAAGATGAGCGGCTTTTTCGAGCGCCAGCTATGCGGATATTGATGCTTCAGTTTTCCGCGCGCCACCAAGTTTCCCGCTTCGATCAAGGCCTTGATGACGGCCTCATTGGCGTCGCCCTTATTGCCCTTATCGTCGATGACGCGGCGGCCCTCGAAGCCGGGCGCTTCATTTGTAAGGAATCCGTCGGCGTCGACTGTGTAAGGGATGCGCGTTTCGATGTTGCGCTCGGCGAGCCAGCGGCCATGCGCCATCCAGATGTCGAAGTCGTCGCGGCCATGGCTCGGGGCGGTATGGACAAAGCCCGTGCCTGTGTCGGCGGTGACATGGTCGCCTTCGAGGAGAGGAACATCGAATTGGTATCCGGGAACGGTCTCGGCGAGCGGATGGCTACAGGCCGTTATCGAACCCGGATTAACTACGAAAATTCGTCTAAATCCGATGACCTTCGCTGCCTTGAAAACTTGGTCGACCAGGCTTTCTGCGATTACCCACGTCGATCCAACTGCTGCCCAATTGCCTTCTGGCGCCTCTGTGACCTCATACACAGCGTATCGAATTTTTCCGGGGTTTGCGAAGGCGATCGCACGGTTCGCAGGTAATGTCCAAGGTGTCGTAGTCCAGATGAGCACCTTGGCGCGCTCAAGCGCCCCAATAGCTCTTTCGCGAAGTATGGTGTCCGGTTCAAAGATAGCGGTAGACATAGCGCTATAGAATCCAGGATCGATTTCCTTCACCGGAAACGCCACAAAAACCGTGTCGCTGACGTGGTCCTCATATTCCACCTCGGCTTCGGCCAGCGCGGTCTTCTCCACGACGCTCCACATCACCGGTTTCGAGCCGCGATACAAAGTCCCGTTCTCGGCGAATTTCATGATCTCGCGGGCGATCTGGGCTTCGGCCGGAAAGCTCATCGTCAGATAGGGATGATCCCAGTCGCCGGTCACGCCGAGGCGCTTGAACTCCTCCCGCTGCACCTCGACCCAATGCTCGGCGAAGGCGCGGCACTCGCGGCGGAACTCGTTGACCGGCACGGCGTCCTTGTTCTTGCCCTTGGAGCGATAGTTTTCCTCGATCTTCCATTCGATCGGCAGGCCGTGGCAATCCCAGCCCGGCACATAGTTCGAATCCTTGCCGAGCATCTGCTGCGAGCGCGTCACGAGATCCTTCAGGATCTTGTTCAGCGCATGGCCGATGTGAATGTTGCCATTGGCGTAGGGCGGCCCGTCATGCAGGACGAATTTCGGCCTGCCCCGCCCCGCCCCGCGAAGCCGATGATAGAGGTCGATCTCGCGCCAGCGGGCGAGAATCTCCGGCTCCTTCTTCGGCAGTCCGGCGCGCATCGGAAAATCGGTCTGCGGCAGATAGAGGCTTTTCGAATAATCCGGCGGACCTCCTTGGCCTTCCCCGGGCTTTTCATCAGCCGCTTCTACCGTTTTTGGCTGTTCGTTCATGATTGTTCAGGCCTGCTCGAAAATGACGCGGCTTAGGCCGCCTGGATGGGCCTTCGCCCCAACCCCGATGCTGGGCGTTCGGGTCAAGAGGCAAGCCCATAGGTTTTAGAGAAACGTCCCGGCCGGGCGCGAGCGGCAAAGCGGGCGGCTTGTCGCTCAGGCGCGAGCCGGGCCCGTAATTCGCAGCGGAGGCGTCGCTTTGGTCATGAACATAGAAGACTTCTAGCAACAGAAGCGCGGCGAATAAAGTCTTTCTAGTCAGGGCGCGGACTGAGCAAGGCGCCGAAGCGAACAGCTAGCCCCATCGTTTCGAGGCGCGCCAAAGAATCCATTGCCGGCGCCATTGCGGCAAAGCGACCACGGTCTTGAACGGGTCATAGCCGCGCTTCTCCATCTGGCTCAGATAGGGCTCGCAGAGGCTTAGAACCAGGAAGCCGGCGCGGCTCGCATCCGGCAGGCCGGGGATTCGCTCGGCGAAAATATCAAGATGGCGGCGGGCGAGGCCGCGCAGATCCGCGAGCGCGGCGAGCGCCCCCGGCGAGCTCTGTCCAGCGGCGAGGTCGGTCCGGTCGGCCCCGTGTTTTTGCAAAATATCGAGCGGAACATAGGCCTGTCCGCGCGCGCTATGCCAAGGCAAGGCGCGCAAAACGCCGGTCAGCGCATAGGCGATCCCGCCATGTTCGGCCGCGCCGAGCCCATCGGCCGGTTCGTCCGGGTCCAAAATGAGCGGGACAAGGCGGAAAAGGCTTGAAGAAGTCGCCCTGGCGTAGGCTTCAAGCTGCTCGACCGTCTCCATGGGATCGTCATAGAGATCGAAAAGCCTCGCGTCGATCAGTTCGAGCAAAGCCTGTTTCGGCAGGCTGAAACGCTCGATCGTGTCGAAAAGAGCCGCGGCGACCGGATTTGCCCCGACATCCATTCTGGTCGGCGTTTCAAGCGCATCGCGCCACCATTGGAAGCGGATTTCGCCGAGCAAGGGCTCCGAGACGATCTCGCGCGCGCGCGCGATTTCGAGGCTGAATGCGTAAAGCGCATGGATGTGACGCCGCTTCTGCTCGGGCGCGAAGAGGCTTGCGAGCCAGCGGTCGGGATCGTCCCGGCGCAGAAGCGTCTCGCAATAGGCGTAATCAGAGCCGCCTGCGTCGGCTGTCGGCTCCCGCATCAAGGCGCGGCCAGAAGCGCTGCGGCGACCCTGCGATTTTCGCCAAGCAGGATGGAATAGGTGCGGGCAGCGGCGCCCGTCGCCATGGGCTCCGCCCTGACGCCCGCCTCACGCAGGCGCTGGCGCAAGGCGGCGTTGAGGGGAACGAGCTCGGTTCCGGTCCCGACCAGCAGATGTTCGACCATCCCTGGCGGCTCCGCGAAAAGGGGCGCGAGCGATTCCATGTTTATATCGGCCGGCGTCACGGCGCTCCAGGCGTAAATGCCGGAAGGCAGCGCGAGGATAGAGCCGCGATGCGACATGGAGCCGAAGCGGAAGCCGCCCCCGCCATATCCTTCGATCGCATGGGCGCCGGGCAGGAAACCGGAATATTTTTGTTCGGCCATGATCGCCGCTCCGAGCGAGTCGAGACCGATCGCGCAGCTCTCAAGCCGAAGTCTTGGCGAGCTTGCCGGAAGGCTCGGGCGCCGACCCCACGGTCTCGCTGCGCAACCCCAGATAGATCAGCATGGGCGAGCAGATGAAAACCGAGGAATAGGTGGCGACGAAAATGCCCCAGATCATCGCGATCGAGAATGAGCGGATGACCTGGCCGCCGAAGACGACAAGCGCGAACAGCGCGAGAAAAACGGTGGTCGCGGTCATGATCGTGCGAGGGAGGACTGCATTGACCGAAACATCGATCAATTGATCGGTCGGCATCCTGCGATATTTGCGCATCATTTCGCGAATGCGATCGAGCACGACCACGGTTTCGTTCAGCGAATAGCCGACAATGGTGAGAATTGCGGCGATCGAGGTCGTGTTGAATTCGAGCCGGGTCAAGGCGAAAAAGCCGACGGTCAGAAGCAGATCGTGCATCGTGGCGATAATGGCGCCGACAGCGAACTGCCATTCGAACCGGAACCAAAGGTAACAAAGCACGGCGAGGATCGAAATGACGACGCCGAGCGTGCCTGATTGCACGAGTTCGCCCGAGACGCGCGGTCCGACCACCTCGGTGCGGCGGATCTCGTAGCCGTCGCCGATCGCGGCCTTGACGCGGCTCACCGCGACCTCCTGCGCGGCGTCGCCGCCGGACTGGAGGCCAAAGCGCAAGGTCACGTCGGAAGGCGCGCCGAATCCCTGCACCTCGACGTCGCCGACCCCCATATGCTCGGCGGTGGCGCGCAGCGCCGCTATGTCGGCGGCTCCGCTCTTGGCCCGCAGCTCGATGAGCGTGCCGCCGGAAAAATCGATCCCGAAATTCATTCCGACGCTGAGAAAAAGCACGACCGAGGCGATCGAAAGCAGCGCCGAGAATGGATAGCTCACGCGGCGGAACCGCATGAACGGAAATTTCGTATTCTCGGGCGCAAGCCGCAGGAGTTTCATTCGTCAGGACCTTTGCCGCGCTGGCGCGCTCGATGAACCCACGCCAGCCTATGTGTCTCGCCGCAAACTATTCTAGACCGATTTCGGCCGCGGTCGAATCGATCGGGTTTTATCCTCGCCCTCTAGATCGGCAGCCTCGTCGGGCGCCTGTAGCGATACCACAGCGTGATCATCATGCGCGTCATCGTCACCGCCGTCACGATGGTCGTCAGAATGCCAAGCGCCAGCGAGACCGCGAAGCCGCGCACCGGCCCGGAGCCGAGAAAATAGAGTATGGCCGCGGCGACGAACATGGTGACGTTGGAGTCGACGATCGTCGCGAAAGCGCGGTTGAACCCGGCGTCAAGCGCGGAGAGAATCGAGCGGCCCATATGGGCCTCTTCACGAATGCGCTCATAGATCAAGACGTTGGAATCCACCGCCATGCCTATGGTGAGGACAATGCCTGCTATGCCCGGCAAGGTGAGCGTCGCCCCAAGCAGAATGAGGCCGGCGAAAATGAACGCGATATGCACTAGAAGCGCAATATTGGCGAAGACGCCGAATGTCCCATAGGTGATGAGCATATAGAAAGCGACCAGCCCCGCTCCGACATAGGCCGCGCGCTTGCCGGCGTCGATCGAATCCTGGCCAAGGCCAGGCCCGACCGTGCGCTCCTCGACGATCGTGAGCTTCGCCGGCAGGGCGCCGGCGCGCAGAAGGATCGCCAGATTATTCGCCTGCTCGACCGTGAAGCGTCCCGAAATCTGCCCGGAACCGCCGGTAATCGGACCCAGGATCCGCGGCGCGGAGATCACTTTTCCGTCGAGGACGATCGCAAAGGGCCGGCCGACGTTTTCCGACGTGACCTCGCCAAATCTTTGCCCGCCGCGAATATTGAAGCGGAAGTTGACGATCGGCTCCTGCGTGCGGCTGTCGAAGCCAGGCTGCGCGTCGACCAGATCCTCGCCCTGCACCATGACGCGCTTCTCGACCGGCAATTTTGAGCCAGGCCGCTCGGAATCATCGAGCTGTTCGACGTCACTGGAATCCGCACCGGTCTCGCCGACGAGACGGAATTCGAGCTTCGCCGTCGTCCCTAGGATTTCCTTGAGCTTGCTCGTGTCTTGCAGGCCTGGAACCTCGACGAGAATGCGGTCGTCGCCCTGGCGCTGAATATTGGGCTCGGTCGTTCCGAGCGCGTCGACGCGGCGGCGCAAGACTTCGATCGATTGCTCGACGGCGCGGCGGATCTTGGCGTTGATTCCCGCCTCCGTCACGGTGAATTGAATGAGGCCGCTGTCGCTTTCGGTCACGTCGAAGGCCGGGACCCGGGAGCCGCCGGGCAATCCGGCTGCGGCCGACGAGGCTAGCTCCCTCAGCTTGGGCATGACCTTCGCGCGCTCCGTCGCGTCGGGGACGCGCAATTGGACGCCGCGCGGCTGCACGCCAATGCCGCCGGTGATCGAAACCTTTTCCTCGCGCAGAATGCGGCGAATGCTGTCGCGCAGATTGTCGATGAGCGTTTTGGTGACCGAGGGACTGTCCACCTCGAGCAGGACGTGCGAGCCGCCTTGCAGGTCGAGACCGAGCACGATGGAGCGCACCGGAATCCATCTCGGCAGATGCGCAATAAGCGCATCTCGGCTTTCAGGGCTCAAAAGGCTCGGCGCGATGACGAGAATCGCGAAAGCCGTCATGGCTAGGATGGATACGATCTTCCAAGTCGCGTAACGCAGCATGGCGTTGCATTTTATCCATTAATCGAGGGGGCCGCCGAAAGCCCAGGGTTCAGGCTTGGCGTCAAATTTTTAAAGACAAGCGCTGCTGCGGGCCGCCGCTGGCGACCCACGGCGTCAGGCCTGGTCCTTGACCGGCTCGCCCTTGGACCGCACCTCCGAGATCATGGCGCGGGCGGCGCGCACCCGGACATTGGGCGCGATTTCGAGCTCAAGCTCGGCGTCGTCAATGACTTTGGTCACCTTGCCGATGAGCCCGCCGTTGGTGACCACGCTGTCGCCTCGGCGAAGGTTCTTGATGAGATTGGCATGGTCTTTCGCCCGCTTCTGCTGCGGCCGGATGATAAGGAAATACAAGATGACGAAGATCAGCGCGAAGGGCACGAGCTGCAAGATCACGTCTGACGACCCCGACGGGCCGCCAGCCGGACCACCGGCGGCTTGGGCGAAAGCAGATGTGATCAAGTTCCCCTCTCCTCGTTTGCGTCGTCGCGCGCCATTGTTGGAATGGCGCGCGAATATAACCAGAGCCGGCGCGAAAGCAATGGCGCCCGGGGACGGCGGCGGCATCTTTCACAGAGAAGGCTTTTGACCGACAAAACCTCGCCTTTGCCCACGCAACTGGGCGGGAAGCCGATATTATTTGATCTCGGCCCCAGAATATAATCGACGCCGCCGCAGGTCGCTCCAAACAAGCCTCAGCCGATCTGATGGGCTGGACGCCCTGTCCCCGGCAAGCTAAAGCGGCGGGCCCTTCGCTTCAAACAGCAGAACGCAATGGTCCGCCGCCTCGAAGAGTCCTCTCCGCCCGCCCGCGCCAACGCCGCTCAAGCTTTGGAGCGGATCGCCGCCGCGCTTGAAAGGCTCGTCCCCGCCGCAGCCTCGGCGCCGGATTTCGATCGCGCGGACGCTTTCGTCTGGCACGCCGCGTCCGGCGCGCCGCAGCCCGTCGCGCGCGTCAACCGGGTCGAGATGGCGCTTTTGCGCGGCATCGACCGCTTACGCGATATTCTCACCGACAATACGGAGCGTTTCGCCAAGGGCTTTTCGGCGAATAACGCGCTTCTCTGGGGCGCGCGCGGCATGGGCAAATCCTCCCTGGTCAAGGCGGCCCATGCGGACATAAATACTCGGCTCTCCGCCGATCCGAGTTTCAAGCCGCTGAAGCTCGTCGAGATCCATCGCGAGGACATTGACAGCCTGCCGGCCCTCATGGCGCTCCTGCGCGAGGCGCCTTATCGTTTCCTCGTCTTCTGCGACGATCTCTCCTTCGACGCGGCGGATGCGAATTACAAGTCGCTCAAGGCCGCGCTCGAAGGCGGCATCGAAGGCCGACCGCGCAACGTCTTGTTTTACGCGACCTCGAACCAGCGCCACATTCTTTCGCGCGAGATGGTCGAGAACGAGCGCGGGACCGCCATCAATCCGGGCGATTCGGTCGAGGAGAAGGTCTCGCTCTCCGACCGCTTCGGGCTTTGGCTCGGCTTTCACGGCTGTTCGCAGGAGGACTATCTGGCGATGGTCTTCGGCTACGCCGACCATTTCGGCCTGTCGAAGGATCGCCCAGGACTCGCAAGACAAGGACTCGCAAGACAAGGACTTGCAAGGGAAGCGATCGAGCGCGAGGCGCTCGAATGGGCGATCACGCGGGGCTCGCGCTCAGGGCGGATAGCCTGGCAATATATCCAGGATCTCGCGGGGCGGCTGGGCAAGACGACGGAGTGAGATGACCTGACGTGGGCTCATCGTGCCCCCTACGCCGCCGCCTCGGCCTCTTCGTGCTCCATCCCGATCCGCACATGGGAGAGCGCCGCCAAAAGAGTCTCGATGCCGGCGCCTCGCTTCGCTCCCTCTGTGGCGAGATGGCGCCGCCAGGCGCGGGCGCCGCGCCGCCCGTTGAAAAGCCCCAGAATATGCCTCGTCATCGCGTGGAGGGGGACGCCTTCGGCCAGCCGCGCCTCAATGTAAGGAATGAAGGCCTCGACTGCGGCGAACGCGTCCGGGACAGGCGGCTCCTCCCCAAAGAGCAACGGATCGACATCGAGGAGAAGCGCCGGCTCCTGATAGGCGGCGCGGCCGATCATGACGCCGTCAACATGGGCAAGCTCGGCGCGCATCTGGTCGAGCGTCGAAAGCCCGCCATTGAGGACGATCGGCGCATTGGCGTAGCGCCGCTTCAGGGCGCGGACGAGCCCATAGTCCAAAGGCGGAACGTCGCGGTTCTCCTTGGGCGACAGGCCTTTCAACCAGGCCTTTCGGGCATGCACAATCAATGCGTCGCTGCCGGCGGCGACGACCGCTTCGGCAATCTGCCCGAGCGCCGTTTCAGGGTCCTGATCGTCGACGCCAATTCGGCATTTGACGGTGACCGGAATCGCGACGCGCGCCTTCATGACGGCGACGCAATCGCCCACAAGCTCCGGCTCCCGCATCAGGCAGGCGCCGAAGGCGCCGTTCTGGACCCGCTCGGACGGGCAGCCGACGTTGAGATTGATTTCATCATAGCCGAAATCAGCGCAGATTTGCGCCGCCGTGGCCAATTCCGCCGGATCGGAGCCGCCAAGCTGCATGACGACAGGATGCTCGGCCTCGTCAAATCCAAGCAGGCGCGCGCGGGGCCCATGGATCACGGCGCCCGTCGTCAGCATCTCGGCGTAGAGCCGCGCCCGCCGCGAGAGGATGCGATGGAAGAACCGGCAATGCCGATCGGTCCAATCCATCATAGGCGCGACGCTAAATCTAACATTTTGATTTAATAGCATTTTTCTTTAATCTCAATTCACTAGGTCGGATCGTGCGCATACTTTTTCTACGCCATCATCCGACCTTTTTCGCCACAGTTCTACGGCTCGGCGCACACGGAGCGCACACGTTTTGGCGATCTTCACGAAGCTCAAATCGGGTTCGTGGCGAGCCCACCATAGCGCAAAGGTCCCACGACACGAAGACGATCGGTGATCTGATTTAGCTGCATCACGGATCGTCTGAGATGTTTAGCGCCGTCAGCCGCTCCAGGACCGCGTTCAGCACGCCCCGACCGTGACCTTATAGCGCTATGCAGTGCGCGCCCTCATAAATCCAGCTGCTGCGACGCCGGCCGCGGGAGACGGCACTGCCATTCTCCTCAATTGTCGCTGCTGCGCGCATCTGCCGGCGCCTGGGGACCTCCTTCAGGTCGATATCGAGGTTGATCGCCAGCTCGTGCAATCGGACGTGGTTGAAGAGCCACCAGCAATCCGAATCAACACCCGAAGGCTCAAGCACCACCTTGGCATCCGTAAGGCCTACCGTCTTTTCCCGTCTGGCTTTAATCTGGCGCCAAGTCCGGAGCCAGGTTTTAGGTGAGGCCGCCAGTCTTATAGGCGCGGTTATCGTCTTGAAGGCAAAGCACAGCTGCCGTCACCGCCTGAGCGATAGCTGCCGCTATCTGATCCTCCGAGCCGCCGTCCATGACGATGCCGCCAATGTTGAAGGTCGGCACCGATCGCACACCCTTGGTGCGTGAGACTGCGATCTGCCGCTCGGTCTCCGCTTGTTCCTGCCCGTCAGCCAGCGCCCCGCGCGCCTTCTCAACAGTAAAGCCGTACTCACGGCAATCCTTGAGAAGACGTCCTTGTCCGATACGTTCAGGCGATCGAAGAAGAAGGCTTTCATCAACGCCATCGAGAGGCCGTGCTGCGTTGCCAGTCCGCGCGCATGCCGCAGAAGCGTGTGTGCCTGGACCGTCCGATAGATATAGGGTTGCTGGCTGAGGTCGAGCTCAAGGCCGGAAGCGCGCGCCTCGTCCTCCGGAACCGAGAAAGCCTTGCGCACGTCCGCAAGGTCCGCGATCCCCCTGGCGCGAAAATAGTCTTCCAGCCGGAAGCCTTCGGGCGGCGCGCCTGGGTGCAACTCGAAGGGATGCCAGTGCAGGTCGGCGATCTCGTCCGACCTGATCCGGGGCACGTCGGGCGGAAAATGCGCGGCATTATCCGCCTCCTCCTTGCCTGACGGCACGACGATCCCGGCGATCGCGACGAAGCCTGCATAGATGCCGTCCGCTTGGAGATCGCGGTTCAAGATGCGCGTGTAGTTCAGGAGCGCGCCGGCCGTGATGCCGAAGGGTGCGGTCATGATGAGCGGGCGTTGCGCCGATGCGGCGCTGGTGAACAGGATCGACCCGGCCTTGCGGGCAAGCATGTCGGGCAGCACTGCCCGGACCGTTGCGATCGGCCCCAGCACGTTGAGAGCGAGGTGATACTCCTGCTCGTCGACATCGAGGCTGCACGGCGGTGAGAAGGGGCTGCTGGGGGACTATATTCGAGTACGTCGATCGGACCGAGTTGCTCCTTCACGTTCGTCAGCGCGCCCACGAGCCCATGGCGGTCAAGCACGTCCGCCATGGTGTTGAAATTGCGTCGTCATGAGGACGCCATAGCGACGCTGAGAGGGACGATCCAACGCACAGAAAATTGGGGGCGGAAGCGTTGAGCATCAGATACACAATCCAGATCAATACATGGCGTCATTGCGCACCATCATTGCGCAAGGAAGAAAACGCATTGGACTTCTGGTGGGTGCCGCCGCCGCCGCGGGGACCGCCAAAGACGACGGAACCTACCCCGCTCATCCCCGCCGTCGAGGGGCTCACAACCCAGGTCTTAAACACGCTCGCCCCGAAATATGGCACACAGATTGCTGCCCTCAAAGCCGAGCTGGATAAGCATGATATCGAGACAATTCTCTCGCGTATCCGCTCGCTCAGCAAAGTCATCGGCAAATCAGCCATTCACGGTCTCGACGGCGACGGCTTTAAGGCTTTCGGCGAGGATATCTGCACGGAGATCGGCAAGATCGTGAATGTACGGCTGCCGAAGAACGGTTGCGCGTACAATGACATCGTCAACTGGATAACCGGTATCGCGCGCGATCATCCGATCGAGATATTTACAACCAACTACGACCTCCTGTTTGAGGAAGCGTTTGAGGCTGTCCGAGCTCCATACTTCGATGGATTTACCGGAGGAAGGGAACCGTTCTTTGATCCTGTATCGGTGTCCAGAAACGATTTGCCGCCGCGCTGGACAAGGCTGTGGAAGCTGCACGGTTCTCTTGGATGGAAGACGAGCGACAAAGATGAAGTGATCCGCACGGGAAACGAGGTAGTCACGCATCTGGTGTTTCCTGAGCACCTAAAGTATGACCAAACACAGAAAGCACCCTACGCGGCTCTTTTTGATCGCCTTCGCGCTTTTCTGACAACGCCTGACACCCTTCTAATCTCCATCGGATCTCCTATGCCGATGGCGACCAGCGAGCCGCGAAGGCGGAACTCGCGCTCCTGGTATCTGAAGCGCTGCCGAAAGGCGTCGAGAGTTTCGAATTGATCGACGGCGTCTGGATTACCCATCCCCGCTTTGTCGTCCCGGTCGCTTCAGTGCTTCGTCAATCCCTCATCGAGCTTGCGGCAGCGCGGCTGTCACAAGATGGGCGGCAAACGAAGACTGAACTGGTCTATCAGTATTTGACCGGGCCGCGGTTTCGCCATCGCATTGAGGCGATCGTCGAGCGTTTTTCCGAAATGCAAGACGATCTCAATCGCGAACCGAAGGCTACCATACGCCTATAGGCAAAGCGCGAAGCTCAGATTCCGGGGGTAATCGATTCTACCGTCGGAATGTATGGCGATCTTCCGGGACTCGCAGGTCGTGCCATGCAGGAGATCCCAGCTCTCGAGACACCGCTTATCGAACGCAAAGAAGATAGCGGACGTGAAAGCCAATAGCCGAGGTGTTCTTCTGAGGCAGCCGGTGCAAGCGTGTCCGCGCTGAGATTAACCTACCAGCCTCGTTTAGATTGCAACGCCAGCCGAGGGCGCACATGGATTTCCTAGCCTTGGATTTTGAGACGGCGAACGCCGACCTCAGTAGCATATGCCAAGTCGGACTTGTTGCTTTCCGCGATGGTAAGATAGCGAATACCTATGCGACGCTTGTCGATCCTGACGATTATTTCGACCCGGTCAACGTCTCGATTCACGGGATCAACGAGGACCGCGTTCATGGCGCTCCACGTTTTCAGGACGTCTATCCGCAGCTCAGCTCACACATAAATGGTGCGGTGGTCGTCTGCCACACGCTCTTCGATCGGGCCGCGATGCAGCAGGCCTCAGCGAAACATCGGTTGGCGGATGTAAGTTGCCGCTGGCTGGACACGACCCGCGTCGTGCGCCGTGCTTGGTCGCAATATGCGAAGGCTGGCTATGGGCTCGGAAACCTTACGCGCGAATTCGGGATCACCTTCAGCCACCATGATGCAGCTGAAGATGCCCGCGCCACAGGCTTGATCCTTCTCAAAGCCATGCAGGCGACGGGACTTTCCCTTGAGGATTGGATTACTCGCTGCCATCAGCCGCTCACGCCGCAAGGCAGGATCACCCGTGAAGGTAACCCGGACGGGCTGCTTGCTGGTGAAATCGCGGTGTTCACGGGTGCTCTCTCGATGCCGCGACGCGAAGCTGCCGACCTCGCGACGCCAGCCGGATGTGAGGTTGACGGCGGTGTGACAAAAGACACGACGCTTCTCATCGTGGGTGATCAAGATGTGACGCGATTAGCGCCTGGGGAATCCAAGAGTAGCAAGCATCTTAAGGCTGAGGCGTTGATCGCGAAGGGTCAGCCGATCCGCATCTTACGCGAGAGCGACTTTCTTTAGCTAGTCAGGGCGACCGGCGCTTAGGCCCAGGCATAGCGCAGCTTTCGCGTCCACATGACGGCATCGAGCCCGTCCGCTACGGCGTAGGCGCTAGCGAGTGCGATGGCGTGCTCGTGAAAAATCCGAAGATCCTCGACAATGGGTTTGATATCGGACTTGCCCTCGAAACGCTCGCGGATCTTGGCGATGTGCGATAGATCGTTGGCCTTGTCCTGACCAATTTCGTCGGTGACAGCGAGAATGTAGTTAGCAGGCAATAGACTGCCTTCCTTTATCTCGCGCGCGCTTGATATTATCCCTTGGACGCAATCCTGAAAAACCGCATTCGCGTGATGATAGATCGATGGCGTTCCAGGCGAACATTTCTGCTTAGTGCACCAGTCTTGCCAACCATCGAAGGTAATCGGTACTCGCACAAAGGGGCGAAGCGGAAGGCCTTCTTCACGCGCCTCCTGCTCGTGTCGTAACCAAGCTTTGTAGCCGTCCCGCAGCTCGAATTCATCGGGTAACGCTTGGTGGAATTTGGTCCACTCGGTCTGGGAGCGCGACGGGTGGGCATTCCGTAAGACCCGTGCTGTTCTTCCGCGGTCGGCCTCGCGGGAAAAAATTGGACGCGCCTCCGATTGGCGGCGCCGGCTTCACATAGGTGATTTGGTCGATTTCAAACTGGGTGTCGACGACAGGTCCTTTGAAAGGATCCCGCCCGAGATCACCCGTGACCACTCGCGACATGAAGCTCTCGGCAAGGCTGTACCAGGCGGCGTGCAGAGGACCAAATCTTGGAAAACCTTCGAGGCGGAGAGGTACGTACTCGAGGGGCCACAGAAAAAAGCCGTCGAAACCGTCGCTGTGGAAATAGCAGCCACCGACGATGACGCCGTCGATGTTGGATGTATCGTTATAAGTTCGGTGCGCAACCAAAGCGGTCAGCTCCTCGTGGTTAAGGGCCGTGTAGCCATTATTCAACACCCACAAGACAGAGAGGGTTGTCTCGGGACGCTCGGTTCTCGTCTGCTTCAATTGCTGTCGCGCGGAAGCGACGGCATTCTTTATTGGGCCCTCGATGATGCGGTCGTATGCGCGTTCCCTTTTCAGATAGGTTCTTGCGATCAAGCACGACAACTGGAGCCGTGAAGCCCTCATCGCGAAACAGCTTCGCGAGCTTCACTTGTCGCTCCGATTTTAGAAGCCCGTCTTCATCGAGGGTTTTGAGCTCGATGACTGCCCCTTCAATTATGAAATCGCCGCCACGCGGGGTACGCAGATGGGCATCTGGATGTGCAACCGCGCCTCCACATGATTCGACGACCGTTCGAATATCGTTTTCGGTGAGAGGCTGGATTCGAAACGTATCCACGCTACCTCCGGTTCATGGCTGCAGCACAAGAAGGACCTAAAGCCCTCGGCGGACCGCAATACCAAGGATCGGTCGCAGCAGACCGCTCGTGATCCATCTCCTCGGATAAAGGCCCGAATAGACGGAGGAACTGTATCAAACTGGCCAGCCACCCTCACCACCACACCAGAAACGAATTGAGATCGATCCGGCAGGCAGCACCTTCTCCCCAGTAAAAATTGCAATCTTCATACTACATAAACGCCGCATTGGGAGTACGAAGAGCGCAAATGCCGACACCACACCACCCGCCCGCCGCTGTGCGGCGCGCCCTGCGAAAACTGGGTGCGGATATCCACGATGCCGCCATCGGCGGCGGCTGCCCATGGCGGTCGTGGCCGAGCGCGTCTTCACCTCCCGCTCGACCCTGCAAAAGGTCGAAGCCGGCAACACCAATGTCAGCGTCGGCATCTATGCCGCCGTCCTGCAGGCGCTTGGCCTGCTCGATGGTCTGGGTGGGATCGCCGATATCACGCACGACAGCGTCGGCCAGGCCCTAGCCAGCGCGGAGCTGCCGAAACGCGTCCGCCTCAAGCGCACATCGGGGCCGACTGATCATGTCTGATATTGAAGTTCATATCGACATCGAAGGGCGTAAGCGTCCGGTTGGCCTGGTCCGCAGCAAGGTAGGGGCCAGCGAGACCGTCATCTTCGAATACGCGCCGGCATGCCTCACCGATCCAATCGCCCCGCTCCTCTGGCCTAATACCATCTAGACGGCGTGAAGCCGTGATCATCATCGTCACCGAACAGGTGCTCGGCTGCAAACCGATCCTCAAGCGCTTGCGCCGAAAGGCGCGCTTCGCGTTTTGCCAGATGGTCCTTCGCCCAAGGGAGAAAGGCCGACAGACGCGGCGTCGGTTCGGCTGGAATCTCTGCTATCAGCATGGCGATGAAGTTACGCAGCCGATCGAGTTCAGCGAGTTCGGCTAGGATTGCCCCAAGTCCGGCAGCTCGACGATCTTCGATGTGCTTGATGCGCGCCGCCAGTTCGTGTCGCCGCCGCTCCTCCTCGATCCTTCGCTGCTCCGCCTCGCGTTTGAGGCGTTGTTCCGTCTTCGCCGCAGCGAGCACTGCAAGGCCCACAGCAATGTCACTGGCCATATTCTCAAGCCGTTGGACTTTCGCATCGCGGAAGCTGCGTCGTGGAGAGCTTCCGCTCCCAAAGACGTAGACCTGCTCAAGCTCGAATGAGAGCTGGCCGGCCGGATGGAAATCCCATTCTGGAAATTGCGGCTTGTCGAAGAATATATTGTCCCAAGAATTCAGCCGCCCTGCCCGGTCCCGCTTTCGTTGCCAGGCTTCCTCCTTAGTACGCTCGGCATCGGTCAGAACGTGCTTCTCGCGCTTGACCGTCTCCGTGACCAAGAATGCAATGGCTTCAGTTTCAGATTTGAATTGCGCGGATCCGTCCCCTGCCACCAGTTCGAACCCCTGCAACGATGCAGCGCGTGCAATTCGGGGCAGGATGATAGCGAGACGGTCGATAGATGGTGGCGCGACCTCGCACTTGATGACCCCAGCACCATCGGCAGCGACGATGCCAACATCGGACGGCTTCGCCTTCCTGAGCCTATCCAGCGTGCGGTCGATGATCGGCAACGACGGCGCAGCCTGATCTTCATCGCCTTCAGATGCACGAATGCGCGCGTGCTCGCGCACACTGGCCAATGCCGAATATTCGCGGCTGAGGTCCCCGTCGGCGATGGTGATCCTGTCAGAGGCGCCGGGTTTGGCCTCTGGCAGCGGCATCTGCTTCACCTTCTTTCCGGCTGCCTTTTTTGCCCACCACCCGAGTGGTGGATTAGGAATGCCATGCTTTTTACAGATCTTGTGTAACGCAACATCAGAGATGGCGAACTCCTTCGCCAAGCGCGTCATCGGCTTGGACCAGACGAGTTCGTAGAATTGCTCACGCGTAAAGACTCTCGCCACGATCATCCTTTCCAGAACGCGCGCACCGGCCGAGGCGCAATTGAAGGGCTGCTAGACCATCCTAATGCGCGCGACACCTTCGCTACACATGCTCTGAAACAGACCGAGACCTATGAACAAGCTGGCGCCATTCAGGAAGAACCACTTGTTGTCGCGACTCGTACGGCGGCTCCGCAACAAGCGAGCAGCACTCGCTAGAGTCCGACCACGATCGATGTCTATCGACATGTCTCAGTCGCCAATTGTACGCTGCTCTATCCCTGTGTAAGCCGCCCACAAACATTGCCACATCGCTGTTGGCGCGCCTGCTGTCCTTCGAAAAAAGACCGTCAGCGCGACCTGCTCGATATGACGGTCTTTCGTTTTCCGCTGGTGTGCACTTCAAAAGGAACCGTCAGAAAGACCGTCAATACGACACACTGCCGGAAGCCAAAACTGCTTGCGATCAAACAAAATCTCTTGATGAATCAACAAACTATCGGATCGTTCGGTACTATGGACGATGCATCACCGATGATATCCTGAATAATATAAGTCATTGAATTACATGGATAATTTTTCAATGGTCACCACCCCTCACTCCCACTCGATCGTGCCCGGTGGCTTCGATGTCACATCATAGACCACGCGATTGACGCCTTTGACCTCGTTGATGATGCGGGTCGCCGCGCGGCCGAGGATCTTCATGTCGAACGGATAGAAATCCGCCGTCATGCCGTCGACCGAGGTGACGGCGCGCAGGGCGCAGACGAATTCATAGGTGCGGCCGTCTCCCATGACGCCAACGGTCTGCACCGGCAAGAGCACCGCGAAAGCCTGCCAGATTTCGTCATAAAGGCCCGCCTTGCGGATTTCATCGAGATAGATCGCGTCCGCCTGCCGCAGAATCGCGAGCTTTTCCGGCGTGACGCCGCCGGGGCAGCGGATGGCGAGGCCCGGGCCCGGAAAGGGATGCCGGCCGACGAAGGCTTCCGGCAGGCCTAGCTCACGGCCAAGCTCGCGCACCTCGTCCTTGAACAATTCGCGCAACGGCTCGACGAGCGTCATGTTCATGCGTTCGGGCAGGCCGCCGACATTGTGATGCGACTTGATCGTGACCGACGGACCGCCGCTGAAGGAGACGCTTTCGATCACGTCGGGATAAAGCGTGCCTTGGCCGAGAAATTCCGGCGCGCCGCGGCCGTCGGCGGCGATCTTCTTCGCCTCCGCCTCGAAAGTGGCGATGAACAGGCGGCCGATGGTCTTGCGCTTCTCCTCCGGATCCCTGACGCCGATCAAGGCGTTGATGAACAGGTCCTGCGCTTGGACGTGAACCAGCGGGATATTGTAATGGCCGCGAAAGAGGCGCACGACCTCCTCCGCCTCGCCCTGGCGCAAAAGCCCATGATCGACGAAGACGCAGGTCAGCCGCTCGCCGATCGCTTCATGGATCAGAACCGCGGCGACCGCAGAATCGACGCCGCCCGAGAGGCCGCAAAGGACGCGGCCGCCGCCCACTTGCGCGCGGATCGCGGCGATCGCTTCTTGCCGGAAGGCGCGCATGGTCCAATCGGACTTGAGCCCCGCGACCTTATGGACGAAATTCGACAGCAGCTTCGCGCCGTCCGGCGTATGCGCGACTTCGAGATGAAACTGCACGCCATAGAAGCGCCTGGCTTCGTCGGCGATCGCCGCCATCGGCGCGCTGGCCGAGGTCGCCATGCGGGAAAAGCCAGGCGGCAGCTCCGTCACGGCGTCGCCATGGCTCATCCAGACAGGGTAGCGTCCGCCCTTTGTCCAAACGCCGTCGAAAAGCGCGCTTTCCGCCAGAACCTCGACCTCGGCGCGGCCAAATTCCCGATGATGCTCGGCCGCGACCTTGCCGCCGAGCTGCGCCGCCATAGCCTGTTCGCCATAGCAGATTCCGAGCACAGGAACGCCTGCTGAAAAAAGCGCATCGGGCGCGCGCGGCGCGCCTTGGTCATGAACGGAGGCCGGGCCTCCAGAGAGAATGACGGCCCTCGGCGCGAGGAACGTGAAAGCTCTTTCGGCCAGCTGAAAAGGCGCGATCTCGCAATAGACGCCCGCCTCGCGAACCCGGCGCGCAATCAATTGCGTCACTTGCGAGCCGAAATCGACGATCAGGACTTTGTCGTGATGATGGACAATGTCCTTATGAAGTTCGTCCTCCGCCATTTGCCGCGCCCTTGAGCCTCAAAATGCTCGATTAGGCGATCGGCTTGCTTAGCGCAACCGCTCTCTGGCGACGCCTCTCAGGAAGGCTCAGGTCGAACTCGGCAAGAACCATTTCGGCCAATAGTCGACCAGGTTGCGGCCAGGACGCACCCGCTCGCGGCCGTTCCCGGCTCACGGAGTGAGCTGCTTTTGCAGCTTGCGGTGATCTTGCGCGGAGCCTCGGCGCCGTTTGGAGCCGAGGTCTCGCATGAAGCAGGCTTTTGGATTCAGGCTGTTTGAATTTAGTTCAAAGCAACCGAATCAGCATCCACACTTGGTTTCGCATGCCTTCCGGTTATCCGTGCGCGATTGGGGCGTGGCGGCGTAATTCTGGCTGGCGTCGATGTAGCTCTCCTCACAGGCTCTCATGCAATAGGCCTGCTTGTTTTCATCGTTGACGCTGCAGCTCACGGTTTGAACCAGACGATTGCTGTCTGCTTTTGTCTGATTTTCAAACGCCAAAGACGGACCGGCCATTAGAGCGATAATCATGCCAGCCGTGACCAGGGTGCTTAGTTTCATCTTCTCAATCTCTCTTTATATCGTTACGTCGGGACACTGCTCACGTATGGCCCGCAATAGCAACAGAATTCCCCGGCCAGCTTGGACCCGCCCGGTTCCGCGCCGATGGCAAGGAAACGATAAGGCTTTCCGATTATGCGTCCTGCGTCTGAATGAATCAGACTTTCTCGATCGGCGCATGGTCGCATTTTCATTTGCGATCCGTCAGCGCGGCCATGATGGCCGCCATGCCGCTCAAATCGAAGGCTTTCGCCATCATGTCTATTTCCGCAATTTCCGCCTTCGGCGCTCAAGCGCTCTACGCCAGTCGCTCGTCCGCCAATCCTCCCGTGAGTCAACCGCAGACGACCGCGCCATCACAACCGCCCGTCAAACCCGCTGAAGTCAATGCTGGCCATGATGGCGACTCTGACGATCATTCTGTTGCGACGGCGAACAGCTCTACGCTCGCCAGCGTGAACGCCGCCTACGCGTCGAACTGACGTTCCGCTCACAGCGGTCGCGCAAGCGCGGCTCCCAGCGTCGTTTCTGCTGGAGGCCGCAATCGACTTAGGGACAGGCTGCAACACTGCGCCAAAAGCAATGACGTAGGCTTGTCGGCGCTTTCCCGCCGGGCGCCGCGAGACTTAGAAACCGATGGCAAGCTGCAGACGCGCTTGCTGACGTTCGTAGTTCGCAAGATCGAGGCGGCCAGTTGTCTCATCGGGAATCTGCGCATCCCACGCCACCTTGACGGCGACGGCGTCGGACAGCCTCACAAACAAACTTGGCCCGACAAAGAGAGCATGGCCTGAGAAGAAGCCATGGTCGTTGAGGGTCAGATGTCGGACTTCGGCGCCTAGAAAAACATTGTCGGCTATTGCCGCCGAGACGGCAAAGGAGAATTCAACGGGGTTTTGCTGCCCCCATGTTCCTCCGTTGCGCGTGAAGATGGGCGCATAGGTGAGATTGAAGGCGGCGAACATCTTGTTTGGGATCAGGGCCACGTCGGCAAGAAGCTCGAAGGGGAAGGCGTAGCTTTGCACGCGCTGGCCCGATAAATCGTCGATGCGCTGCCATTGCGGCGTGAACGATAGGGTGAGGTCGAGAGGCGAACTCTCGCGCTCCAAAAGCTGCCATCTGAACTCGCTCGTCACGCCGCTAAAATTCAGGGCGTGACGATCGGCGAGATCAGGCACGCCGGAGACGGCGTGATAATCGGAAAGCGCCCCAATGCTTGCTCGGAAGCCCTCAACGACGCCGTAACGGATGGCTGTTTCGTGCGCGAGCCCGGCATAATGGCCGTCTTTGCCGAAACGGCCTGTTATCGTGTCCTCGAGCTCTTTTTCGCCCTTCTCGCCAATATCGGCGCCTTCGGTGAAGCCGAAGATGTGCTCGGTATCGACTGTCCCCTTTGAACGGCTTTCCGCATCTTCCGCTCGCGCAAGCGTCGGAAGCGTAAGCGCCAGCGCCAAAAGGGGCGCCCGGCAAAAGGAGTGTGGGGCGAGCCAGGACACGAAATTTGCCTCAAGAATCTGGTCGAAGCGCGGTCAGCCGCAAACAATCCTTATGATATATGGATTGCTGGTGTTCACCGGCACGAACCGGTACTCGTCGATAAGAGCCTGAACCCGCGGCGCTTCTGACGGCCTGTCCGCTATTCTGTAGTCAGGCCCGCCGCAAATGGCTTCAGCCCGCATCATGCAGAAACGCGTACCCTGGTCGCAGATGATTTCGTAGCCCACCACGCTATCAGGCAGGCGTATTGGCGACGCCAGCGTGCCGGTTATCGGGTCTAATCCGAGCTGTGACGATATTGCGCAACCGGCCAAAATCATTCCGAAGCCGAATGACGCCGCCGTCCCGATTGCAAGCCGCATGTCTCCTCCCCCCTGAACCGCCACGAAAGATGGCAGCAGATTGGATATGAGGATTCGGTTGATTTGGCGGCTTTGGCAAGTTCAGCCGTCTTGGTTTTGCGGCCCTGTGTCTTCGAAGCCACAACCCCCGATTATGCAAGCTGTTTCAGTTGCTTAAAGGGCCCAATCAAAGATCCCGCCGGGCTTCCCGCGTCGCGCGCTCCATCACCGGGAAAAACAGCGCATAAGGCAATAGGCGAACGGCCTTGGCGAACCAGGCGAGTCGACGCGGAAAGGCGATCTCGAAGCCCCCCCGCTCAAAGCCTTCGCAGATGATCCTCGCCGCCTGCTCCGCATCCATCAAAAACGGCATTTCGAAATGCGTGTTATGCGCGGTCATCTCGGTGCGGACAAAGCCCGGGTTGACCACCTGAACGGTAAGGCCCTTGGGTTCATAGGTGAGCTTGAGCGCCTCAGCCATATAGATCAGCGCCGCCTTGGTCGCGCCATAGGCGGTCGACCCCGGGATGCCGCCATAACCTGCGAGCGATGCGTTGATCGCGATCTGGCCCCCGCCTCGCGACAGCATCGCGGCGAGAATGGGATCGAGGCAATTGACCACGCCGCCCACATTGATCTCGAAGGTGCGCCAAGTCAGCCCGGCGGAAAAGCGATCGGCCTCGGCGGGGAAATAGATTCCCGCATTGAGAAAGGCGAGCGCGATTGGCCCATGCGCCGCCTCGATTTCGCGCATGAGAGCCGCCATATGCGCGCCATCGACGACATCCCCAGGAAAGCTGAAGATATTATCCGAAGCCGCCGCGAGAGCCGCGAGTTCATCCTTCCGGCGCGCCGTCGCCGCGACCTTGTAGCCGCGTCGCGCGAGCTCGATGGCGACCGTCCGGCCTATTCCCGAGCTCGCCCCCGTCACCCAGGCGACGCCATGACTTGCAGAAGCGCGATACATGATCCTGTCCCTATAAGCGAAAGGAAGCTCAGACGGCGCTGAAACGCGACAATTTCGCCCGATTTTCTTCAATCAGTTTCTTGAAAGCCGGCGAGAGAAGAAAGCTCAGCTCCCGCTCCCGCGTGAGGGTGACGGGATCGGCGGAGACAAGTTCTTCATCGCAATAGCCCGGATGACACATGATGAGATGACGTCCGCCGGGCGCCCGGAGATAGGCGGCGAAATCGGCGGCGTAGTCGCGGCAGGGGTCGAAGCTCGAAAAGCCGGAAAAGCCGTAATTGGTGGAAAAGCCGCGCCGCGCCGCCTCACGG
This sequence comes from Methylocapsa polymorpha, assembly GCF_045689225.1. Taxonomy (GTDB): domain Bacteria; phylum Pseudomonadota; class Alphaproteobacteria; order Rhizobiales; family Beijerinckiaceae; genus Methylocapsa; species Methylocapsa polymorpha. The sequence goes on along the minus strand of NZ_CP136862.1, from coordinate 3,454,017 downwards.
GCGAACCCCCTGGCGAGCCAGGCTATCCCAAGCGCCTTTTTCAGCTCGACGCCGCGCCGCAAAATTTGCAACGGACGATCGCCGCTGTTGCGCAGCCAGGTCTTGCCGGAAAATCCCTTCTTTTCGAGACATTCGAAAAGCCAATGCCGGATCTGCGGTAGAATTTGGACATGCTGATGCCCGTCGACGAAATCGGGCGCCGCGCCAAAATGGTCGCAAAAGCTGTCGAGCTGACGGGAAATTTCCCGCCGGATCTCGGCTTCGGGCAGCTCGGATTTTTGCGCCGCTTTCAGCACGTGATGGATGCCGGGCAGATAGCCCGAGGGGGCGAATTTGGGCATGGCGCTCAGCGGCGCCCCGAGCGTCAGATTGAGATGCAGGCCAATGTCGGCCTTCCCCTTGAATTGGGAGAGCGCGCGCGCGCCTTTCGGCCAAGACGGGCGCGTCGTCATGACGCTTGTCGCGCTTAGGCGGCCAGCGTCCAGCGCTTCGAGAATGCCGCGGCTGACGCCGGGCGATAGAGCGAAATCATCGGCGCAAAGGCTGAATGAAAAGGAAGCTTCGGCCACGCCCATGAACATTAACTCCTTGAGATCCCCTACGCGCCGACGGCGTTCTGAATTTCGCCGTTGTCTTGCGCAATTCAAGCCCGAAGACTAGAGCATGTATTTGAAAAAGTTGATGGACTTTTTCAACCAGGACATGCTCCAGCTCATTAGAGTTCGAGCGATTCTTTTCGATCACGTCAGTCCACGCGATAGGGAAAAGCGCTCTCCGGGCCCGGCGCTTTCAAGGAAGAGGCCGCCACAATGACGAGATCCGACGCGGGCGTGGCGGACGCGGAGCTTTCCGTCGTCGCGCCAGTTCATAATGAGTCTGAGAATATCGGACCTTTGCTGCAACGGCTCCTGCCGGTGCTGGAACATTGCGCGCCTTCGTTCGAGGTCATTTTCGTCGACGACGGATCGACGGATGACACGCTCGACGTTCTCCGCGCCGCGCATGAAAAAGACCCGCGCGTCCGCGCCCTGTCCCTCAGCCGGAACTTCGGCAAAGAGGTCGCGATAGCGGCAGGGCTTGATCACGCGAGGGGCGCCGCCGCCATCATCATGGACGCCGACCTTCAGCACCCACCGGAGGCGATCAAGACCTTTGTCGGGCTTTGGCGCGACGGTTACAAGAACGTCTTCGGCCAGCGCACCGATCGGGGCGCCGACAGCCGTTTGCGTCGGATGCTGACCCAGCGCTTCTACCGGCTTTTCGGCTCGGTCGGCGAAACCAGCCTGCCGGAAGGCGCCGGCGATTTTCGTCTCCTCGACGCGAAGGCCGTCGCCGCGCTGCGGACCATGCGCGAGCACGCGCGGTTCTCCAAGGGCCTTTACGCCTGGATCGGCTTCAAATCGATCGGCGTGCCCTTCGAGGTCGAGGCGCGCGCGCATGGCTCCTCCAAATTCAGCTATTTGAAATTGACGAATTTCGCCCTCGACGGGCTCATGTCTTTCTCGACCATGCCGCTCAAAGTATGGAGCTATATCGGGGTCGCCACATCCGTCCTCGCTTTGGCCTTGGCCACATTTTACCTGACCCGGACCCTCATTTTCGGCGTCGACGTCCCCGGTTACGCCTCATTGATCGTGTCGATTACCTTCTTCGCCGGCATTCAACTGCTTTCGCTTGGCATTATCGGCGAATATATCGGCCGCATCTTCGCCGAGGTGAAGCGGCGGCCGCTCTATCTGATCGAGGAGCGCATCGGCATTGCTCCATTCCTCCAAGACGAGCAGCTTCCGCGCCCAAACCGCGACCGGACCTGAGCTCTCGATGTTGAAGAGCCTTCTTTCGGTCGGCGGCTTCACGCTGCTCTCGCGCTTCTCGGGCTTTCTCCGCGATATGGTCCTCGGCGCCGTGCTCGGCGCGGGTTTCGCCGCGGACGCCTTCGTCGTTGCGCAACGCTTGCCCAATCATTTTCGCGCCATTTTCGGCGAGGGCGCCTTCAACTCCGCCTATGTTCCGAGCTATTCGCGCGTCGTTCAATACGAGGGCGTCGCCGGCGCGCGAATCTTTTCCGGCCAGATCTTTTCGGGCTTGCTCGCTTCGCAGATCCTCCTGCTCGCGCTCGCCTGGGCTTTCACCCCTGCTTTCATCGATCTGCTTGCGCCTGGCTTTCGCGCCGATCCTGAGAAGTTCCAGCTCACCGTCACGCTGACGCGCATCACCTTTCCCTATCTCTTGTTCATTACGCTCGTGACCCTGCAATCAGGCACTTTGAACGCGCATGGATATTTCGCCGCCGCCGCCTTCGCGCCGGTGCTCATGAATCTTTCCATGATGGTATTTCTCGGCCTCGCTTTTCTTTTCCCCAACGCCGGGAGCGCGGCGAGCTGGGGCCTGACTGTATCCGGCCTGCTTCAGCTCGCCCTCACCTCGGCCGCAGCCTCCCGCGCCGGCATTCTCGAAAAAATCGCGCGTCCGGCGCTGACCGCGAATGTGAGGCAATTCCTGTCGACTCTTGGGCCGGCCGTGATTGGCTCGGCCGGGACCCAGATCGCGCTTTTCGCCGATACGATCATCAGCTCGATGCTGCCGACCGGCGGCCCCTCCTCGATCTATTACGCCGACCGCATCTATCAACTGCCGCTCGGTGTGATCGGGATCGCGGCGGGGACGGTGCTCTTGCCGGAAATGAGCAAGCTTCTCGCGGCAGGCAAACCGAACGCGGCCTTGAAGGCGCAAACGCGAACCATGGCGCTCTCGCTCGCGCTCGCCGCGCCTTTTTTCGTCGCCTTCATCATGATTCCGGATTCCATCATGCGCGGAGTCTTTCTTCGCGGCGCTTTCACGGCCGAGGCGGCCGACGCCTCAGCGGCGGTGCTCGCCGCCTATGGGTTCGGTCTCGTCGCCTTTGTGCTCGTGCGTTCGGCCGTCGCGAGTTTCCAGGCGCATGGCGACACCAAAACGCCGATGATGATCGCCCTGACGGCGGTCGCGATCAATGTCGCCCTGAAGATTGTGCTGTTCACGCCGCTGGGCGCCGTCGGGCTCGCCAGCGCGACCGCCGTAGGCGCATGGATCAATCTCGTGCTGCTGGCTTTTCTTGCGATCCGACGTGGCGCGATGAAGCCCGATCTTCTCCTGTGGAAGACGGCCACCGCAGTCACGACGGCTTCGGCCGCGCTCGCCGCCTTCGCGCTTTTTGCGGCCCTCCCCATCGAGCGGCTGGTGAGGGGACTCGGCCGCTTCGCCGACGCATCCGAGCTCGTGATCCTCGGCCTTGCCGGGGCCGCCGTCTACGGCGTCGTCCTTTTCATTGGGCTGCGCATCTTTGGCGTCAAGCTGCGGCGATAGAAGGCGGGTGTGCGCACGGACCAAGCACATGCGACCCAGGCCAACAGATCTATGAAAACCACCGAAGCACGGCAGCCGCCGTCAAGGCCGTAAGCCCGAGACCGCACAAGCGGCGCCAGATCGCAACCCCGGGCGGCGTCCCGCCGCGTCTCAAGAAATGAAACGAAAGGAGAATGAGCGCCAACGCCGCGCAAAGAATCTTCACGATGAGCGCAGCCAGCGCCAAATGGTGAATCTCGGGCAGCTCGCCTTCCATGAAGAAGCTCACCGCGCCGAATCCAAGACCGCTCGCCGCCTGGACGAGCCAGGCGATGAAGGTCAGCCACGCCAGCGGGCGCAGCAAGGCCTGCCGCGCCTCGGCGAACCAAAGGGCCGCGATTGGAGTGCCGGCTATGGCGGCGGCGCCGAAATTATGAGCGATTTGCACGCCGGCATAGAGCGCGTTCTCAAACTCCACGCGGCTATTGCACCGTCACGGTGATGCAGCTTTCCGCGCCGATCGGCGCATGGCCCTTGCTCACCGGCCGGACGCAGAGCTTGCGCTCCCCCGGCTTGAGCGACCGGAGATCAAACTTGCCCTTTAACGTATGCGACATAGCGGCCTCGTCGCCATCGACATAGAGATGCACATGATCGGCCTTCACGACGGGCTTCACCTCATATTCAAGCTTGGATGCGTGCTTCGCCTCGAGCTTCGCCCCATCGGCAGGCTCGATTATGGTTACAAGGTTGTCTTCCGCCGCCGCGGTCAAAATGCAAAGCGGCGATAAGAGGACGCCAATCCCCAGTCCAAGCGCCCTGAACGTCATTTCTCTGTCCTTTCGCATTGCAACCTCAGGCGACCGTAACATTGTAACGGATGGCTCGCCTGCGCACGCCAGCTCATCGTTCAAGCCCTCGTGAACGCAGCCGGCCAATATGCTTCCGGCGCCCTAAAGCGCCAGCGCGTTCAAGACGCGCGCCCAGCTGCGAGCGCCCTTATGGAACGAAGAGAGCTCGTATTTCTCGTTCGGCGAATGGACCCGGTCGTCCTCGAGGCCGAAACCTATCATCAAACTATCCATTCCAAGGTCGTTCTTGAACACGCCGATGATCGGGATCGAGCCGCCGCAGCCGGCGAAGACCGGCGCCTTGCCCCATTCGGCCAGCAGCGCCCGGCTCGCCCGCGACAGGGCTTCGGAGCTGAATGGCAACTGCAGCGCGCGCGAAGCGCCATGCGAGAGAAACTCGGCGCGGCAATCGGCGGGAAGCCGCTTGTGAACGAAGGCGCGGAAACTTTCGGCGATCTTGGCCGGGTCCTGGGCGCCGACGAGACGAAACGAGAATTTGGCGCTGGCTTGCGCCGGCAGCACCGTCTTCGAACCCTTGCCCGTATAGCCGCCGATAACGCCATTGACGTCGCAAGTTGGACGCGACCAGACCATCTCCAGAACGCTGCGGCCCTCCTCGCCAGCCGGAACGGAGAGGCCGACGCTTTTGAGAAAATCGCCCTCATGCGCGTGCAGTTCGCGCCATTGCGCGGCGACCTCCTCCGGCAGTTCGGAGACGCCATCATAGAAGCCCGGCAAAGTGATGTGGCCATGCTCGTCGTGCAGATCGCTAATGATGCGCCCCAGCACCCGGATCGGATTGATCGCCGCGCCCCCAAAAATGCCCGAGTGCAGATCGCGATCGGCGCCATGGATCACGACCTCCTCGAGGACGAGGCCGCGCAGCATGGTGGTGATCGCCGGGGTCGTGCGATCCCACATCCCCGTGTCGCAGACGAGGACGAGATCGGCTTTGAGCTCGTCCTTGTGGCTTGCAAGAAAGGCCGGCAGCGAGGGCGAGCCAGTTTCCTCCTCGCCCTCGATGAGAATCGTGATGTTGCAGGGAAGGTCGCCCGTCTCCTTGAAGGCGCGGCAGGCTTCGACAAAGGTCATCAGCTGGCCTTTGTCGTCGGCGACGCCGCGCCCGACGATCTGCTTGCCGGTTTCGACTTCGGCGAGGCGCGGCTCGAAAGGCGGCGTCTCCCACAAGTCGAGCGGGTCCGGCGGCTGCACGTCATAATGCCCATAAAAGAGCACGTGCGGCACATCGGGACGCGGCGCCTTGCCTTGCGCGACGATCATCGGATGGCCCGGCGTCGGGCGCAGAGACGCCTCGAACCCCAGACCCTTCAATTCGTCGACGAGCCATTGGGCCGCCGCGGCGCAATCGCCGGCATAGGCCGGATCGGTCGAAATCGACTTTATTTCGATAAGCTTGAAGAGTCGTCCCAAGGCGGGTTCGAGATTTGCGTCAATTTTCGCCAGAACTTTTTCGAGCGCAGCCATGTAAATCCCCTGCAGACTGGAATCGCAATATAATGCGGCGATTTCTTAAATCATCGATGATCGGCCGAGCTTCGCTCGCGGTCAGGGCTGCCGACCCTTCGACCGGGCTTCCGAGCTATCCTGCAATTACGGCGGCGGCGGGAAAAATAGGCGGCGCTCGCGGAGCCACATCGATAGATCGTGGAGAGCGTCCCAAAAAACTTGATCCCCATTTTCGACGGGGACATGCTCCAGCTCTTTGATTTGAGCGATTCTCTTTCAACCGGCGGGGTCTGCTCGGTTGAAAGGCGCTCCAGGAAAATCATCGCAAATGGCCAAAAGCCTGCCCGTGCTGTTTCGTTCGGCATTATACGCATTCCGGGGCGGGTTTCTCATTCGTCCCTTCGTCATCGCGCTCACGCTCGGCGCCGCCGGCGCGATTCTCTCCTCATTAGAGGAGCAGACGCCCGAGATCAGCGCCTTTGTGCCGGACGTGCTGTTTCCGTCGCATGCCGATCCTCAGGTCGCCCAGGCCATTCTCACCGACATAGCCACATCGGTCATGACCGTCGTGTCGATCGTCTTCGCGATCCTTCTGATGACGCTGACCCTAGCGTCGACGCAGTTTTCCCCGCGAATCCTTGTCAGTTTCGTCAGGGATCGCGTCACGCAATGGACGCTCGGGGTGTTCCTCGGCACGTTCTCCTATTGCATCGCGGCGCTTCCGGCCGCCCGGTCGCTACCCTATGCTTTCGTGCCTGTCGCGACGGTGACGGGAGCCATGATTCTCGCGCCGGTCTGCGTCGGTTGGCTGATCTATTTCATTCACCACATTTCGAACGCCATCAGCGTCAACCATATCGTCGATCGCATCAGGCGGGAGACCGAGCTGGTCATCGATGCGTCGATGCCCGATCAGCGTCGGCCTTCGCAGCTCGCCGAGGCCTTCGGAGTCTTTCCCGAAAAGCTGGAGTTCGTGATCGCGAGTCGGCAATCCGGGTACATAAGATTTGTCGACATCGACCGCCTTCGCTCGCTCGCCAAATCCTACCGGATCTGCCTGCGCCTGGAGCGGCGGGTTGGCCATTTCGTTCCGGAAGGCGTCGCATTGATGCGGGTTTCGCGCGGCGATCGCATCGCCGAGGAGCGAACGCTCCAGCTTCTCGCCGCAATCGACATCGGCCCCACCCGCACCATGCAGCAGGATGTCGAATTTGGCATTGTGCAAATCGTCGACATAGCGCTGAGAGCGATCTCGCCGGCTATCAATGATCCGACCACGGCGATCAGCTGCGTCGATCAGCTCAGCTGCATCTTGATCCGCTGGATCGGCCGCGCGCCGCCGCGCAGCCATTTCTACGATCCGCCGCATGTGCTGCGCGTCGTCGTTCCCTGGATCAATTTTAGCGGGCTGCTCGACTTGGCGTTCGAACAGATCCGTCACTATTCCGTCGCCGACGCCGCGGTCAGCCTTCGGCTGATGCGGGCGCTCGGCGATATCGCCAGCACGGTTGACGAGCCCGCAATCCGGCTCTGTTTGCTCGAACGCGGCAAACGATTGATCGCCGGCTGCGTCGAACGCCTCCAGGAAGATGATCTCGAACGGCTGCGCCAGCGCTTGTCCATGCTCGAATCGGGGACCGCCCTTGAGGACTAATGTCGCGGCCGCCGGTGCAGCATTGACAGCGGCGGCGCAGCCGGATCAGGATTCGTCGCTCTGGAAGACGAAGTGAAAACCGGCTCGCTCAGGCGGGCCGGACCAATGCGCAGATTCCTCGATCACGGCGGGAGAGACATGCGGCTACGCGCCGATATCTGGGTCGCAGCCTATCTGCGCCGCTGCGGATGTGAGGGCGCCTATGCGGTCCTGCGCCGTCGCGGGTCGGCCGAGGCAGGCGCAATCTTTGTCAAGATCGACCGGCTCGACGGCGCCGCCGCCCTATTTGGCCCGGCGCCTTCAGGCGAGGCGAAGGAGGGCCAGGATCGCCTTTTCGCGCGGCTGCATCGCGATCCCTGGATCGATCCGGCGGAAGCCGAGTTGAAGCTCGCCCGCGAAATCCATTTCGACCCGGATATCTGGATCGTCGAAACGGAGGATCGCCAGGGCCGCTGCTTTCTCGATCTCGCCGCCTGACCGCCTAGCTCCGATTCGAAATGACGCCGCCTTCCAGGGCGCAACATGCAGACTCGCCGCGCATGCTGGAGCGCCCCATCTATGTCGGCGTCTACGCGGCGATGATCTTGAACCTTCGTCCGATTGACAAACAGGTCGCCATGCAGGCATCATTCACTGGCTACCCTATAGAAAATATATAGAAACCTACCGTGAAGCATTCACCTCTTTGGGAGGAAGATCGATGATCTCTCGTAGACTTGCCGCCTTGGCCTTGAGCCTCAGTCTCGCGGCGTTTTTCGCGCCGCGCGTCTCCTTTGCCGCGGAAGATCACATAGCGGAGGCGATTCAGCACACGAACCAAGCAATTGATCATGGCAAACAAGGACATGGCAATATACTCGCCACCCATGCTCAAGTCGCGCTGCAGCATGCCGAGGCCGGAGAGAAGGAAAAGGCCAATCCTCATACGGAAGCCGCAATCAAGGACCTGAAGGATGCGGTCGAGGAAGGCAAGGCGGACCATGCCGAAGCCGCGACCAAATCCGCCGAGTCGGCCTTGGCTCATCTCAACCAGGCGAAATAAAGCAGCCGCACAGGCTTGAAACATGCGCTTCGATCGCGGGCAGGAAGAAACTCCTGCCCGTTTGCCATTGATGGGCCGGATGGTCTGACGGAGGGCGGAGCGATCTAATCGGGAACGCCGCTCAGTCTCCCCGCCTCTCGGCGACATGATTGCTTGGCCGCGCCCATCAGCCCGTGGCAATAAGGGAGATGCGGCCAGGCGGACCGGAAACGCGAATGACCTTTCCAGGCGTCGATGACATCGCGGAATTGTTCCCGCCGATCGACGAAGCGCGCTGGCGCGAACTCGTCCGGCGCGCTCTCGGCGGCCGAGGCTTCGAAACTCTCATCTCGACGACGCCGGAAGGCCTGCCGATTGAGCCGCTCTATCCGCGCTCCATCGCGGATGCTCCGCGCGCCTTGCGGCAGAGACCCGGCGCTTGGCGGATTTCGCAAAGAGTGGATCATCCCGAGGCGGCGACGGCGAACGCCATGGCGCGCGCGGATCTCGAAAACGGCGCCGACGCCCTTGCCCTCGCCATAGCGCAAGCCCCGGCGGCGCGCGGCTTCGGGGTTGCGATCGCAAGCGAAAGCGATCTCGACGACGCGCTCGCCGGAGTAGAGCTCGATCTGATCTCGCTGCGGCTCGACGCCGGCGCCCGCGCCCTCGAGATCGCGCAATTCTTCCTGGCGCTCGCGCGAAAGCGGCGTCTGACCTCCGCCGCGCTTGACATCGACTTCGGCCATGATCCGATCGGTCATTTCGCGCGTTCGGGCGTCCCGGCCGCCGCATTTGCCGAAATCGGACGCGAGGCGGCCGAGGCGAGCAAGGTCCTGCGCGACGCGGGTTTCGCGGGGCGTCTCATGCTCGCCGACGGTCGACCCTATCACGAAGCTGGCGCGGGCGAAGCGCAGGAGCTCGCCGCTGCGCTCGCGACCGGCGTCGCCTATCTTCGGCTTCTCGAATCCGCCGGCCTTTCTTTGGAGGGGGCGCGCGACGAAATTGCCTTTCTTCTCGCGGCTGACTCCGATGAGTTTGTGACCCTCGCCAAATTCCGCGCCCTTCGGCGGCTCTGGGCGTGCGTCGAGACCGCTTGCGGCCTCGCGCCGAAACCGATCCGGCTCCATGCCGAAACCGCGTTCAGGATGATGACCAAGCATGATCCGTGGACAAACATTCTCCGCGCGACGATGGCGGTCTTTTCGGCCGGCCTTGGCGGCGCCGACGCCATTACTGTTTTGCCTTTCACACTCGCCCTCGGCCTGCCGGATGATTTCGCGCGCCGCATTGCGCGCAACACGCAATTGCTGCTCGTCCACGAGGCGAGTCTCGCGAAGGTCATCGATCCCGCCGCGGGCGCGGGCAGTTTCGAGAAGCTGACCGAAGAGCTCTGCGCGCGCGCCTGGGCGCTGTTTCAGAGGATTGAAAAATCCGGCGGCATGATCAGGAGCCTCGAAGTGGGCCTGCCGCAAGAGGAGATCGCGGCGACCGCTTCAGCCAGACGGCAGGCGATCGCGCATCGCGCTCAGGCCATCATAGGCACGAGCGCCTTTCCCGATCTCGCCGAAGCGCCGGTTCGCGTGCTGGCGCCCGCCCCCGATGTTGAGAAGCCTGCGCCAACGGTGCTCCAATGCACGCCCCTGCCCTCGCAGCGAGACGCCGAGCCTTACGAAATTCTGCGCGCCGCCTCCGAAGCGGAGCGCGCGCGAACCGGCGCGCGGCCGCGAGTCTTCCTCGCCAATCTTGGGACCGCTGAGGGCTTTTCGCAGCGCTCGAACTTCGCCCGAAACCTGTTCGCGGCGGCTGGATTGGAGGCTTTGAGCTGCGCCGGGTTCGAGACCGCTCAGGAGGCGGCCGAAGCCTTCCGCGACGCGCGCTGCCGAATCGCCTGCATCTGCGCGGCCGAGGCGGTTCAAGCGGAGATGGTCGCCGAAACTGCGTGGGCGCTCGCTGCGGCGGCCGCTGGACGCATTTACCTCGCCGCCCAGCCGGACGAAGCGGAAACCGCCTTACGCGACGCAGGAATAGCCGATTTCATTTATCCCGGATGCGATGCGCTGGCGATTCTGGAGCGCGCGCTCGCAAGTGCTGTTTGTGATAACTGACCAATTTTCTTAGATCATTGGACGCGCAGGTCGCCGCATCATTTTGACATGCGGCATTTTAGCGCAGGTCTGACCAGCCATCCACCCTCAAATTGCTTTAGTGTGCTTCACTGCTTCATACGAAGCATGAAAATGCCACATTTTTTCCTTGTACCTTAATTGTGGAGAGCGAGCGCTTCGTCACTCCGCCTGAAATTGCATTGGCGCCGAGAGGCCGAAAGGAGGAGTGAGAATGAGCCTGGTCCGATATCCACATATTTTCGCCGCGGCGCTTTGCGCTGTGAGCATCTTGCCTGCCGCGACAACGGCGAATGCGCAGCACAAGCTCGCCTCCGTCGAAAATCACGATGGGGTTTACGCCGTCGACATCATCACCGAGGTAGGCTCTTGCGACAAAGCCTATCATTGGACGTTCTCCGTATCCGGCGGGCGCATCAGCTCCTCCAGCGACGCCATGATGCAGGCCAGCGGTCAGATCGACCGGCGCGGAATCGTCTCCGTCGCGTTTCGTCGCGACGCCAATGTCGCCCATGTTGCGGGTAAGGTCATAGGCGCCTCCGGCTCCGGCACCTGGTCTTCTCCGACGCTGCAATGCGGCGGCTCCTGGCGCGCCGCCCGGCAAAGCTGAAGACATCTCGTCCTACAAGATCGTCGCAAGGCCCAAGCGCAATCCCTTCGCGCAGGGATTGCGGCCGCGACGAAAGCGATGGCCGCTTAGCAGGCAACGCCCTATAATTCGGCTCACCCGCGGTCTATTCGGCCGGGAGGATATGCCGTGAGCCGCATTCCCGATTTTTCCGAGCTGGCCTTCACGCAAGCGGCGGTCGAAGCCGACGCAATCTCGCACAAAGATTGGCTGACGCCCGAAGGGATCGCGGTAAAGTCGATCTACTGCGCAAAAGACCTCGAAGGTCTCGACTGGCTCGATACGTTTCCGGGCGCCGCGCCTTTTCTTCGCGGCCCCTACCCCACCATGTATGTCGAGCGGCCGTGGACCATCCGCCAATATGCGGGCTTCTCTACGCCCGAGGCCTCGAACGCCTTCTATCGCCGCAATCTCGCCGCCGGCCAGAAGGGGCTTTCGGTCGCATTCGATCTTCCCACGCATCGGGGCTATGATTCCGATCATCCGCGCGTGGCCGCCGACGTCGGGATGGCCGGCGTCGCGATCGATTCGATCATGGACATGCGGACGCTCTTCTCCGGCATTCCGCTCGACAAAATCTCGGTGTCGATGACCATGAATGGCGCGGTCCTGCCAGCGCTCGCGCTCTACATCGTAGCCGCCGAGGAGCAAGGCGCGCCAATGGCCGAACTCTCCGGCACAATTCAGAACGATATTCTCAAAGAGTTCATGGTGCGCAACACCTATATCTATCCGCCCGAGGCGTCGTTGCGCATCACCGCCGACATTTTTGCCTTTTGCGCGCAAAATATGCCGAAGTTCAATTCGATCTCGATCTCCGGCTATCACATGCAGGAGGCCGGCGCTTCGGCCGATCTTGAACTCGCCTACACGCTGGCTGACGGCGTCGAATATATCCGCGCCGGGATCAGGGCCGGTCTCGATATCGATCAATTCGCGCCGCGTCTCTCGTTTTTCTTCGCCTCCTCGATGAATTTCTTCATGGAGGTCGCAAAATTCCGCGCCGCGCGGCTCATTTGGGCGAAGCTCGCGAAAGGCTTCAACCCGCAATCAGAAAAATCCCTCGTCTTGCGCACGCATGCGCAGACCTCCGGCTGGTCGCTCACCGCGCAGGATCCTTTCAACAATATTATCCGCACGCAGATCGAAGCGATGGCCGCAACGCAAGGTCATACGCAATCGCTGCACACGAATGCGCTCGACGAAGCGCTTGCGCTGCCTTCCAATTTTTCAGCCCGCATCGCGCGCAATACCCAGCTCTTCCTGCAGCAAGAGAGCGGCGCGACGCGCATCATCGACCCTTGGGGCGGCTCATTCTATGTCGAACGGCTCACCGCCGAACTCGCGTCAAAAGTCTTGGCCCATCTCGAGGAGATCGATGCGCTCGGCGGCATGGCGAAGGCGATTGAGGCCGGCGTTCCAAAACGCCGCATCGAGGAGGCCGCCGCGCGGACGCAGGCGCGCATCGACAGCGGCGTTCAAGCGGTGATCGGCGTCAACATTTTCAAGCTGGAGGCCGAGGAGCCGATCGAGGTTTTGAAAGTCGATCCGGCGGCTGTGCGGGCCGAGCAGATCAGGAAGCTCGAACAATTGAAGTCGGAGCGCGACGGGAGGCTTGTTGCGGAAAAGCTCGATGCGCTGACCGAAGGCGCCAGGGGCCGCGCCAATCTGCTCGGGCTCGCCGTCGAGGCCGCGCGCGCCAAGGCGACGGTCGGTGAAATATCCTTCGCGCTTGAAAAAATCTTTGGCCGCCATCGCGCCGAGATCAAGGCCGTCGCCGGAGTCTATGCGCAAGAGGCTGGCCCAAATTCGGCGGCCATCGCCCGTGTGAAAAGCCTGGTCGCCGCCTTTGCCGAGAATGACGGGCGCAAGCCGCGCATCCTCGTCGCCAAGATCGGCCAGGATGGGCATGATCGCGGCCAGACCGTGGTGGCTTCGGCGCTCGGCGATTTCGGGTTCGAGGCCTTGATCGGCCCTCTATTCGCGACGCCCGATGAGGTCGCCCGCCAGGCGATCGACGCCAATGTCCATATCGTCGGCGTCTCGTCGCTCGCCGCCGGACATCTGACGCTGGTTCCGCAATTGCGCGCGGCGCTGGAGCGCGAAGGCCGCCCCGACATCATGATCGTCGTCGGCGGGGTCATCCCGCCGCAGGATTTCGCAGCGCTGGAGGAAGCAGGCGCCGCCGCGATTTTTCCGCCGGGGACGGTCATCCCCGACGCCGCCGCGCGCCTCATCGAGCTGTTGAACGGGCGGCTCGGCTATCAGCAGAAAGAGGCGGCCGCGTAAGCGACATCATATTTCGCCGAGCTTCACCGCAAATCCAGGCGCGCTCTCATGAGTCAGGACATCGCCGGCGCGCAAAAGCTCCACCGCGCTCCATCGCCCATCGATTGGATCGCGATGCACATGAGTCTCGAGCTTCGCCGCATCGATCACCCATAATTCGCGCACGCCATATTTGGCGTAGAGCGCGGCTTTGACGCCCTTGTCCCTTGCAAAGGTCGCGTCGGCCACTTCTACGGCGAGCAAAATGTCAGGACCACGCACCTTCGTCGTGTCCATCATCGGAAAGATCGAAAGATCCGGCTCGAGGATCGTGACGCCGGATAGATAAAGGCTTGTCTCGACGCCGAGTTGAAGCCTATCCGGCAAAGCGCGCGAAAAAGCCCGCACAAGCGCCAGCTTGACCCGCTCATGCGGGTAATTCTTCGCCTGCATGAGGACGATCTCTCCCTCGATTAGCTCGAAGCGCTCGTCATCGTCGAGAATGCCGACCTCCTGCATGCGCAGAACCTCATCCGCCGTGAATGCGCGGCGGGGAAAGCCTTCCCCCAATTGAGTAATGGTCTCCGGCATCGCTAAATCTCCGCGCGCAGCCTACCATCGCGCAATAAACTCAACAAACCGCAACGAGCGCCCCGAGCTCTCGTCGTAGCTCCGCCGGATCGTTGAGGCGCAGCCGCGCTTCGGTCGCATTCTCCGGCGGCCCGACTCGGACGGATAGTCCGCCCTTTTCATTGACGAGCCGAAATCCCTTTTCGTCGGTCAGATCATCGCCGATGAAGACCGGCCTGCGTCCGAGGAAAGGCGGCGCCTCCAGTAAGGCCGCGATGGCGGCTCCCTTATTATATTGACCCTGCTTGAGCTCGGCGACGAGCTTGCCCTCCTGCACCGCAAGGCCGCCTTGCGCAAAGCCAGCGAGAAAGGCCCGGACCTCGCCTTCAAGCTCCGGCCTCTGCCTGAAATGGATGGCGAGCGTCGCCCCCTTGTCCTCCAATCGGGCGCCCGGATGCGCGGCGACGAAATCGCGCAATTTGGGCCGCGCTTCGTCCATGACAGCGCTTTCCGCGCACGTGCGCGATCCATCCGGGAACCGGATTTCCGCGCCATGCAGCCCGGCGGCGGGAAAAGCCAGCGGCGCGAAAATGCGGTCTATGTCGTCGACCATCCGGCCGCTGACCAGAGCCAGCGCGCCCCCGGCGACGGCGGCGAGCGCCACAAGCAGCAGGCGCAGGTCCTCATCCGAGATGACATCCTCCGGCCGCGGCTTGATCTCGAGCAGCGTGCCGTCGACATCGAAGAAATAGGCGCAGGAAGACCCCGGCGCCAGTTTCGCCAGACCGCCGGGCGGCAAGGGCTCGGGGCGAGCGGCCAATATCTTACCAAACCCCGGTGTTCGGCATGGACGCCCAGGGCTCCTGCTTCGGCTTCGAGGCGCCCTTCTGCAGAAGCTCAATTGAAATATTGTCGGGCGAGCGGATGAAAGCCATTGCGCCGTCGCGCGGCGGGCGGTTGATGGTCACGCCCGCTTTCATGAGCCTGTCGCAAGTTGCGTAAATATCCTCGACGGCAAAGGCGAGATGGCCGAAATTCCGTCCGCCGCTATAGGCCTCGCTATCCCAATTATAGGTCAGCTCCAGCAGAGGGGTCTTGAACTTCATCGCGCGATCCAAATCTCCGGGCGCCGCCAGATAGACCAAGCTATAGCGGCCGGTTTCATTTTCGACCCGACGGACCTCAACAAGGCCGAGCTTATCGGCATAGAATTCGAGCGATTGCGCGAGGTCCGCGACGCGGACCATCGTATGCAGATATTCCATGTTCGTTCCCTCTGGAGGCATTTGATCCGATCTCGCGATGATCAAATCGATCGACCGCCGGCGAATTAGAGGCCCAGCATAGGCATTGGATGATATATAGCACACGAGCCGGCGTTGGCGCCCAATGGGAGCCTCTGCTAAATCCTTTGGCGTGGGGCCCGGACCCTTGGTGCGGACGCCTTCGGCGATGCGGCGGGAAAAGGCGATGACCGAAGCCAATCGGCTCAAGGAAAGGGCGGCGCTGGCCTCGATCGCCGCGAGCTCCCTCTTGACGCTCGGCAAGCTTGTCGCCGGCGTCAGTTCGGGCTCGCTGGCGATTCTCTCCGAGGCCGGCCACAATCTCGCCGATGTCGCATCGACGGCCCTCACCTATTTCGCGATCCGGATTGCGAATAAGCCGGCCGACGAGGATCACCACTATGGCCATGGCAAGGTGGAGTCCTTGGCGGCGCTGGTCGAGACAGGGTTCTTGTTCGGGCTCGCTGTCTACATCCTCGTCGAGGCGGTCAGGCGGCTCTCCAGCGACGACGTTCGCGTCGAAGCCAATGCGCTCGCTTTCGGCGTCTTGATCGTCTCCATCATCGTCGATCTCGTGCGCTGGCGTTCGCTGCGCCGGATCGCGACGGCGACGCGAAGCGAAGCGCTCGCCGCCGACGCCCTGCATTTTTCAAGCGATATCGTGAGCTCGGCCCTGGCGCTCTGCGGGCTCGTCGCCGCCCATTATGGCTATCCGCAAGGCGACGCCGCCGCGGCTTTGGGAGTGGCGGCTTTCGTCGCGGTCGCCGGATATAAGATCGCGCGGCGCACGGTCGACACTCTGACCGACGCGGCGCCGAAAGGCCTCGCCGAGCAGGTGACGTCGATTGTGCGCGCGGTGCCGGGCGTGATCGACGTCACGACGGCGCGCCTGCGTCCGGCCGGCTCCGAGGTGATCGGCGATATTTCAATCAAGGTCGCTAGGACCCTGTCGCTTGAAAAAGCCGCGGCGATCAAGGCGAATGTCCTCACGGCGATCGCCGGAGCGCACCCTGAAGTGGCCGTCACCGTCGCGACGCAGCCGATCGCGCTCGACGATGAAACCATGCTCCAGCGGGTTTCGCTCATCGCGGCAAAACGTCATGTTCAGGTGCATCATGTGACCCTGCAAGAGATCGACGGTAAAACCTCGATCAGCTTCGACGTCGAGCTCGACGGCCGCATGACGCATGGCAACGCCCATGCGATCGTCTCCGGGCTCGAGCGCCAGATCCGCCAAGAGCTCGGCTATGACATTGAAGTCGAGACCCATATCGAGCCGCAGGAGCCCCGCCAGTTGCAAGGTCATGACGCATCCGCGGCGACCCATGCCGAAATCACGGCGGCGCTTGCGCGAAGCGCGCCCGAAGCCGGCGCCATCCGAGACGTCCACAATGTCAGGGTCCGGGAAACGCCGGCTGGATTGGTCGTGAATTATCATTGCCGCGTCAATCCTGAGCTCAGCGTCGACGAGGTCCACGAACGGGTCGACGAACTGGAACGCAAGGTGCGCGATGACTTTGCCGAGATCGTCCGAATCGTCGGCCACGCCGAGCCGTTGCTGGCATGAAGACAAACGTCGATCGCGCCGCGGGCTCGGCGCCCTTGCCCATGCTCATCGGCCTTTTGCGGACGCGGCGCTTCGCGCCCTTGTTCTGGTGCCAGTTCTTTTCCGTCTTCAACGACAATTTCGTGCGCAACATGCTCGCAATGCTGATCCTGTTCAGGCTCGGCGAGGCGGACGCCGGCCCGCTGATCACGCTCGCGGTCGGGATCTTCATGCTGCCCTCGCTCTGCCTCTCCGGCCTTGGCGGCGAAATGGCTGACGCGCAAGACAAGGCTCGGCTTACGAAACGTTTGAAATTCGCTGAAATTCTCGTGCAGGTCATCGCCGCCATCGGCCTATGGCAGGCCTCCTTGCCGCTGCTTTACACGGCCCTGTTCGGGCTCGGCGTGATCTCGGCCCTGTTCGGCCCCATCAAATATGGCATCCTGCCCGACCTTCTCGAACGGCATGAACTGGTCGCCGGCAATGCGCTGGTCGAGGCCGCGACATTCATCGCCATTTTCCTGGGGCTGATCGCCGGCGGCCTGTCGGCGGTGGGGCGCACGCCCGAGGGAACCATGGCGCAGCTGATGGCGATCGCTCTCGCCTGCTGGGCGGCGAGCCTTTTCATTCCCTTGACCGGACGCGCCGCGCCGGACCTGCGGGTGAACCCCAATGTGTTCGCCTCGACGCGAGACCTTTTGCGCGAGGTCAAGCGAGAGCCCTGCCTTTGGAGCCGGAGCATGGCGGTCTCCTGGTTCTGGATGACCGGGGCGGTGACGCTTTCGCTCGTGCCGGTCGTGATCCGCAACAAGACCGGCGGCGGCATTGGCGTCGAGACCGCGATCAGCGCCTTTTTTGCGCTTGGGATCGGGATCGGCTCCCTCGCCGCCGCGATTATCGCGCGCGGACGCATTTTGCTTGCGCCGGTTCCTCTCGCCGCGCTCGGAATGGCCGGCTTTCTGATCGATCTCGGCCTGGCGACCTGGAGCCTTCCGACGGCGACGACGGAAATCGATATTCCAACCTTCCTGAGCTCGGCGATCGGCGTCCGCATCGCCTTCGACGTCGCGGGCCTCGCCACAGCCGGCGGGTTGTTCGTCGTGCCCCTGTTCACCGCGATCCAGGCCGACGCGGCCAAGCACATGCGCGCCCGCATCGTCGGCGGCGTCAATATCCTCAACTCCGCCTTCATTGTCGCTGGGGTTCTTCTCACAGTCGTCCTGCAAAGCAAGAGCGTCGGTCTTTCCGAGCCCATTCTCCTCGCCGCGCTCGGCGTTTTGAATCTCGGCGCGGCGTTTTATGTTTGGAAGACGGTTTCCCGCAAGGCTGACTAATCAGGCTTGCTTTTGAAACCGAGAGACATTCGTGAGCGAGTCCGGCCGCCGTTGGAAATGTACGACGGCGCACATCGGCGTCCGCGACGGAATGGCAGCTTGTTCTTCGTGGTTTAGGCGAATGTCGCCGACACACGGAGGATCAAAAATATGAACGCCACCAAATTTATGCTTTGCGCCATCGGCGCGACGATCATGATTTCCGCACCGGCGTTTGAAGCCGCGGCGCGAACCGTCGACGGGACCAATGCAGCCGGGATTGGCGTTTCCGATTCACTCATTGCTCGGCCGGTCTTTGTCGGCCAGCGCGCCTCGATCGACAACCGGTCCGCATCCACGGGTAGCCGGGTTGCGATCAATCCTCAGCCTTTGCCTCCTAGAGAGGATGAGGAATAAGACAGCTCCGGGCCGCTCGCGCGAGCGGCCCGCCCATCACTCCGTCATGGATGATGGACGCCGGGCGCTGTGGCGGACCCCATGAATAACGATCTCGTCCTCGGTCGCGTGATAGAAAATCAGTAGGGATAGAGAGAAGCCACCACGCTGCGCAGGCGGCCGAACCCGGGGCCTGTCAAGTCGAGGCAGGACTGAGAGAGAGAAGAGTGCGAGGCGTTTTACGTGCACAAGCCAGCGGTGCGGGGCGTGGCCTGACGACTTCTTGCCGGGCCACAAATTCGGTATGGCGAGATTCAGAAGGGGCTGCCGACTACACGAGACACTCACTCGCGGCCACCGGCAGATACTCAAACCCAGCCGCGACCGAGGCGTAAAAACGATGCACGCCGTCCAAAACCCGATATTTAAACGGGGGTGTCGATATGTCGGCCAGTGACGGCAAGACGAGAATCGGAACCGGCTCGATCTCATCGTCAGCCACGAAGCCCTTTAGGATGCGGATTAGCCGGTCGCGCTCAAAGCCGCGAAAATCTTTCGGGTATTCGGGGAAACGGAAAGGCGGCTCGATGTCCCGCAAAGGGATCGTGTGCGTAACGGCGGCCGTCGATCGATAGGCCGGGCTTGACGGCTTGAAACCGGTTATGCCGGCGTCTTTCCACCAGTCATCGGGGATTTCGAACTCGGCCGGCAGTCGAGGAAAGGCAAATCGCATGCGTGGATTTTACCCCAAGTAAAGCCTACGATATACAGTCGACGGTTTAGGTCCCGTTGACGCAACGCAGACCAAATTCGCGAAATAACCTTCCACGAAACCCTCAATGCGTCTCGCGCAGGAAAGTCCCGAAGGCGCGGGGTCCGTCCCCAACCGGCATTTTCGCCGTCACCTTGAGCGTCTCGGCATTGATCGCCCAGACTTCATTCGAGAACCAGTTGGCGACATAGACGCTCTTGCCGTCGGCGCTGGTCTCGATCCCTTCGGGATAGTCGCCAACCGAGATCCGCTGCACGGGCCGTAGCGTGTCGAGATCGAAGATCGATACGGTCCCGCCATATTGGTCGGTGGTGAAGCCGCGTCCCTTGGCCAAGGCGACGGCGTAAGGGCGCTTGCCGACCGCGATCGTTCCGACGAGCTTGCGCGAGGCAAGATCCACCACCGACACGTCGTCGCCTTCGACATTGGCGGTATATGCGCGCTTGCCCTGCGGATCGATCGTCACGCCGAACGGATGCGCGCCGACCTTGACGGCGCCGAGCCGGGTGAAACTCGCCGCGTCGATAATCGAGATTTGATCGTCGTCGCGATCGGCCGTCGCGATCAGCCTGCCGTCCGGCGTGAAGGCCACGCCGGACGGCGATGCGCCGACCGTGACCGTCGCGATGATGGCGCCTGTCGCGGGATCGATCTTATAGAGCTGCGGCTGATAAAATCCGGCGACGCAGATAAAGCCGCCCGCCGGATCGACCGCGATCCCGAGCGGCGTATCGGGCATTGGAATGCGCCGCACGATTTTTCGCGCGGCCGCATCGATCACCGAGACATATTTGCCTTCCGGACTCGTGACGAAGGCGGTCTTGCCGTCGCGCGCCATGGCGATGCCGGCCGGCTTGCCGTCGACCTTGATGCGCGCCACGACCGCGCTCGTCGCGAGGTCGAGGACGCTGACCTCATCGCCGCTCTGCTCGGTGATGAAGGCTTCGTCCGCGCAAACCCCGAGCGCGCAGAGAAGCAAGGCCGCGCCAGCGCCCGCCAGTATGACGCCGGCGCGGCGCGCGTAACCGCCTCGCCTCGCCAATCGCCTCACTTGCCGGCCTCGACCTTTTTCTTCAAATTCTCCAGGCCCGCGCGGTATATTGTCGTTACCGCCTTCAACGCCGCCTCGTCGTTCAGCTCCGGCGGCGGATCATTATTGGGATAGCCGCGATAGAAAGCGCCGCGCCATTCGACGGCGCTGTTGCCGCCCTCGGCCGGAAGCACAATGATCGTCGAGGAATAGTTGTTGACCGGCAGAACCTTCACGTCGACATTGTCGATGCGGTAGGAATAGCTCTTTTCGGCGGCGTCATATTTATAAAGGCTTTCGTCGATCGTTGCGCCGCTGTCGAGAACGATCTGGCGCTTGGCGACATCCGGTTCATTGCCGCCTGCGCCTTGCGTCTTGGCGACTCCGGGGAGCCAGCTCAGGTCATGGAAATCGCTGATCGCCGCCCACACTTTCTCCGGGGGGGCGTTGATCTCGATTTTCTCGGTGACCTTTTGGCGCGACGGTCCATGCGCCCATAGCGCGCTTGGCAGAACCGATGCGATCAGGGCGACGCCGATCCAAATATATTTCGCAGCTCTTCCAGCCATTCCTTCACTTCCCTATTTACGCCAACGGTCATGAGGGACGACCGTCGGCTCCACTCTGGAATTTTCGCCTTTTCATGAAATTCGAGCGAAAATTCGAGAAAGGAGCCCAATATAAGCCGAGGCGCTGGAGGCCGCGATCCGGCTTCGGGGCGGACTTTGCGCCTCGTCCCTTGAGCGCCTATGATCTGCGCCAACAATCTTGCGGCGAGGAACCGCCCTCGTCGCCTTGCAATTGAGGTTTTGATGCGTACCGACAGCGCCGAGCCCGTTCGCCTGAAAGACTACAGGGCTCCAGATTATCTGATCGACAAGGTCGATCTCGATGTCAAGCTTCATGCAACCGCGACCAAAGTCGTCTCACGCCTCGCCGTCCGACCGAATCCGAAAGGGCGGCCTGGCGCGTCGCTGGTTCTCGATGGCGACGGGCTCGTGGCGAAGCGGATCGCGCTTGATGGCCGGGAGCTTGATCTCCAACGTCTGGATCCGGCGACGGCGCTCTTGACGCCGGATCAGCTGACCATAATCGCGCCGCCGGATCGCCCTTTCACGCTGGAGATCGAAACCGAAATAGACCCCTCGGCCAATACCCGCCTGATGGGCCTTTACCGGTCCGGCTCCGCCTATTGCACCCAATGCGAGGCGGAAGGGTTTCGCCGCATCACTTATTTTCTCGATCGGCCCGACGTCTTGAGCGTCTATACGGTGCGACTGGAGGCGGAACTCGCCGAAGCGCCTTTGCTGCTCTCGAACGGAAACAAGATCGCCGAGGGCAAGATTGAAGGAACGTCGCGCCATTTCGCGCTCTGGAGCGATCCGTTTCCGAAACCCTCCTATCTGTTCGCGCTCGTCGGCGGCGATCTCGGCTCCATTCACGATGAATTTACCACAAGGTCCGGGCGCAAGGTCGCCCTCGGCATTCATGTCGAACATGGCAAGGAGGCTTTCGCCGCCTATGCGATGGACGCCTTGAAACGGTCCATGGCCTGGGACGAGACGGCGTTCGGACGCGAATATGATCTCGACATATTCAATATCGTGGCCGTGTCCGATTTCAACATGGGCGCGATGGAGAACAAGGGGCTCAATATCTTCAACGACAAATATGTGCTCGCTTCGCCTTCGACCGCCACCGATACGGATTACGCCCATATCGAGGCGGTGATCGCGCATGAATATTTCCACAATTGGACCGGGAATAGAATCACCTGCCGCGACTGGTTCCAGCTCTGCCTCAAGGAGGGATTGACGGTCTTCCGCGACCATGAATTCTCCTCCGACATGCGCTCGCGCCCGGTCCATCGCATCGCCGACGTGCGCGCCTTGCGGGCGCAGCAATTTCCCGAGGACGCCGGGCCGCTCGCCCATAATGTGCGGCCGGACGCCTATCTCGAGATCAATAATTTCTACACGGCGACGATCTACGAAAAAGGCGCCGAAATCATCCGCCTGCTGAAAGTGCTCATCGGCGACGAAGCCTTCCGCAAAGGCATGGATCTTTATTTCGACCGCTATGACGGGACGGCCGCCACGATCGAAGATTTCATCTCATGTTTCGCGGAAACGGCGCAGCGCGATCTGACGCAATTCTCGCTCTGGTACAATCAAGCCGGAACGCCGCTGGTCGAGGTCGCCGCCGCCTATGACGCCGCGGCCAGGACTTTCACGCTGGATTTTTCGCAATCCTGCAAGCCGACCCCCGGTCAGGATGTGAAAGAACCTTTCGTCATTCCCATCGCGCTCGGGCTCGTCGCCGAGGGTCATGGCGATCTGAAGCTCGCTGCGTCGGACAGCGACGGCGCCAGCGTCGCGGAGCTTTCGCGCGGCGTCATAGAGCTCACGACGGCGCAGCGACGGATCGTCTTCACCAATGTGGCGAGCCGCCCGGTCCCCTCCCTGCTCAGAGGCTTCTCCGCGCCTGTGCGCCTCAATTACGCGGCGAGCGAGAGCGATCTGCTCACGCTCATTTCGCATGACAGCGACAGTTTCAACCGCTGGCAGGCAGCGCAGACCTATGCGAGCCGCCTGCTTCTGCGCTCTGTCGAACTCGTCCGCGCCGGCGGCGTCTCTATCCGCGACGAAAGCTTCAGCGGCGCGCTTCGCCGCGTGCTTGAGGACAACGCCGACCCGGCGTTCGCGGCGCAGGTGATCACCCTGCCGAGCGAGGCCGATATCGCGCGCGAAATTGGCCAGGATGTCGATCCGGACGCGATCCATGTCGCCCGCGAGGCGCTACGCAAGGCGATCGGGCGAGATCTGCGGGAAATCCTCCTCGCAACCTATGCGCGGCTTGCCGAGAACGCCCCCTATTCGCCGGACGCAGCCGCCGCCGGGCGCCGCGCTCTGCGCAACGCCGCGCTTGATCTCTTCGTCGCCGGCGATCCGGTCGAGGGCGCGAGCCTCGCCGCGCGTCAGTTTGAGAGCGCCGATACGATGACCAACGAGATCGCCGCTCTCGGCGTCCTCGCCCATACGCCCGGCAGGGAGCGCGACGCCGCGCTCGAAGCTTTCTACCGCGCCCATGAGGGCGATGCGCTCGTCATCGACAAATGGTTCGCGCTGCAGGCGATGATCCCGGAAGCCGACGCGCTGAACCGCGTGAGAAGGCTCATGGCTCATCGGGCTTTCTCGATCGCGAATCCGAACCGCGTGCGCGCGCTCATCGGCGCCTTCGCCGCCGGAAACCAGACCCAGTTCAACGCGCTCGACGGAAGCGGCTATGATTTCATCACCGGGATCGTCGTCGATCTCGATCGAAAAAATCCGCAGGTCGCCGCGCGCCTTCTCTCGGCTTTCAAAAGCTGGCGGACGCTCGAAGCCAAACGGCGCGGCCTCGCCGAAGCGGCCTTGCGGCGGGTCGCCGGCGTTGGAACGCTCTCCCCTGATGTGAAAGACATCGCCGAGCGCTCCCTCGCGTAGACGAATCTTGAAGGGTTATCGCCGGAGAGGATCGCCGACCTCGGCGCGTTCTCGCCCGGCGAGACCGCCTAGCTTGTCGCGCTGAATTCCAGGATATGCCCATGACCGAGCAGCTGTGGACCAATATTGACAAATATATAACGGATCTTCTGGTCCCGGCCGATCCGGCGCTCGACGCCGCGCTCGACGCGAGCAACGCCGCGGGCCTTCCGCAAATCGCGGTGGCGCCGAACCAGGGCAAACTCTTGCAATTGCTCGCCCACATCCAAGGGTCGAAAAAGATCCTCGAACTTGGCGCGCTCGGCGGCTACAGCACCATCTGGCTCGCGCGGGCGCTGCCGCCGGACGGGCGCCTGATCACGCTTGAAGCCGACCCCAAACATGCCGAAGTCGCGCGCGCCAATATTGCGCGCGCCGGCCTCGCGGACATTGTCGAGCTGCGCCTCGGCCGAGCGCTCGACACGCTGCCGCAGATTATCGCCGAAGGGCTCGGGCCGTTCGACCTCATCTTCATCGACGCCGACAAGCAAAATATCCCGGCCTACTTTACGTTCGCGCTCAAGCTCTCCCGGCGCGGCAGCCTCATCATCGTCGACAATGTCATCCGCAACGGCGCGGTGATCGACGCAAACAACGCCAGTCCGGATGTTCAGGGCGTGCGCGAATTCAACAAACTGCTCGCCGCCGAGCCGCGCGTCAGCGCCACGGAAATTCAGACCGTGGGCAGCAAGGGCCATGACGGTTTTGCGCTCGCCCTCGTCACCGCCGACGCGTAGCGCATGCCTGGGTGCTATCCAGCCGATCAGGATAGTTCCGTCTTTGATTTTAAAGCAGATTGTCCCCCTGTGACGGACCTCTTCGGGCATCCGTCACAGCGAACCGGCTTGAACGCCGCCGCCAATTGAGGCGACGCAATTCACGTTTTTGTCGTGATCACATTTTGTCTTCACGGTTCATTAAACTCTGGACAAAACGCCAAAGTCAGACTCAGATGGTCTCGATTCGGAGAGATGCGGCACATCGCTCCGGTCAGTTTCGAGGGGGCCTGACATGGCGCGTGCAAACGCGGCGCATGCTGCTGCGCAAGCGGCGGCGACGCATGGACTTGCCGATCGGCAGGGCCTTGCAACGACGACGACGCAACTCGCGTTTCTCCGTTTAGCCAGGCTGGAAATTTGGGTGCGGCGCGGCGTTCCCGCCATGGTCGCCCTCTTTATCGGGACGCTCGCCGCGATCACGGCGACGATGACCCGCGACGCCTATGATCGCGCCATATCGGACGCATTTTCAGATCTTGAACTGGTCGGAGCCGTCGTCGCCGACGAAGTTGGCGCAGCGCTGAAAGGATCGACTGGCGCGGCCGCGGAAACCCAGCTTGCGCAAGCGGTTCCGGCGCGCGTCCTGGCGCGGGGCCAGCAGATCCTCGTCAGCGATCTCGCCGGGGACGTCATCGCGGCCTATCCGGCGGCGCGCGGATTCAGCGGCTCCCTCACCGATTATCTCGGGCCCTCGCAGCCCTTGACCATCTTCGCCGAAAAGGCCGGCGTGCTGCGCATCAGCCTGGCCGACGGCTCGGAAGCCTTGGCGACGGTTCGCACGCTGGAGGCGCCCTTCGGCCAAATCGCCATCGTCCATCCCATATCCGCGGTTCTGGCCGAATGGCGCGCCAACGCCTTTCGCATCGCCGTGCTTTTGTTCTGCACGGTTCTCGTGCTCGTCGCCTTGGCGCTCGCCTATTTCTGGCAGGCGTCCCGCGCGCGCGAGGCCGATCGAATTTGCGAAAGGGTGCGCGACCGCATCGACACCGCGCTCAGCCGGGGCCGCTGCGGCCTCTGGGACTGGGATCTCGCGCGCGGGCGGATCTACTGGTCCGACTCGATGTATGAGATCCTCGGCATGACGCCGATCGGACAGTTCCTCTCCTTTGGCGACATCAATGCGCTGGTCCATCCTCAAGACGACGACCTCGCGACGATTGCCGAGATGCTGACCGCTTCGCAGGCCGACTCGGTCGATCACGCGTTCCGGATGCAGAACGTCAAGGGCGAATGGATCTGGCTGCGCGCGCGAGCCGAGGTCGTGCGCGATCGGCCAGGCGAAGCGCTCCATCTCGTCGGGATCGCCGTCGACATTACTGAGCAAAAGGCGCTCGCCGAGCGCACCGCCACGGCCGACATGCGCCTGCGCGACGCGATCGAGACAGTGTCGGAAGCCTTCGTTCTTTGGGACGCCGACAATCAGCTCGTCATGTGCAATTCCAAGTTCCAAAAATTCCATAATCTGACGAGCGAAGCGGTCCGCGCCGGAACTCCCTATGCGCGAGTCATGGCGGAAGGGACGCCGCCTCAGATTCAGGCCGAGATCGCGCTCGGCGAGCGGCCGCTGGCCGGCGCGCGCACCTATGAAGCCCGCCTCGGCGACGGCCGCTGGCTGCAAATCAACGAGCGCCGCACCAAGGACGGCGGCTATGTTTCGGTGGGGACCGACATCACCGCGCTGAAACGCCACGAAGAACAATTGATGGATAGCGAGCGCCGCCTGATGGCGACCGTCGCGGACTTGCGCAAATCCCGCCAAACCCTGGAAATGCAAGCGCAGCAGCTCGCCGATCTCGCCGAGAAA
The DNA here is from genome assembly GCF_045689225.1 of Methylocapsa polymorpha. GTDB lineage: Bacteria > Pseudomonadota > Alphaproteobacteria > Rhizobiales > Beijerinckiaceae > Methylocapsa > Methylocapsa polymorpha. The sequence goes on along the minus strand of NZ_CP136862.1, from coordinate 3,427,664 downwards.
TACTTGGAGCAGAAAGCCGAGGCCGAGACCGCCAACCGGGCCAAATCGGAATTTCTCGCCAATATGAGCCATGAGCTTCGAACGCCGCTCAACGCCATCATCGGCTTTTCGGATTTGATGCTGCAGCAGACGTTCGGCGCCCTGGGATCGCCGAAATATATCGATTACTGCAGCGATATAAGCCAAAGCGGCCAGCGCCTTCTCGGCGTGATCTCGGACATTCTCGACATGTCGCGCCTCGAAGCCGGCCGGGTGCGATTGCAAAAGACCGATTTCGAGATCGACGGCGCGGTTGGCGGCGCGGTCGCCGCGATCGACGCCATCGCCAAAGAAAAGGAAATCACGGTCGTCGCCGAAACCTTGCCGGACAAGCGAATCCACGCCGATCGCGCCGCGCTCGAGAAAATCTTGACGATCCTTTTGCGCAACGCGGTCAAGTTCACGCAAAATCACGGCCGGATCAGCGTGCGCACGCGCATCATCCAGGGGGCCTTGAACATTTACGTGGAAGATAACGGCATAGGCATTCCCGCCGCGCCCTTGGCCCGGCTCGGCCGGCCGTTCGAGCAATTGCAAGGCTCCCTCGACAATGGGATGAAGGGCTCCGGGCTAGGCTTGGCGATCGCCCGATCGCTCGTCGATCTGCATGGCGGCTCGATGCGCATCCGCTCGTCGGTCGGCGCTGGCACGATCGTCCTCGTTCATATTCCAGGCTCGCGCGACGCGCCGAAGCAAAAGTTGCTCCTCGCGGCGGCCGCAACGCGGCGGCCCGCACCGCCACTGAAGATGCGCGCCGCAGGTCGGGGATAGAGCAGACCGCCTTAAGCGGACGCGCAGAGCCCTCAGTCGCCCGACCGGCCCAAAACCCGATTGAAAATAGCCCGCACCTTCGCGCGCGTTTCATGAAGATCGCTTTCGAGAACGCCCAGGCTCGGCAGATGCGCTATCGCGGCGAGGCGCCGCTTGACGGCTTCGCTCGCCTGGAGTGGATCCGAGCCCTCATCCAAAGTCAGGCGCAGCATTTGCGTCACATTGGTCAAAAGGCGATGCGCGCTCGCCAGGGCAAGCGCATCTCCGGCTTCGAGAAGGCCAAGTCTACCCGCGGTCTCGATCACGTCGTAGGTCGAAACGGAAATGAGCTCGGGGGCGGCGCAGGCATGGCGCAGCAAAAGATATTGCGCCAGAAATTCTATATCCATGAGACCCCCAGCGGCGCGCTTCAGATCCCAGGGGCCCTGGTCGCCTTTCACGCTCGCAATGAGGCTTCGCATTTCATAGACCTCGCGCGGCAGGCTCTCCCCGCGCGGGCGCATCAGCGTGGACCTGACCGCCTCGCTGGTTCTGGCGCCAAGCGCCGCGTCTCCGGCGATCACGCGCGCACGCGTCAGAGCCATATGCTCCCAGGTTTCCGCTTCCTTGGTCTGATATTCGATGAACCGGTCGAGCTGCGTCGCGACGGGCCCTTTGCGTCCGGAAGGACGCAGCCGCATGTCGACCTCATAGAGCCGGCCCCGCTTTGTCGCCACCGTCAAGGCTGAGATGAGACGCTGCGCGATGCGCGTATAATATTGCACGGCGTGAAGCGGCCGCGGGCCGTCCGACTCTGGACGTTCGTTATCGAAATCATAGATCAAGATGAGATCGAGGTCGGACGCCGCGGTCATCTCGCGCGAACCGAGCTTGCCAAGCGCCAGGACGACGCAACAACCGCACGGCGGCCGGCCATGCTCCTGCGCAAAAACGCGTTCGACATTGGCGAGGCAGGTTTGAACGACGCTGGCGGCAAGCGCCGAATAGATCCGTCCGGCGTCTATGGGTTCGACCGATCCTGAAAAGAGCCGCAGGCCGATCAGGAAAAGCTCCTCCTGCGCGAAATCGCGCACGGCGTCGAGGAACTCCTCCGTCCCGAAATTGCTTTGCAGAAGAGGCTCGGCGCGTTTCCAAAACCCGGTCTCATCGACCGGCGCGTCAAGAATATTCGGGTTGATCGTCGCGTCGAGCAGATGCGGGTGGCTGATCGCCATGCGCGCAAGACGCGGCGCGCCGCCCAGAATATCGGCGAATAATTGGCGCATGCGGGAATTGGACTTCAGCATCGAGAAGAGCTCGATCGCCGCAGGCATGCGCATGAGCGCGGAGTCGAAACCGGCGAGCGCCGTGTCCGGGTCGCCGGAGCGGCCGAACGCCTGGATCAACCCCGGCACAAGTTCGGTGAGCACCTCCCTTGCGCGCGGCGATTGCACCGCGGGACGATGCCCGAAATGCCAGCCGCGCACCGTCTCCGCCGCCAAGGACGCTTTCTTGAAGCCAAGCCGAGCCAAGGTGTGAAGCGTTTCGGGATCGTCGCCCGCCCCGGTGAAGACCAGGCTGCCGTCCGAGGCGTCCAATCCGGGCGCGTTCTCGAACAGAAGCGCGTAATGATGCGACACGCGGCCCAGGCAGCGCGTGAGCTCATCGTGAAATCGCTCTTCCCGCGCATAGCCGCAAAAGCTCGCGAACCGCCGCAGGGCCTCCGCATCTTGCGGCAGGCGCTGCGTCTGTTCATCGTCCTGCATCTGCAGGCGATGCTCGATCTCGCGCAAAAACACATAGGCCGCGCGCAGATCGGTCACGGCCTCGCGCGTCACCCAGCCGTCCCGCCCCAGCTCGTCCAGCATGTCGAGGGTGCGGCGACCGCGAAGGCTTGGCCTCTTGCCGCCGAAGATCAATTGCTGGGTCTGGACGAAAAACTCGATCTCGCGAATGCCGCCGCGGCCGAGCTTCACGTCATGACCGGCGACTTTTATCTCGGCATGGCCTCGGACGGCGTGAATCTGCCGCTTCATCGCGTGAATGTCGGCGATCGCGGCGTAGTCGAGATATTTGCGCCAGACGAAGGGAGCGAGGGTCGCGAGAAATGTCGCGCCGAGCGTCATGTCGCCAGCCGCGGGACGCGCTTTGATGAAGGCCGCGCGCTCCCAGTTCTGACCGACGATCTCGTAATAGGAGCAGGCCCCCGGAAGGGCGACCGCGACCGCCGTCGAACCGGGGTCGGGGCGCAGCCGCAAATCGACCCGCAGGACATAGCTGTCGCCGGTCCGCTCCTGCAGCAGCCGGACAAGCTTTTTCGTGATGCGCACGAAAAGCGTGGCGGGCGCGACCGTTCCCGTGATTGCGGCGCAATCTGGATCGAAGAGCACGACGAGATCAACGTCGCTCGAATAGTTGAGCTCACAAGCGCCGAGCTTGCCGAGGCCCAGGATGACGAGGCCGCACCCGATCTCAGGCTTTGCAAGATCGGGAAGCTGCAATGCCCCCGCGTCATGCGCCTCGCGTAGCAAAAAGCGCAAGCCCGCCGCAATGAAAGCATCGGCGGCGCGCGATAGAGCCTGCGTCGCCGCGACCACGTCGAAGACGCCGCCGAGATCGGCGAGAGCGATGAGAAGAGCTGTCTCCTGTTTCGCGCGTCGCAGCGCGCGCATGATCGCGGCTTCGTCCGGAGCCGCATCGCAAGCCTTGTCGAGCGCCGCAAGGCATGTCTCCAGACAAACGTCGGGCGGCGCTTCGAGACAAAGGGCGAGGCGTGACGGATCGACGCTCGCAAGCCGCCACAAGAAGGGAGAATGGTCGGCGAGCGCCGCAAGGAGAGCGCGCACGGGGGCGTCGGATGCGAGGCCGCGCAAGCCTTCCGCCGCGCGGGGGCGCCGAGAAGCTCGGCGAGACGGGCTTGCGCGCGGGGCGCATCGGCAAGCTGAGGGGCGGCGCGCAACCGTCGCCAGAGCGGCAAGCCTGCGTCAGCGGCGCCGAGATCTCGGTCCCGGCCCGCGCCCTCTTCCGGGCGCCGATCCACGCTCACGTCGCGGCATCCGGCTGTGGCGGAACGCTGTCGTCATGACTTTGATGTGGAAGGCTCTCGACGTTCCGGCTTTGCGACAATTCGAGCCGGCGATCGGCTTCCTGGGCGCCAGGCGCACGCTCCGGCGGGGGCAACAGCATCGGCGCGCGCGACACAGGCCGAGCAGGAAACGAAAGGACGACGCGAAGACCAGGCGCGTTGTCCTCGATTTGCAGATGGCCGTTGTGCAGCCTGGCGACAGCCGCGGCGAGCGAAAGGCCGAGGCCGGAGCCAGGACGCGAGCGCGAATTCTCCAGCCGGACGAAACGGTCGAGCACGCGGGCGCGATCCTGCGCGGGAATGCCCGGCCCTCGATCGGCGACGCTGATCTCGACCCGATCCCCGCGCCGCCGCGCCGCCAGATCCACGGTTTTTGCCGCAAGCGCAGGAAGCCCAGCATTCGGCTCTTGCGCCAACGCGTCCGCAGAGCCGTCGGCGTTTTCCTGGCCGCCATATTTCAGGGCGTTGTCGACCAGATTGGCGACAGCCTGGCTGACAAGCTCACGGCTGCCGTGCAAAATCAAATCCGGCTCGACGGAAATCCTGAGCGCGACGCCGCCCTCTTCCGCCACCGGCTCATAAAGTTCGCCGATGTCGCGCGCGACAGAGGCCGCATCAAAATCGCTCATGCCCTCGCGCCCCGACCCGGCCTCCGCCCGCGCGATCATCAAGAGCGCGTCGAAGATCTGAATCAGACGGTCGGATTCTTCGAGCACCTTTTCGAGCGCGCCGCGATAATCCTCCGGGCTCTTCGCAAAGCGCAGCGCCTGCTCCGCCCGGCTGCGCAGGCGCGTCAGCGGCGTCTTGAGATCATGCGCGATATTATCGGAAACCTCCTTCAGGCCCGCCATGAGCTCGGCGATTCTATCGAGCATCGCATTGAAGTTTTGCACGAGACGATCAAGCTCATCGCCTGTTCCGGCGAGCGGCAAGCGGCCGGTGAGATCGCCGGCGACGATCCGTCTGGCCTTGGCGTTGATCGCGTCGACGCGATTGAGAACCCGGCGCGCCACCCAAAGCCCCCCGAGCGTCCCGATGATGACGAGCCAAAAAAGCGATGTCAGAAGCGCGCCGCCAAGAATATGGCGCAAGCTTTCGCCCTCCTCGAGATCTTGCCCGACGAGGAGACGGAACCCGCCCGGCAAGGCGAAGATGCGGGCGAGCGCCCGCCGCTTTTCAGGGCCGCCGCCCGAAGCCTGGTAGACCGTCTCGACGAGGCCCGGATGGTTGAGAAGGTCCGGCGGCAGGCCGATGATGTTGCCGGCGATGGGCTCCCCCGCGAATGTCGTCACGAGATAGAGGCCGGCGCCCGGCCGGCGCGCGCGCTTTTCGATGCTGTCGATGAGGCGGCGGATTCCGCCTTGGGCATATTGCTCGGAAAGCCCGGCTATGTCGGCGTCGACCGTCTGCGCGATCTGCTCGTCGAGCAGGGTTCTTATATTTTCGCCTATGCTGCCAAGAACAATTCCGGCGCCGATCGCGGAAATCACCAGATAGGCGAGCGATATCTTGAAAACGGTGGTGCGAAAGAGCTTATCGAGAGCCATCACGAATCATATATCCCGCGCCGCGTATCGTCTGCAGAAGCGGCGGGTCGAAGCCCTTGTCTATCTTGCCCCTCAGCCGCGAAATATGGACGTCGATGACATTGGTTTGCGGATCGAAATGATAATCCCAGACATTTTCGAGAAGCATCGTCCGCGTGACGACTTGGCCCGCATGTTTCATCAAATATTCGAGCAGGCGGAATTCACGCGGCTGCAGCAGGATCTCCTTGCCGTCGCGCGTGAGCTTGTGGGCGAGGCGGTCGAGCTCGAGCCCGTTGACGCGGTAGACCGTCTCTTCTCCCAGACCCGGCTGCTTGCGCCTGGCTAGAACCTCGACGCGCGCGAGAAGCTCCGAAAAAGCGTAAGGCTTGGAGAGATAATCGTCGCCGCCGGCGCGCAGTCCCTTGACGCGATCGTCGACCTGCCCCAGCGCCGACAAGATCAGCGCCGGCGTCTCGATTTTCTGCGCCCGCAAGCCGCCGATCAGCGAGAGCCCGTCGAGCTTCGGCAGCATGCGGTCGACGATGAGCACATCATAGGTTTCGTCCCGCGCGCGGGCGTAGCCCTCGAGCCCATCGTCGACATGATCGGCGACGTGCCCCGCCTCGCGGAACGCCTTGACCATGTAATTGGCCGCTTCGGAATCATCTTCGACAATGAGGATGCGCATGTATGACATATAGCAAATCTCATAAAAAGCAGCAGGCCGGGAGTTAGCCTCCCGGCCTGTCGCATCCTGGAGCCGGCGCCGACCGGGGGGAGCCCGACGCCGACCCGCAAAGCCTCGGGGCGAGAGGCTCAGGAAGCTGGGTTGGTCGCGATCGCGACGAAACGCGTGCCTTCGCCGTTCTTGACCCGAAGCAGCACGGCTTTGCGGCCGTCTTTCTTGGCCTCGGCCAGAATCGACTTGACTTCGGCGGGCCGGTTCACGGCATGGCCGCCGGCTTCGAGAATGACATCGCCGACGCGCAAGCCCTTCTGCGCGGCTGCGCCGTCGGGATCGATATCGGCGACCACCACGCCTTCGCTGCCTGCTCCCTGCACGGAAGAAGCCGGGGCGAGCTTGAGGCCGAGACCGACGAAGGCGCTGTTGTCTTGACCGACGGCCGGGTTCGCGCGAGCTTCCTTATCTTCAGGCAAGGAGCCGAGCTTCACCGAGACCGTCTTTTCCGCGCCATTGTGCCAATAGGCCAGATCCGCCTTCTTGCCCGGGCCGAGCGCCGCCACCTTGCGCGCCAGATCGCGCGGACCGTCGATCCGCTCGCCGTCAATGCCGAGGATCACGTCGCCTGACGCGATGCCCGCCGCCGTCGCCGGCGAGTCGGACTGAGCTTCGGCGACGAGAGCGCCCTTGCTCGACTTGAGGCCGAGACTATCGGCGATTTCGGGAGTAACCGGCTGAATCTTCACGCCGATCCAGCCCCGGTCGACCAAGCCCTTGTTCTTCAGAGAAGCGACGACGTTTTGCACAGTGTCGGCCGGAATGGCGAAACCGATGCCGACGCTTCCGCCCGAAGGCGAAAAGATCGCGGTATTGACGCCAACCACCTGGCCCTGGCCGTTGAAGGTCGGACCGCCGGAATTGCCCCGGTTAACCGGCGCGTCAATCTGCAGGAAGTCGTCATACGGTCCGGCGCCGATGTCGCGCCCGCGCGCCGAGACAATGCCCGCCGTCACGGTTCCGCCGAGGCCGAAAGGATTGCCGACCGCGATCACCCATTCCCCGACGCGGGGCGTCGCGGAGGAGAAATCGACATGCGGATAAGTTCCGCTGTCCTTGATCTTCAAGAGAGCGAGGTCGGTCTTCTTGTCCACGCCGACGACCGTCGCCGGCACGATCTTGCCGTCGTCCATGGTCAAGGACACATCTGTCGCATGATCGACGACGTGATTGTTCGTCACCACATAACCATCCGACGAGATGATGAAACCCGAGCCTTGCGCTTGCGTCGAGTGCGGCTTGCCATGTTGCTCAAAAGGCAGGCCGCCGCCCTCTTCGCCAAATCGTTTGAAGAAACGCTCCAGCGGGTCGCCGGGAGCGACATGCGGAGTTTCGGTTTCTTCATCCGCCTCTCCCGTCTCGGTGATCTTCACCTTGACCGAGACGACAGCGCCGCGCACGCGGTCCACCACGTCGGCGAAAGAGGTAGGGGCGGCGGTCGCGGCGGCGTCGGGCGCCGCCGTCGCGGCGAAAGCGGCGGGGGCAGAACGAAACCATTCATCAGACCAGCGGTCAGGGCGACGGTCGCCGCGGCGCCAAGGAGCGCCGCCCGGATATTATGCCGCCGGCCCGGCTCGGGATTGGGCGCGCCCTTCGGCTCGGGCCCAGCAAACGAGGAACTACCCATTGCTTGTATTCTCCATGGCAAAATCTGAAACTGCGGGAACTGCGACGGCGGGGCCGCGCTGATCGACATTAAGATGGGGTAGCGCAACTTACTCCGCCATTTCGGCCGGATGAAACTTCGGTAAGGTTCGCCATAAGCTTTCGCTTCGCCGCCGCGCCAGAGTGCTAATTGGCGGCGCGAAGCCGAAAAAGCGCGCGGTCTTAACCAGCAAAAGGGGCGACCGGTTGCACTATAAGATCACACTCGATCAGAGACTTGAGGGAAACAGCCGATTCAGAAGCGCGGCAGGGGCGCGCGCTCGACAGGCGCAGGCGGAATAAGACCCGGAGGCGGGCCGACCTCGATCGGGCCGCCATTTTGCGGCGGCGGCGCGAGGGCTCGGTCGGGAGTTGGAGCGCCGGCGCCGAAATCCTCCACCGGCGGCGCGCGGCGCTGCCGCTGCGCAGGCTTCTGGGGAGGGGTTTTTGGAACGTCCGGCGGGGGCGGAGGCTGCGCCTCTGTCGTTTCCGGCGCCGCGACGACTTCGCCGCCGCCTTTGCAGCCGGTCAGCCAAATATCGTAGACGGGATGCTCGATTCCGTGCAGGCCGGGACTTGCGGCGAACATCCAGCCAGAAAATATCCGTTTATATTCATTGGCGGCGTCGACCTCGTCCACCTCGATGAAGGTCGTCGTTTGCGGCGTCTCGGTGGAGGGCCGCGTGTAGCAGACGCGCTCCGTGATCTGCAGCGAACCGAATTGCACGGTTTCGTCGGTCGCCACCTCGAAAACAATGATTCGTCCGGTGATCTTGTCCAAGCCGGAAAACACCGCGATCGGATGCTTGATCTTGTCGGCCCATGCAGCATTCGCGGCGAGCAGGGTCGAGAGCGCGACAAGGCCGGAAAGAGAAATCAGCCGCCCCAGAAAGGCTCGCATTGCAAATTCCAGTTTGGGACGTTCAGCCGCCACTCTAAGCCTCGAAACCACGAAAGCCGCGTCGCGGCTCCGCCTGCCAGCGCCTGGCGCGTCCAAAGACGAACATGAAAGTCCGGCCGGAATGGGGCCTTGACTCACGCAGAGGCGCCGACCTCGCGGATGTGACTGAGATGAGCCCACGCCGCGCGTCGAGGCTTAGCCTTCAGGCGTCCAGGCGTCGTAATCGCCGGTCGCCCGAGGCCGCGCATTGGCGCGTAGCGTCGAGCCCGGCGGCCGCCAAGCTTCCGGCGTGCCGGTCAGATTCGGCAGATGCGGCAATTCCCAGGCGCGGGGCGTATAGGTCTCTTCCGTGGGAGGAACATCGACCGTGTGATGGAGCCAGCCGTACCAGCCGGGCGGCGTCAGCGAGCCGTCGCTCTCGCCGCGATAGATGACCCAGCGCCGCTCGAAGCCGAGCGCCGGATCGATCTTCCGCCCGCGATAATAGCGATTGCCGAATTGGTCCTTGCCGACGAACTTGCCGTAAAGCCTTGTATAGACCCAGGTGTTGAGCGTCTGGCTGTTCCACCAGGTGAAAATCCAAAAGATCCATTTCAGGGGTCTGATGCGCATTCGATCCAATTCCCAACCGTCCGGAGGGCCCAAACCCTTAGCGCCTTTCGGCCTCCGGCAAGCGCCGCCTGCCCCGCCAGCCGACCGGCGCATCGGGCCTTGGCGCATAACGCATCTCGTCTGGCATTTGCGGCGAGAAATAGCAACCATGCGCCTGTCTGAGCCTCACGCCCAGATCGCCACGGGCAGCCCTTCGGCGTCGACGCCAGGCATTGCCGGAAATACGCGATGTTCTTCGGCGGAAATGCGCCTTGCGCTCCAGGCGCAAGCGCAAGCGTCGTAAAAATCGTCCCACGCCGCCCCGCGCGGCGGCTTCTCCTCGAGAAAATCCATGGCGAAGCCCTGTTTCGCCAAAAGCTCCCTGCGGAGCTCCCTGCCTTCCTTGGATTTTTTGCCGTCGCTCAGCGCCTCGCCATTGTTCATCACGGCGAAGGAGACCTCCGGATGAACCTCAAAAACGCGGTTCTGCAGCTCCGCATCAGCCCGGAGCAGCCTATCGATCTGTTGAATGCGGGGAAAAATCCAAAATACCTGTTTGGAAAAGGACTTGGACGGTTCCGAGTTCTCCTTCTCCAGCTTACAAGCCTGTGCGTAACCTTTGTCAGGAGCTCCATCGTCAAAAGCTTCGACAGCCGCTCTGGACGGAACTGGAAAGACCGTAACTCCGCGCGGACCGAGGAACGTCCTGGCGGCCCGGTCCGCCGCGCGCCCGCCTCGGCCCGACTGCTCCGGCAGACCAATCGGCATATCGACGCCGATGATCGCATCCGGCGCGAAGGCGCCGATTAGCTCTTTGAAATCTGCAAAAATTTTGGTCTGCGCCCTGCCAATGTCGCCGGCGACGAAGGAGACCGCGATCCAGCCGCCTTTGCAGCCGTCGGCGCCGACAGTCGGCGGCTCTCGCCCCTTGGCTGTGATTTCTGGATTATTAACCATTGAGCCACTATATATAGATTGCAACGGTTATCAACAGGCTAGATTATGATGTGGACAACGTCTCTGGCAAAGCCCCTATCTTAATTTTGGCGATACCGAGGGCGTCCATAAAGAGTCAATGTGCCAGCCCCGAATAGCGATCAGGCGCCCAAGCCGAGTCGCGTAAATTCTCAAGGGACATGACCAATGCGGATCGAGCGGCGCTACACCAAACCCAATCAATCTCCCTATGCCGAGATCGAATTTCGCATGGCGAAAAGCGAGATCCGCAATCCCGACGGCTCGATCGTCTTCTCCCTCGAAGGGGTGGAGGTTCCGGCCGCCTGGAGCCAGGTCGCGGCCGATATTCTCGCCCAAAAATATTTCCGCAAGGCCGGCGTCCCTGCCCGGCTGACGCGGATCGAGGAAAATGCCGTCCCCTCTTTTCTCTGGCGCGGCGCGCCAGATGAGGCCGCGCTCGCGAGCCTGCCGAAAGCCGAGCGCGAAAAGGGCGAGACCTCGGCGAAACAGGTCTTCGACCGTCTCGCCGGCGCCTGGACCTACTGGGGCTGGAAAGGCAAATATTTCGACTCGGAGGCTGACGCCCAGGCCTTCTTCGACGAATTGCGCTACATGCTGGCGCGCCAGATCGCCGCGCCCAATTCGCCGCAATGGTTCAACACCGGACTGCACTGGGCCTATGGGATCGATGGCCCGAGCCAGGGCCATTATTATGTCGACCACGAGACCAAAAAGCTCGTGAAGTCGAAGACCGCCTATGAACATCCGCAGCCGCACGCCTGCTTCATCCAATCCGTCGCCGACGATCTCGTCAACGACGGCGGGATCATGGACCTTTGGGTGCGCGAGGCGCGGCTCTTCAAATATGGCTCGGGCACGGGCTCCAATTTCTCGAAGCTGCGCGGCGAGAACGAGAAACTTTCCGGCGGCGGCAAATCCTCCGGCCTTATGTCCTTCCTGAAGATCGGCGACCGCGCGGCGGGCGCCATAAAATCCGGCGGCACCACGCGCCGCGCGGCCAAGATGGTGATCGTCGACGCCGACCATCCGGACATTGAAGACTTCATCGAATGGAAGGTGAAGGAGGAGCAGAAGGTCGCGGCCCTCGTCACCGGCTCCAAGATCGTCAAGAAGGCGATGAAGGCCATTCTCCGCGCCTGCGTCAATTGCGATGGGCCGGGCGATGATTGCTTCAACCCGGAGAAGAACCCCGCTCTGAAAAAGGAGATCAAGCTCGCCCGACGCGCCTTCGTCCCCGACGCCACGATCAAGAAGATCATCCAGCTCGCGCGCCAGGGCCATACCGACATCGAGTTCGAAACCTTCACGACCGATTGGGATTCCGAGGCCTATCTCACCGTCTCTGGCCAGAACTCCAACAATACGGTGCGCGTCGCCGACGGCTTTCTGCGCGCGGTCGAAGACGATGGCGATTGGACCTTGACCCAGCGCCTCGACGGCAAGGTTCATAAGGCGATGAAGGCGCGCGACCTCTGGGAGAAGATCGCGCATGCGGCCTGGGCCTCGGCCGACCCCGGCCTGCAATATCACACGACGATCAACGACTGGCACACCTGCCCCGCGGCCGGGCCGATCGTCGCGTCTAACCCCTGCTCCGAATATATGTTCCTGGACGATACGGCGTGCAATCTCGCCTCGCTCAATCTGCTCCAGTTCCGCGATCCTACAACAGGCGCGATCGACATCGAGTCCTATGAGCATGCGGTGCGGCTGTGGACGATCGTGCTCGAAATCTCGGTCTTGATGGCGCAATTTCCGGCGAAGGAGATCGCGCGCCTGTCCTACGACTATCGCACGCTCGGCCTCGGCTACGCCAATGTCGGCGGGCTCTTGATGTCGTCGGGCATCGCCTATGACAGCGACGCCGGCCGCGCGATCTGCGGCGCGTTCTCCGCCATCCTGACCGGCGTCGCCTATGCGACCTCTGCCGAAATGGCCGCCGAGCTCGGCGCCTTCGACGGCTACAAGGACAACGCCGCCGCAATGCTGCGCGTCATGCGCAACCATCGTCGCGCGGCGCGGGGCGAGGCCTTCGGCTATGAGGCCCTGTCGATCGCGCCTGTCCCGCTCGATCACGCGTCCCTGCACGCGGTTCCGCTTTCGAGGCGCTCGGCGAACGCGCGCGCGCGGCCTGGGAGCGCGCCGTCGCGGAGGGCGAGCGCCATGGCTATCGCAATGCGCAAGTCAGCGTCGTCGCGCCGACGGGCACGACCGGCCTCGTCATGGATTGCGACACGACCGGAATCGAGCCGGATTTCGCCCTCGTCAAGTTCAAGAAGCTCGCCGGCGGCGGCTATTTCAAGATCATCAATCGCGCCGTCCCCGAAGCGCTCCGCGCGCTCGGCTATTCCGAAGCCGAGATCGGGGAGATGATCACCTATGCGGTCGGCTGCGCCTCGCTGCGGCAGGCGCCTTTCATCAATCATGCAAGCCTGATCGCCAAGGGCTTCACGCAGGAAAAGCTCGCCGAATTGGAGGGCAAGCTCGAAACCGCTTTCGACATAAAATTCGTCTTCAACAAATGGACGCTCGGCGCGGATTTTCTCAGCAATGCGCTCAAAGTCCCGGCCGAGAAGCTCGAGGATCAGAGCTTCGACCTGCTGAGCTTCTTGGGCTTCACCCGCGCCGAAATCGACGCCGCCAATATCCATGTCTGCGGCGCGATGACGCTCGAAGGCGCGCCCTATCTCAAGCAAGAGCATGAAGCGGTCTTTGATTGCGCGAGCCCCTGCGGGCGCACCGGCAAGCGCTATCTCTCGGTTGATAGCCACATCAGGATGATGGCGGCGGCGCAGCCCTTCATCTCCGGCGCGATCTCGAAGACGATCAACATGCCGAACGAGGCCTCGATCGAGGATTGCAAAGCAGCCTATATGCTTTCCTGGCGGCTCGGCCTCAAGGCCAATGCGCTCTATCGCGACGGCTCGAAACTGTCGCAGCCCTTGCAAAGCCAGCTGATCCAGGACGATGATGAGGAAGCGGACGAAGCAGTTGAAGCGCTCGTCGCCTCCAACGCGCCGGCGCGAGCCGCCGCCGTCGCCGAAAAGATCGTGGAGCGCATCGTCGAGCGGATCGAGCGCACGCGGGAGCGCGAGCGCCTGCCTGACCGGCGCAAGGGCTATACGCAAAAGGCCGTGGTCGGCGGCCACAAGGTCTATTTGCGCACTGGCGAATATGTCGATGGACGCCTCGGCGAGATCTTCATCGACATGCACAAGGAGGGCGCGGCCTTCCGCTCGCTGATGAATAATTTCGCCATCGCGATTTCGGTCGGGCTGCAATATGGCGTGCCGCTCGAGGAATATGTCGACGCCTTCACCTTCACCCGCTTCGAGCCGGCGGGATTGGTGCAGGGCAATGACGCGATCAAGAACGCGACCTCAATCCTCGACTATATTTTCCGCGAGCTTGCGATCTCCTATCTCGGCCGCAATGATCTCGCCCATATTGACCCGAGCGACATCGGCCATGACGTGCTCGGCAAAGGCGAGGCCCAGAGCCGTCCGCCGCAAGGCGGCGCGCCGACAGGACCGTCCAAGTTCGTCTCGCGCGGCTTCGTGCGCTCCAAGGCCGATAAGCTGATGCTGGTCCAAGGCGGCGCGCAGGCTTCCACGCAGGCCTCCGCGCAAGCCGCCACGGCCTTGAAGAACGATCTCGAAATGGAGGTCGAGGCCGAGCTAGGCCAGCTCGATTGGGCCACGCCCGCCGAACGCTCGGCCATAGCCGAGAAACGCAGCCAGGCGCGGATGAAAGGCTACACCGGAGAAGCCTGCGGCGAATGCGGGAATTTTACGCTGATCCGCAATGGGACTTGCCTCAAGTGCGATACCTGTGGGGCGACTACAGGGTGTTCGTGAAGCGACCTTCGACAGCGGGCCAAAGGATCGTCAGCAATGCAGGGACATTGGTTAGGCCAACGCCATAGTCCACGACAAACTGTGGTCATGGAGATTGACAGTTGCGACAATCATTATCGAGGCAACATTCAGATTCATAACCATGTGGGGAGCTTAGCCCAGTGCTCTTCAAAATTCTTAGGACACATAAAGACCTCGGACAAAAACGACAATGGATGCATTCAAACTACTTTACGAGAAATATACCATTCGGAAACTTCGCCGTTGCCGATTGAGGGCGGATTATTCGGGCCCGTGTATGACTTACATTATAAATATCAGGACAGTAAACTAATAGTTACTCTGAGATTGTCCGGCACAAAAGAGACCACAGCGTATGAGTTATCTAATGGCTGCATACAGCCTAACGCTTATGCATACGATAACATCATGGATTGGAGGCAGTTCAAGGACTACCTTCATTCGCTAACCCCTGAAAAACATATATGGAGGGGTCAGCAAAAAAATAATTGGCACCTACAATCTTCATTCCATAGGAGCGGGCGCGCTGATTTAGTTCAATATGCTGTAACCGACCTGGCTTTACTCCAACCGCACATAACAGCTTTGACAAAATCAAAATACAATCTCAACCACATTGACGACCAAATTGAATTTATAAGCTTGCTTCAACATCATGGCTATCCAACACCTTTCCTAGACTGGACACTGTCGCCTTATATCGCAGCGTTTTTCGCCTTCCAAAACGTGAAAAAAGACAATAAAGACGATAAAGAACAGAAGTATGCCAGGATATTTAGTCTAGACTACGATGAGTGGTCTTCGGTGATACAAGACCCTTTTACACTAGCCTGTGGATCGCCGCAATTCACAATATTAAATGCATTTTCCATGCATAATCCAAGACAAATTCCCCAACAAGCAATTCTAACATTTACCAATGTCGCAAATATCGAAACATTTTTTCAGGTTAAACAAGCTGAAGTTGACAAGCAATTCCTTAAAGCCATTGATATACCGTGGACAGAGCGTGACATCATCATGCGTGAACTGCGCTTGATGGGAGTGACCGCAGCCTCACTGTTTCCTGGGCTAGACGGCACATGTGCGGCATTCAGGGAGCAACGTTTTCCGAAACAAACAACGACGGATTAAGCTGCCAGACCACACCTTCCCATTCATCGCACGGCTGACCCGAGCGTGTCTGGCTTTTGAAGTCAAGGACGGCCCAAAGGGCCGCCGCAGGCGGCGCGCCTCTGGCGCGTCCTTGAGTTCAAAAGCCAGACACGCTTTTCTGCCGCCATACGATGAATGCGTTTTTATGCGCCCAACGCGCCGACGATAGGGCCGTGCATGGCAAGCCCTCGCGCTTCGAGACGGGCGCTTCGCGCCCTCCTCAGCATGAGGGCCTTGGGGCGGCGGCCTTGCACATAGGGCGCAAGTGGACTTCTTGCCACAATCTCCAGATTCCTCACCCTGAGGAGGGTCCGCAGGACCCGTCTCGAAGGGCGAGGAATCGTCCTCAGGCGCTTTCTGCGCGCCATGCGATGAAACGCCATCGATAAGCGCCCTGCATGGCAAGCCCTCGCGCTTCGAGACGGGCGCTTCGCGCCCTCCTCAGCATGAGGGCTTGTGGCGGTGGCTTTGCCTCACTGCTGCTGGATGCGCGGGCGCCAGGAGAGGTCCTCGGACCATACATAGATCGAGATCGCCGCCAAGAAGAGCACGGCGCCGACCCAGAATAGCGGGGAATGATGAATGCGCCGCCAATCGCGTTGGGCCGCCGGCCTTGGCGCGTCTCCATGATGGTTTCTTCTATTCACGTCCCGCGCCCCGTTTTTCTTGTTCCATCGCACGGCTGACCGGAGCGTGTCTGGGCTTTGAAGTCAAGGATCCGAAAGCCCTCGCGCTTCGAGACGGGCGCTTCGCGCCCTCCTCAGCATGAGGGCTTTGGGGCGGCGGCCTTGCACATGGGGCGCAATTGACTTCTTGCCTCAATCTCCAGATTCCTCACCCTGAGGAGGGTCCGCGGGACCCGTCTCGAAGGGCGAGGAATCGTCCCTGCCCTTTTTGCCGCCCTTTCGCCGCGCCAGTGCCGTCAGGCGCTCGAAATCGCCGCGCATATAGGCCTCCTTCTTCGCGCGCGACCATCCTTTGATTCGACGCTCCGCGGCTATCGCTTCATCTACGCGCTCGTAATATTCGCTGAACACGAGCGTCACTGGGAGGCGGCTCGCGGTGTAGCAGCCTTCGATAAGACCCTGCGCATGTTCACTCACGCGCTCTTGAACGTCGCGCCGCGTGACGCCTGTATAATAACTACCATCGGCGCATCGCAGGATGTAGATAAACGCGCCTTGCATCAAAGCCCTCGCGATTGGAGCGGATCATGTCTCATGCGTGGTGGCGGACCGGAGCGATCTATCAAGTCTATCCACGTTCGTTTCAAGATTCGAACGACGACGGCATCGGCGATCTCGAAGGCATAAGGCAGCGGCTCGATTATTTCGTCTGGCTGGGAGTCGACGCGATCTGGATCTCGCCGATCTATCCCTCGCCGATGTACGATTTCGGCTATGACGTCGCGGATTATTGCGACATCGATCCGATCTTCGGCTCGCTCGAGACTTTCGACCGCCTCGTCGTGGAGGCGCATGGGCGCGGTCTGAAAATCATCCTGGATTTCGTGCCCAACCACACGTCGATTCTACATCCCTGGTTTCAGGCGAGCCGACAGTCCCGCGCAGATCCAAAACGCGACTGGTATATTTGGCGTGAGCCGGCGCCGGGCGGCGGGCCGCCCAACAATTGGCTCAGCAATTTCGGCGGAAGCGGCTGGACCTTGGACGCGCAAACGGGCCAATATTACTACCACGCCTATCTCACCGAGCAGCCGGACCTGAACTGGCGCAACGCGCAAGTGCGCGCGGCGATGCACGAGGTCATGCGCTTCTGGCTGCGTCGCGGCGTCGACGGCTTCCGCGTCGATGTGATCTGGCATCTGATGAAGGACGCCGGGCTGCGCGACAATCCGCCCAATCCGGCCTGGACGCCGGATCAGCCGGAAATTGAGCGGTTGCTTCAGATCCATTCGACCGATCAGCCCGAAGTCCATGACGTGATCGCCGAGCTTCGCCGCGTGACGGAAGAATTCGACGACCGCGTGCTGATCGGCGAGATCTATCTGCCGATCGACAGGCTCGTCGCCTATTATGGCGAGGACCTCAAAGGCGCGCATCTGCCCTTCAACTTTCAACTGCTGCAGACCGCTTGGAGCGCGCCGCGCATCGCCGAATTGATCTCGGACTATGAGGCGGCGCTGCCCGAAGGCGGCTGGCCGAACTGGGTGCTCGGCAATCACGATCGCCCGCGCATCGCGGCCAGGGTCGGGCAGGCGCAGGCGCGCGTCGCCGCCATGCTGCTCTTGACCTTGCGCGGGACGCCGACGCTCTATTATGGCGACGAGCTGGGCGTAGGTCCTGTCGAGATCGCGCCGGATCAGATCCGCGATCCCTGGGCGAAGCGCGAGCCGGGCCTTGGCGTCGGCCGCGACCCGGTGCGCACGCCAATGCAATGGGACGCGACCGGTTTCGCCGGATTCTCGACGCATGAGCCCTGGCTGCCGCTGACGCGCGACCATAAGACGCGCAATGTCGCGGTCATGCGCAATGAGCCCGCGTCGATCCTGTCGCTGGCGCGCGGCCTTCTCCATTATCGCCGCCAACATGCGTCGCTTTCCGAGGGGTCTTGGCGGCTTCTCGACTGCCGCGACGAGCTGCTCGCCTATGAGCGCCGCGAGGGAGACGATCGCACGCTCGTCGCGCTCAATTTTGGTTCGGCCCCCCAAGGCTGGACTCCGCCGCCGGGAACGCCAGCCCTCAAAATCGCGATCTCGACTCATTGCGACCGTCAAGGCGAAGCTGTCGGACCAACCTTGAGCCTGCGACCAGACGAGGGCCTGCTCCTCGCGCCAGGCTGACAGGAGCCGCCCATTCCAACTGGGACTGGAAACGCCAGCGCAATCCTTGCTAGACAAGGGTTTGACCAGGTGCGGAAAACAGAATGAACAAGGAAGGCGCCGTCGGCCATTCGACGAATCTCGTGGGCCTGCCCACGCATTTTCTGGCGAGTTGCGATTTCAATGATCAACCCATGCCGATCCATATAGCGGCGGCGCGGGAGATGAACGCGAACCTGTTCGAGATGCTGAGCCAAGCCGCCGATTTGCAGGAGGCCGGCGAAGCTTTCATCTACTATATGAATGCGATGTTTGGGCTCGATCCGGAGCAGCGCGAGGAGCTCGGACGGACCGCGTCAGGGCGACGGCGCTACCGCTCATCCTTTTTGCGCCTGATCAAGGGCTGGGGATATGACAGCAACGGCCCAGAGGGCGCAGTTTTCAAGGGCTGGGTCGAAAGCCGCTTCGGCATATTTCCAACCTATCACAAGGGACCGATCCGGCGCATTTCAAGCGGCAGTTGGACGAGCTATGTGGAAGAGAAAATGTCGAGCCGCTTCCATAACAACGCCATCTATGCGCAGCTCGATCTGGTCTATGAATTCTGCCAATGGGCGTTGGCGCATCTCGTCGCGCCGAAGGAAACCCATGTCACGCTGTATCGCGGCGTCAACTCATTCGACGAGCATCAGATCCAGGGGCAATGCGACAAGCAAACATTTGTGATGCGGCTCAATAATCTCGCCTCTTTTTCCGCCGACCGCGAGGTCGCCTGCTGTTTCGGCGACATCATTCTCACCGCCCGCGTGCCGCTCGCCAAGCTGGTCTTCTTCAACACGCTGCTATCGATGCACGCGCTGAACGGCGAAGCCGAATATCTGGTCATTGGCGGCGACTACCGCGTCGCCGCCAGCAGCCTCTGAGAGCGGGCCGGGCAATGACCGTCCCCACACTGGAAGACCGGGCGCTCGCCGCCTTTCTCGGCTTGGCGGTTGGCGATGCGCTGGGCGCGACGGTCGAGTTCCTCAGCCGAGACGAAATCATCGCAAGGCACGGTCGGCATAAGAAGATCATCGGCGGCGGCTGGCTTCGTCTGGCGCCGGGGCAAGTCACGGACGACACCGAGCTGTCTCTCGCGCTCGGCCGCTCGCTGGCGCGGCAAGGAGGTTTCGACTGCCGCGACATTTGCGAGGAATTCGCGGCGTGGCTGAAGGCCGGGCCCGTCGATGTCGGCAATACCTGCCGCCGCGGCATTCGCCGTTACATCACGCAAGGGACTCTTGCCGGCCCCTTGCGCGAGTCCGACGCTGGCAATGGCGCCGCCATGCGCGTCCTGCCTGTGGCGCTCGCGACGCTCGGCCGTCCGGAACAGGCCAAGGCCTGGACCCTCGCCCAGTGCCATATCACCCATCATCATCCGATCTCCGACGCGGTATCGCTTGCGCTCGTCGACATGACGCAAGCGCTGCTCGGCGGCCTCAGCATATCGGCGGCCCGCGCCAAGGCCGACGCCTTGACGGGTGCCCATCCCGAGCTCGGTTTCGAGCCCTATCAAGGCAAATCCTCGGCCTATGTCGTCGAGACGATGCAGACGGTTCTGCATTTCTATTTCGCGACCAAATCCTTCGGCGAATGCCTGATCGAAACTGTGAACCAGGGCGGCGACGCCGACACGACCGGAGCCTTGGCCGGAATGCTCGCCGGCGCGACCTATGGACTTGCGGCGATTCCGCCGGACTGGCTCGGGCGGCTCGACCGCAAGGTCGCCGCCGAGATCCGGGGCCAGGTTCCGCAATTGCTCGCGCTTTCCGGGCGCCTCGCCAGATAGGTTTCTCGACTTCGCTTCGAGCTTTGTTTGACACTGAAAATCGCGCCGAGTACTAGGTCGGAAACGCGACATTCGATCGCGCGCATCGAGGAGGACGCCTCTTGCTGATCGACCGGACCGATGCTCCGTCGGAGCCCAGGCGCGCGCTCGGCGATGTTGGCGCGCGGCGGCGATGATCGCGCGCGCATCCACGACAAGGCGCAATTTTCTGGCCGGCGGCGCATGCCTTTGCTGTCTTCCTGGCGCGCGGCGCGCCTTCGCCGCCCCCGGCCCTTTCGCGACAGCGGAAATCGCCGAAGGGATTCATATTCGGCGCGGCCTCGACGAGGATGCGACGCAAGATAATGATGACGCGATCGCCAATATTGGCTTCATCATTGGCCGCGATGCGGTGCTCGTCACCGATCCGGGCGGGAGCCTCGCGGATGGCGAAAATCTGCGCGCGACGATCAAGCGCATGACGGACCTGCCGATCAAATATGTCGTGATGAGCCATGTTCATCCCGACCATATTTTCGGGGCCGGCGCATTCAGGCGGGATGAGCCGGTGTATGTCGGCCACATCCGCCTCGCCGAGGCGCTGCGGCAGCGCGGCGACTACTATAGCAGCGCTCTCGCCAAGGTGCTCGGGCCCAAAAGCGTCGGCGCGCCCGTCGCGCCGAACATGGAAGTGCGCGAGAAAGCCGAGATCGATCTCGGCGATCGCATCATCGAGGCGACGGCTCATCCGACCGCCCATACGATGACCGACTTGAGCTTGCTCGACAAGAAAACCGGCGTGCTGCTCCCGGCCGATTTGGTTTTCGTCGGCCGCGTTCCTTCGCTCGACGGCAGCTTGCAGGGCTGGCTCAAGGAGCTCGCGAAGCTGAAGCAGATTGGGGCGTTGCGCATCGTCCCCGGCCATGGGCCTGTCTCGGTCGAATGGCCGGCTGGAGCAGCCAGCATCGAACTTTATCTGGCGATCCTGGAACGCGAGACGCGACAGGCGATCGCAAACGGAATCGACATCGAAGCCGCCATCTCGACGGTCGCTCAATCCGAGCGCGGCAAATGGAAATTATTCGACGACTATAACGGCCGCAATGTCACCGAGGCTTACAAGGAGCTGGAATGGCAGTGACGGCGCTTCTCACAAGGAGTTCGGCATGAGCAAACCCGCCATCGGTTTGGGCTTCGCGCTCGCTCTTCTCTTCGCTACGGCCGCCGCGGCCCAGGACGATGACGCCGCGCGCGCGAGCCGCTGGGCGGATTTGCGGCAGACTCTCTTCGGCGACAAGCAGGTGCTAAACGGCGACGGCAAGATCGCGCTCGAAGCGCCCGATCGCGCCCTCGACGCCGCATTGGTCCCGGTAACGATCACCGTCCAGAACCCGAAAGACGTCACGGCGCTCTATCTCGTGATCGACGACAATCCAGCGCCGGTCGCCGCACATGTGACCTACGGTCCGGCGGGAGACCCGCGAAGCCTGAAGCTGCGGGTCAGGATCAATCAATACACGAATATGCACGCCGTCGAAGAGACCGCGCAGGGCGAGCTTTATGAGGTTAGCCGCTTCATCAAAGCGTCCGGCGGCTGCTCCGCGCCGGCGGGCTCTTATGACGCGGCCGCGCTCGCGGACATCGGCCAGATGAAGCTTCGCCCGATCGGCGAGGCGGACGCGAGCGATTCATTCGAAGCGCAGATTCTTATCCGCCATCCGAATTTCAACGGCATGCAAATGGATCAGGTCACGCGGCTGTATACGCCCGCCCGCTTCTTGAAGACCATCGCAATCAGCCGCGACGGCGAAACTGTGCTTCAGCTCGAAAGCGACATTTCGCTCGCGACCGATCCGGCGATCACATTCGCCATCAAGGGGCAAAAGAAAGGGAAATTGGCGATCACAGCGAAGGACAGCGAGAACGCGGTCTTCGAACATATTTTCGACCTTGATCAGCAGGGAAGCTGAAATGCTTCTTTCGCGACTCTCCCTCCTAGGCGGCTTGCTGCTTCTCGCTCTTGCAGGCGTGGCGAAAGCCGAGGCGCCTGAGCCGCCGGACTATTGGACGGGGCCGATGCAAGGCGACGTTCCAGCGACTCTTGCAGGCGGCCGCGTCCTCCACACCGATTCCCTGGCTGATCTCCTGCGCATTGGCGGCGTTGTTCTGATCGATGTCGCCGAGCCGCCGCACCGTCCCGCCAATCTAGCCCCTGACGCGATCTGGAAGCCTTCGCATCAAAATATCGCTGGAAGCGTCTGGCTGCCCGGCGTAGGGGCGGGAAAGCTCGAAGATTCTTTAAGCGATTTCTTTCGCGAAAGGCTGAAGACGCTTTCCAGCGGCGATGTCCAGCGTCCCCTCGTCTTCTACTGCCACCAAAACTGTTGGGGAAGCTGGAATGCCGCAAAGCGCGCGATCAGCTTCGGCTGCCGGAACGTCTCTTGGTATCCCGCAGGGGTAGAAGGCTGGCAAGACGCCGGCCGGCCCCTCGCCACGGCGCAACCCGAAACGCCTTCGCAGGCGGCTCGGTAATTTCGAAGGCGCGCGGAGCCTTCCACATTCTTAATGTCCTGGCGCTATCGTCTCATGCTGATTGTTCGCAACGCGCGCAATGGTCGCCGACGAAGCGCGTCGCGCGCGTCGCGCTTCGCCACGGCGCGCGGCAGACGCTGAAGCGCAGCAATGGCGTGGAACCAGACCACGACGTAGAGTGTTGCCTTGACAGTAGAATCCGATTCAACCGATCGACGCATTGCGCCGTCAATGCGCGCTCCGTTGCGCGATCGCGCCCGCGAATTGGTCATGACGCATTCGAGCCGGGGCGAATGACGGGAGGGGCGGCGGTGGGCCAGCAGGCGATCGATTTCTCGAAAGCTCCTATAGCTGATGTTTTGGCGGCGCTTGACGCCAATCCAAAGCGCGGTCTCGCCACGGCGGAAGCCAAGAGCCGGCTTGCGAAATATGGTCCGAACGCTTTGGAGGAGAAGAGAACGAGCCAATGGGCCGTCCTCTTCGGCTTTTTCTGGGGGCCTATCCCCTGGATGATCGAAGCCGCCGCGCTCACGGCGGCGATCGTCCGGGATTGGGGCGATTTCACCATCATCCTCGCGCTGCTGGCGTTCAACGCCGGCCTCGGCTTCATCGAGGAGCACCAAGCCTCAAACGCGCTTGCCGCGTTGAAGAATGCGCTGGCGCTGAAGGCCAAGGCGCTGCGCGGCGGGGCCTGGAGCGAGATCGCGGCGCAAAACATCGTGCCGGGCGACATTATCGAAATCCGGCTCGGCGACATCGTGCCTGCCGACGCCCGCCTCATCTCCGGCGCCTATTTGAGCGTCGACCAAGCCGCCTTGACCGGCGAATCCCTGCCCGTATCAAAAAAAATGGGCGACGTCGTCTATTCCGGTTCGATCGCCAAGCAGGGCGAGATGGAGGCTGTGGTCACAGCCACCGGCGCACTGACCTTTTTTGGCCGCACCGCGAAACTCGTCCAGAAAGCCGGCGCCGCGTCGCATTTCCAAGCCGCCGTCATGCGCATCGGCGATTTCCTGATCGCGATCGCGGCCGCGCTCGCCGTTGTCCTGATCGCCGTTCAACTCTCGCGCGACGTCAGCATTTTGCGGCTCGCCGAATTCGTCCTGATCCTGCTCGTCGCCTCCGTGCCAGTCGCTATGCCGGCCGTGCTGTCGATGACCATGGCGCTCGGCGCGAAGATGCTCGCGCGCGAAAAGGCGATCGTCTCGCGTCTCGAGTCGATCGAGGAAATGGCCGGCATGGAAGTGCTCTGCTCGGACAAGACCGGAACGTTGACGCAGAACAAGCTCACGCTCGGCGAGGTCAGCCCGTGGGGGCAGACGGACCCGCAGGCGGTGCTGCTCGCCGCCGCACTCGCCTCCAAGGCGGAAGACGAGGACCCGATCGATCTCGCAGTGCTCGCAGGCCAGCGCGATCGCGCCGCCCTCGCCTCGTTTAAGCCTAAGGATTATCAGCCTTTCGATCCGGTGACGAAGCGGACTGAAGCGACTGTCGAAGGCGTCGACGGCAAGGCCCTACGCGTCGCCAAAGGGGCGCCGCAGGTGATCCTCGATCTCGTCAAAATGACGGGCGCCGAGCGCGAAGCCGCGGACAAGCGCGTCGATGAATTCGCCGCCAAGGGCTTCCGAACTCTGGGGGTCGCTCGCGCCGAGGCGGGCGAGGCTTGGAGCTTCCTCGGCTTCATCCCGCTCTACGATCCGCCGCGCGTCGATTCGAAAGAGACGATCAGCCGCGCCGAGGCCTATGGCGTCAGGATCAAGATGGTGACAGGCGACGATGTGGCGATCGCGCGGCAGATCGCCGGCGAGCTCGGCCTCGGCGTCAATATTCAACCGGCGACGGACCTCTTCGCCGGCGACGCGGCGAAGGGCGTCATTGCGCCCGATGTCGCAGCGAAAATCGAAGCGGCGGACGGTTTCGCGCGCGTCTTTCCGGAGCATAAATACGCGATCGTGAAAGCGTTGCAGGAGCGCGGCCTCATCGTCGGCATGACCGGCGACGGCGTCAACGACGCCCCCGCGCTGAAGCAGGCCGATATCGGCATCGCCGTATCCGGCGCGACGGACGCCGCGCGTGCGGCCGCGGCCCTGATCCTGACCGCGCCCGGCCTTGCGACAATCATCAAAGGCATCGAGGAGGCGCGGCGGATCTTCGAGCGGATGATGAGCTACACGCTCTACCGCATCGCCATGACGCTCGACATCATGGTCTTTATCGTGCTCGCCACCATCGTCTATGGCTTTTTCCCGCTGACGCCGGTGATGATCATCATG
Source organism: Methylocapsa polymorpha (assembly GCF_045689225.1). Lineage (GTDB taxonomy): Bacteria > Pseudomonadota > Alphaproteobacteria > Rhizobiales > Beijerinckiaceae > Methylocapsa > Methylocapsa polymorpha. Next base: position 3,402,981 of record NZ_CP136862.1, on the reverse strand, counting down.
CTGGCTCTGTTGGACGACATCCCGATCATGACCATCGCATTCGACAGGGCCGACGTGTCGCAGCGGCCGGTGCGCTGGGACATGAGCCGCGTGCTCGTCATCTCCTCTTTGCTCGGCGCGCTGGCGGTCGTGCAGAGCTTCGGGCTGCTCTATATTGGGCAAAGCGTCCTCAAGCTCGACGCCCGGCATCTGCAGACGTTCCTCTTTCTGCAGCTTGTCGTCGGCGGCCATCTGATGCTCTTCGTCACGCGGACGAAAGGCGCGGCCTGGGAGTCGCCCAAGCCGGCCCCCGCTTTGTTCTGGGCGATTGCAGCGACCCAAATCGTGGCGGCCCTGCTCTGCTTCTACGGCCTGCTTGTCCCGCCGCTGTCCCTTGGCCTGATCGGCCTCGTGTGGATCTACAACCTCGCCTGGATGACCGTGCAGGATATCGCCAAGCGCGCGGCCTATCGAGAGATCGAGCGCAGGGCCAATCGTGCGACAGCCTTTCTATCGACACTCAAGACGCCGTTGCATGGGAGCGCGGCGGTAGGCCCGGTCAACTAAGCCGGCGCTGGAGGCGAACATGGATTATCGTAAGGAATTTATTGTCGCGCCCGGGCAAAAGCTCCGGCTGGCGGACGTCGATCCCGCCTACAAGGGCCCCCATGAGTCGCATGAAACGGCCGCGCCGGAATTGGAGCGCTATAGCCAGAAGCTCGGCCAGATGCAGACCCTGTTGTATGCCGGGAGGAAGCACTCCATTCTAGTTGTCCTGCAGGCGCTCGACGCCGGCGGCAAGGATGGAACCGTCAACCATGTGTTCGCCGCGTTCAACGCGCAAGGCGCTTCGGTGACCGGCTTCAAAGAGCCGACCCCATTGGAGCTGTCCCATGATTTTCTCTGGCGGGTCCATCCACATGCGCCGCCGAAAGGGTGGATCTCGATCTTCAACCGCTCGCACTACGAGGATGTGCTGATCACGAGGGTCCATAGACTGATCGATAAAGCGACCTGGACCGAACGTTATAACCGGATCCGCGACTTCGAGACCGAGCTTCATGAGAGTGGAACAACGATCTTGAAGTTCTTCCTGCATATCAGCAAGGAGGAGCAACTCGCGCGGTTCGAGAAGCGGCTCGACGATCCCGCGCGCAATTGGAAGATCAGCGAATCGGATTATTCCGAGCGCGAGCTTTGGGGCGACTATGTCCTCGCTTTCGAGGACGCCCTGACCGCGACCAGCACACATCACGCCCCTTGGTATGTGATCCCGTCAAACCATAAGTGGTTTCGCAATCTGGCGGTGTCGCAGATCGTCGCCGACACGATGGAGGATCTCAAAATGTCCTTCCCGAAGCCGACGGTCGACCTAGCCGACATAAGGCGCAAATATCATGCGGCGGTGTTGGAGGAGAAGAAGGCTGGGAAAGGGTGAAGGCGGCCGCGGCGCGGCATTTCGCTTTGCTGCTGCGCTGAGTTCTCGCCCGACGCCGCCTTGTGGGGACCAGCATCGCAAGCTAGGCGAGCCGCTTGCAGCGAGAGAAACGGGCGCTTAAACCTGCTCTTGTCAAAAGCGGATCAAGGTCCGTCGAACTGAAGCAGGCCGAAATGACGCAGAGCCTTCTCGAGCGCCGCCGCATCGAAGCTGAATTCGCCAAGGGACTCTTCGATACGCTCGCCGAGGACCTCGGCCGCGAACGCGCCGTTGCAATCCTTACAAAAGCGGTCATCCGTCTCGCCGAGACGGCGGGCGAAAAATTCGCTGAGCAAACACGCGGCCCGGCGCAAGAGAACGGCCCAGACCTTCTGGCCTATGCCGAGATATTGCCCATTTGGCAACAGGGCGACGCCCTGGCGATCGATCTCAAACTGCGTGAAGCGGACCGCCTTGAATTCGACGTGGTCCGCTGCCGCTACGCCGAAATGTATCGCGAGCTGGGCATTCCCGAACTCGGCGCGGTTTTGTCCTGCAATCGCGACAAGGCCTTTTGCATCGGATTCAATCCTAACATCCGCCTGACGCGAACCAAGACCATCATGGAGGGCGGCGATCACTGCGATTTTCGCTACGCGGTTCGAAAGGAAGCCGAGCCTTGAGCCGCCGGGGCTAGCGTGGCGCATATTTTGCGCTCGCCCATCGCCGACAAGACCGCAATCGACAAATTGATTTCGTCTATTAAATTTATAGGGTAAGCTACGCCCTGTTCAACGGCCCGCGCCGCGCTCGACCGCCGACATCTCATTGGGCCGGCGACAAGCACGCATCCAGGTCTTTGCCTAAGGCGCGCTGGCGAGGTCGAGGCGCGTTCTCTATACAGGAGTTCGCGCCCATGAGCCGACGGACGATCGGACAGATGACCCTGATAGCCAATCCGGAACCGCTTGAAGCCGCGCCAACGGAATTCACGGCCTCCAACGCTCTATGGACGCGCCTGCGCCAGGAAGCCGAAGACGCGTTTTCTCGCGAACGCGTCCTGGCGCCTCTCTTCGTGAATTCGATTCTGAACCGCGCCAGCTTCGAGGACGCAGTCGTTCACCGCATCGCGGCGCGGCTCGGCAATGAGGCGGTTCCGGCCTATCTGATCGCCGATGTTTTCAGCCAGGCCCTCGCCGACGACCCGGAGATCGGGGCAGCGTTCCGGGCCGACATCGTGGCGGTCCTCGACAGGGATCCCGCGTGCGAGCGTCTGATCGAACCCTTCCTCTATTTCAAGGGGTTCCATGCGATTCAGACGCATCGGCTCGCGCATTGGCTGTGGCTCAACAACCGCAATGATTTCGCGCTTTATCTGCAGAGCCGGTCGTCCGACGTGTTCCAGACCGACATCAATCCGGCGGCGCGCTTCGGCAAGGGCATTTTTCTCGACCATGCAACCGGTCTCGTCGTCGGCGCGACGAGCGTCATCGACGACAATGTGTCGATCCTGCAGAATGTGACGCTCGGCGGCACCGGGAAGGAAGTCGGCGACCGGCACCCGAAAGTCCGGCGCGGCGTGATGATCGGCGCCGGCGCCAAGATTCTCGGCAATATTGAAATTGGCGCATGTTCGCTCATCGCCGCCGGTTCGGTCGTCTTGCATCCGGTGCCGCCCAATACGACTATGGCAGGCGTTCCGGCCCGCGCGGTCGGCGCCGCCGGATGCGCCGAGCCGGCGAGAAACATGAATCAGATCTTGAGCCAGCTCGCCTACGATTCCTTTACTTATACGATCTGACGCCCATCCGAGCCGAGGGCTCGGCGCGAGCCATCCCACTGCGCCGCCTTGTCTTCGGTTTCATCGTCCGACCCAAAATCTCGAGGAGAACAGCTATGGCGTGGCAATCAAAAAGGCCGGAAACACTCGCGTTGCACGCAGGCTGGCGCGCCGATCCGGCGACGGGCGCAGTCGCCGTGCCGATCTATCAGACGACATCCTATCAGTTTCGCGACACGCAACACGCCGCCGATCTCTTCGCGCTCAAAGAGCTCGGCAATATTTATACCCGCATCGGCAATCCGACCGTCGACGTGCTCGAACAGCGCGTGGCGGCGCTCGAAGGCGGCGTCGCGGCCCTCGCGCTGGCCTCCGGCCAGGCGGCCTCGGCCTTCGCCGTGCAAAATCTCGCGCGGGTCGGCGACAATATCGTCAGCTCGACGGATCTCTATGGCGGCACGTGGAATCTCTTCGCCAATACGCTGAAAGATCAGGGGATCGAGGTCCGCTTCGTCGATCCGAGCGACCCCGAGAATTTTCGCCGCGCGACCGACGCCCGCACCCGCGCCTATTACGCCGAGACTCTTCCAAATCCGAAGCTCATCGTCTTTCCGATCGCCGAGGTCGCCGCGATCGGCCGCGAATTCGGCGTCCCTCTCATCGTTGACAACACCGCTGCGCCGGTTCTTTCGCGCCCGATCGAGCATGGCGCCGCGATCGTCGTCTATTCGGCCACGAAATATCTCGGCGGCCACGGAAATTCGATCGGCGGTCTGATCGTCGACGGCGGCAATTTTGACTGGGAGCAATTCAAGGAGCGCCAGCCCGCCTTGAACACGCCGGATCCGAGCTATCATGGCGCGGTCTGGACCGAGGCGGTGAAGCCGCTCGGACCCGTCGCCTATATCATCAAGGCGCGCACGACCTTGCTCCGCGATCTCGGCGCGCCGCTCTCCCCCTTCAACGCTTTTCTTATTCTACAGGGCATCGAGTCGCTTGCGCTGAGGATTGAGCGCCATGCCGAGAACGCCAAGGCGGTCGCGAATTATCTGCTGAAAAAGCCCGAGGTTACGAAAGTGATCTATCCGTCGCTCCAGACCGGCGCGGCGCGGGAGCGGGCCGATAAATATCTCTCCGGCGGCTATGGCGGCCTTGTCGGGTTCGAACTCCAGGGCGGCGCCGAAGCGGGGCGCAAATTTATCGATCATCTCGAGCTCTTCTACCATGTCGCCAATATTGGCGACTCGCGCAGCCTCGCCATTCACCCCGCTACCACGACCCATTCGCAGCTGACCTCCGAGGAACAGCTGGCGACCGGAGTTTCAGAAGGCTATGTCCGCCTTTCGGTCGGCATCGAGCATATCGACGACATCCTTGCCGATCTCGACAAAGGCTTGGCCGCGGCAGGCGGACTCGCCCGGGCCGCCTGAGCCCCGCAAAAACAATGGACAAGCGATAAGGCGCCGTTCGGTCACATAGAATCATTCTAGGCGCCGCGTTTTGTTTGTTGACATAAAGGCTAGACTTTATACTCTCTCGGTCAGGGAGCGCCTGGTCTCAAAAATGGGCTGACGCGGCATGCCGGGCGCGGATGAGTTCAGGCGTAACCGTTCAGCAGGACAATTTCGGAGTAATTGAGATGGCACTTCAACTTGGCGACATCGCCCCCGATTTCGAAGCCGATACGACCGAAGGGCATATCCATTTTCACGACTGGATCGGGGATTCTTGGGCGGTCTTGTTTTCGCATCCGAAGAACTTCACCCCGATCTGCACGACGGAGCTTGGCTACACCGCGAAGCTGAAACCTGAATTCGACAAGCGCAATGTCAAGGTTCTCGGCCTCAGCGTCGATCAGCTCGCCAGTCATGAGCAATGGGCGAACGACATCAAGGAAACCCAAGGCCACGCGCTCAATTTCCCCTTGATCGCTGATCCCGACCGCAAGGTCGCCAATCTCTATGGCATGATCCATCCGAATGCGAGCGACACGCTGACCGTGCGTTCAGTCTTCATCATCGGGCCGGACAAGAAGATCAAGCTGACGCTGACCTATCCCGCGAGCACCGGCCGCAACTTCGACGAAGTGCTTCGCGTGATCGATTCATTGCAACTCACCTCAAAGCATCAGGTCGCGACGCCGGTCAACTGGAAGAGTGGCGAAGACGTGATCATCGTCCCATCGGTGTCGGACGAGGATGCGAAGAAGAAATTCCCGAACGGTTGGACCGCGCCGCGCCCCTATCTGCGGATTGTTCCTCAGCCGCAAGGCTGATTCATTCGCCTTCCGAGCCGGAGGCGGACTGAATATCAGCGCTCGAGGCCGTCGCTCTATGATGGCCTCGACGCATTGGGCTTCTAGCGAATGCTCCCTTGTCGCCGGCCCCCGCGCCTCAAGACATCCCGCCGACGGCCGCGCGCGTCGAGCTTGATCGGATGGCTGCTCCGGGGAGATGAATTCACCGCGTTTTCGAAGCGCTGCGGTCTATTCTTCTCGGCGCCGGCGGACATCCGATATACGATGCTCTCTCGTTCATTCGAGCTAACTCATTTGGAGCAAGGACCTATGGCGCAGACCGCCGCAAAGAAGGCAGCAAGCCCTATTCCCGCGCAGGCGCCAGGACGCGGCCGCATCTATGATTCGATCATCGACACAATCGGCAACACGCCGCTCGTTCGATTGCAAAAGCTCGCCAAGGAAAAAGGCGTCAAGGCCAATCTCCTAGCGAAGCTCGAATTCTTCAATCCGATCGCCAGCGTGAAGGACCGCATCGGCGTCCATATGATCTCGGTCATGGAAGCGGCCGGCAAGATCACGCCCGGCAAGACGACGCTGATCGAGCCGACATCCGGCAACACCGGCATCGCCCTGGCCTTCGTCGCCGCCGCCCGCGGCTACAAGCTCATTCTCGTCATGCCGGAATCCATGTCGCTCGAACGCCGCAAGATGCTGGCTCTTCTCGGCGCGGAGCTCGTCCTCACGCCGGCGCCGCAGGGGATGAAAGGCGCGATCGCGCGGGCGCAGGAACTCGCCGAGTCGACGCCGGACTCCGTCATTCCGAAACAGTTCGAAAATCCGGCTAATCCGGAAATCCATCGGCTGACCACGGCCGAAGAAATCTGGAACGATACAGAAGGCGAAATCGACGCCTTCGTGTCTGGAGTTGGCACCGGCGGGACGATCACCGGCGTCGCCCAGGTCTTGAAACCGCGCCGGCCGAGCCTGAAGATCATCGCCGTCGAGCCGGAAGATTCGCCGGTTCTCTCGGGCGGCCAGCCGGGGCCGCATAAGATACAAGGCATAGGCGCAGGCTTCGTGCCGGCCATCCTGGACCGTTCGCTGATCGACGAAGTCGTCACCGTCGGCAACCAGACCTCCTTCGACACCGCCCGCCTCGTGGCGCGCATCGAGGGAATTCCGGTCGGCATTTCCTCCGGCGCGGCCATCGCCGCCGCGATCGAAGTGGGGCTGCGGCCGGAATTCGAGGGCAAGAACATTGTTCTTATCATTCCGTCCTTCGCCGAGCGCTATTTGTCGACGGCGCTGTTCGACGGGCTCTGAGCGGGC